>DASUZP010000102.1:0-10899 GCA_036376775.1 Solirubrobacterales bacterium | reverse complement strand
CAGCCGTTCATTGTGACTGTCACTTTGTGGCCGCCTCCGCCCGCACTGCATTTTGCGTTGTTGTACGTCGGGGTGATTGTCACGGTCGTCGTCGCGGCAGCTATCTGGCCAGAGGTGTAGCTGGAGTCCGGACAGACGATTTCTTCGCCGAACAGTGTGAACGCGTTCGTTTGCCCAGCCACGTCTGTTCCGTCCAGGGTCGCGGGATATACGCTGGCTGTGAGGGTTCCCGGGGCACCTTCTTCTTCTTCGGCGAATGCGCCCGTTGCCATCAGTGCGATCGCGGCGAGGGCCGCGAGCAGCAGGGCAAGGCAGGTGGCTTTGAGGTTGCGAGTCATCTTCTTTCCTTTCGTTTGCATTACCCCGGTTACGGGGCCTTCCGTTATGGATAGCGCTGTCGCGATCAATAAACAAAAACATTTGAGTATTAATGGAAGAAAGGCCGCCACCTTCTTCGCGAGCGCCAGGGATAGGATTGACCGATGAACAGTGGCTCTTGGAGCGTCTACCTCGCGGGGGAGATCCACTCCGACTGGCGCGAGCGGATCGAAGCCGGCGTGCGCGAGGCCGACCTGCCGGTCGCCTTCTCGGCGCCGGTCACCGACCACGCCGCCTCCGACGACGCCGGCGTCGGCACGCTGGGCGAGGAGAACGAGCCCTTCTGGCGCGACCACATGGGTGCGGGCGTCAACGCGATCCGCACCCAGACGCTGATCCGTGCCGCCGACCTGGTCGTCGTCCGCTTCGGCGACAAATACCGCCAGTGGAACGCCGCCTTCGACGCTGGCTACGCCGCCGCGCTGGGCACGCCCTACGTCACTTTGCATGACGCCGAGTTCGACCACGCGCTGAAGGAGGTCGATCGGGCCGCGCAGGGCACGGCGCGCACCGCCGAGCAGGTGGTCGACGTGTTGCGTTACGTGATCGAGGGCAAGCTGCCCCGGTAGCGGCTAGGGTGGGCGCGTGGGGTCTGACGCAAACCGCGAGACGATCGAGCGCTTCTACGCCGCCTTCGGGCAGTGCAACGGTGCGGCGATGACCGCCGAGTATGCCCAAGACGCCCATTTCTGCGACCCCGCCTTCGGTGATCTCCAAGGCGCCGATATCGGCGCGATGTGGCGGATGCTGACCAGCCGCGCCACCGACCTGGAGATCGAGCTGCACGAGCACGAGGCCAATGAGACGTCGGGTTCGGCGCACTGGATCGCCCGCTACACGTTCTCCACCGGTCGCCCCGTGGTCAACGACATCCAGGCGAAGTTCGGTTTCGCCGACGGCAAGATCGTCGACCACGTCGACGAGTTCGACTTCCGTCGTTGGGCAAAGCAGGCACTCGGTCCGAGCGGCACCCTGGTGGCGCTGCTGCCGCCGCTGCGCTCAAAAGCACGCGCCAAAGCCCTCGACCAGCTCGAGACCTTCAAGCGCGACGAGACCGGCTCCAGCATCTAGTCGCGCGTTCACCGGTGAAGCATTTGGGGGTCTATGGACCCCCAAATGCTGCGATCGACGCTGTCCTGGCCGTTTGCGAACATATGTTCGTATGCGCTGGGACGAGCAGCGAATTGAGAACGACATGCGCTTGCCGGGGGTCGGCGACGGGACGGTCGTGCGCACCTTCGACGCGCCGGAGGCGATGGGGATCAAGTTCCATGAGGTGCGCGCCCGCTCGGCGCTGAATCACGTACCCGGCGGCCGCTACGGCTTCAACTACACGGTCAATCCGTTTCGGGGATGCACGCACGCCTGCGTTTTCTGCTTCGCCAGGAGCTCGCACACCTATCTCGACTTCGACGCCGGGCGGGACTTCGAGCGCGAGATCGTCGTCAAGGTCAACGTGCCGGAGGTGCTGCGGGCGGAGCTGGCCAGGCCGGGCTGGAAGCGCGACCTGGTGGCGCTGGGGACCAACACCGATCCCTACCAGTGGGTCGAGAGCCGCTACCGCTTCATGCCGGAGATCCTGGCGGCCCTGGAAGCGGCCGACACGCCCGTCTCCGTGCTGACCAAGTCGCCGCTGGCGCTGCGCGACATCGACCTCTTCGAGCGGATGGCGAAGCGCCTGCCGGTCTCGGTCAACCTCTCCGTCCCGACTCTCGACGAGGAGGCCTGGCGTGCCACCGAGCCGCACACGCCCAGTCCGGCCGCGCGCCTTGACGCCGTCGCCGAGCTCCGCTCCCGCGGCATCGACTCTGGCGTTCTCATAGCCCCGCTGATGCCCGGCATCAACGACAGCCCAGAGCAGGTCCGGCCCATAGTCGAGCGAGCAAAACAGGCAAACGCCACCTTCCTGGGCGGCGTCGCCCTCCACTTACGCGGCGAGGTCCGCGACGTCTTTTTCGGCTGGCTGGAGACCAAACGCCCGGACCTCCTGCCCCGCTACGAACAGCTCTACTCCGGAAAGCGCGCCTACATGCGGCTGGAGCAACGTAAGCAAGCGACTCAAGCTGTTCGAGGTTGGGGCCGTGGTCGGCGCCTCGGAAGCTCGTCAGCCAGAAGCGCCTCTCCGGCGGGTGGCGGGGCAGGGGGGACCGCCCCGACAGGACCCGCCAGCCAGGAACGATTGTTCTGAGCGGCGGGAGCTGCTGTCGGAAGGTGTCGGGGGTGTCCGCCCGCGCAGCGGCGTCCCCTTTTTCGCCCAACAGCGATCTCGGACGGCCTCTGGCGCAGAGGCGAAAAACCCAGCAAGCGGGCGGACACCCCCGACACCTTCCTAGCGTCAGCCTTCGTCCAGTAGATCAAAGGTGCACTCGCGAGGGTCTTTGTCGTCGCGAAAACGGCGGAAGCGGGCGCCGTGTCGAATTCTGCCCGTCGCAGCGTGGTCATAGCCGACTTCGATCACCAGCTCCGGCCGCAGCGCGACCCACTCGAGGTCGCGCCCGCCGGTCCAACGGCTCGGCTCTGCCGTACCGCTGTCACCCGTCTCGAGCGGCGCCAGCATCTTGGGCATCGCCCGTTTGGCTTCGGCGCTGAAGCCCGAGATGTGACCGACCGAGCGGAGCTCGTCGCCGTCGTACAGCCCCAGGATCAGCGAGCCGACGGTGCCCTCCTCTTTGCCCGGTCGCCAGCCCATGACCACGCAGTCGATCTCGCGCTCGCGCTTGATCTTGGCCATGCCTTTGCGTTTGCCGGGGATGTAGACGGCGTCTAGCCGCTTGGCCATCGTCCCCTCGGTCTTGCGCAGCCACTGCTCGGCTTGCTCGGGATCGGGGCTGAGTTTGCTCAGCTCCACGCCGGTCTGTTGCGCCAGTGCCTCGAGTCGAGCGCGCCGCTCTCCGAACGGCGTATCGAGCAGCGCCTCGTCCCCCTTGGCGAGCAGGTCGAAGCTGACGTAGCCGGCCGGGATCTCCTTCGACAGTAGGTTGATCCGCGATGCGGCCGGGTGGATGCGTTCCTGCAACGCGTCGAATTCGAGCCTGCCCTCGGCATCGCGGATGACGAGCTCGCCATCGAGCACATAGCGCCCGGGCGCGAAGCTCAGCTCGGGGAAGTAGCGGGTCAGGTCTTTGCCGCCGCGCGACTGGATGTAGGCGTCCTCGCCGTCGACGAAGACGATCGCGCGGAAGCCGTCGAGCTTCTGCTCGTAGGCCCACTCCTCGCCGCGGGGCAGCTCTTTGCGGGTTAGCGCGAGCTGCGGTTTGATCGGCGGCGCGAGCGGCAGGGTCACAGGGCAGATGATCCCCGACGGGCGCGGGTTTCGCGCGGGTCGGGTACCGGCACCGCGGCGAGCAGGGCCCTGGTGTAGGGATCCGACGGCTGCTCGCAGACCTGGTCGGCGGGCCCCTGCTCGACGATCTTGCCGTTGTGCATGACCGCGATCCGGTCGGAGACGTGGCGGACGACGCCGATGTCGTGGGCGACGAAGACATAGGTGAGCCCGAGTTCCTCCTGCAGGTCTTCGAGCAGGTCGGTGATCTGGGCGCGGATCGAGACGTCGAGGGCGGAGACCGGCTCGTCGGCGACGATCAGCTTCGGCTGCAGGGCCAGGGCGCGGGCGATCCCGACCCGTTGTCGCTGCCCACCCGAGAACTCGTGCGGATAGCGGTCGTAGTGGGCGGGCGAGAGTCCGACCCGGTCGAGCAGCTTCTGGACCTTGCGGCGCAGCTCCGAACCCGAGGCCCGGCGATGAAGTCGCAGGGGCTCGGCGACGATCTGGCCGATCCGCTTGCGCGGGTTGAGCGAGGCGTAGGGGTCCTGGAAGATCATCTGCATGTCGGCGCGCAGCGGTCGCATCTGCCGGCGCGAGAGGCCGCCGATCTCGCGGCCCTCGAACCGGACCGAGCCCGAGGTCGGAGCCAGCAGCTGCAGCACCGTCCGCGAAAGGGTCGACTTGCCGCTGCCGGACTCGCCCACGAGGCCGAGGGTTTCGCCCTGGGCGACGCTGAAGCTGACGCCGTCCACCGCCCGGACGCGGTCGACTTCGCGGTCGAACAGTAGCCCCCGCTTGACCGGGAAATGCTTGACCAGATCGCGTACCTCGAGCAGCGGTGCTGCGCCCGGGCTCGGCCGCAGCGACGGTGCCTGGTCGAGGCGGACGACGGCGCCGAGCAGCTGGCGCGTGTAGGCGTCCTTGGCCGCGTAGAAGACATCGTCGAGGTCGCCCCGCTCGACGATCTTGCCGTCGTGCATGACCAGGACCCGGTCGGCGAGTTCGGCGACGACGCCGAAGTCATGGGTGATCAGGATCGTCGCCAGATTCCGTTCGCGGTTGAGCTGTCGCAGCAGCTCGAGAATCTGCGCCTGGATCGTGACGTCGAGCGCCGTGGTCGGCTCGTCGGCGATCAGCACTTCGGGCTCCAGCGCCAGCGCCATTGCGATCATCGCCCGCTGTCGCATCCCGCCGGAGAACTCATGCGGGTAGCGGTTCACCTGCCGCTCGGCATCCGACAGGCCCACCGAGTCGAGCAACTCGATCGCTCGCCTGCGCCCCTCGGTCTCGCTGACCTCGGGACGGTGCGCCCGGATCGCCTCGACCAGTTGGTTGCCGATCCGGTAGACGGGGTTGAAGGAGGTCATCGGGTCCTGGAAGACCATCGCGATCCGCTCGCCGCGAACCCTGCGCAGCTGGGCATCGTCGGCGTCGATCAGCTCGGTCCCGCCGAGTCGGATCGAGCCGTCGAGGCGCGTGTTCGGGGAGCGCGTGAGGCCGACGATCGTCTGCGCGGTGACGCTCTTGCCCGAGCCCGACTCACCGACGATCGCCAGCACCTCGCCGGGGGCGAGGTCGAAGGAGACACCGTCGACCGCCTGCACCAAACCGCCTTCGGTGACGAAGCCGACCCGCAGGTCGTTGACGCTGAGCAGCGGCTCGCTCACGGCAGACATGTCCTCACTGCGCCGAGTCTTCCAATTTGACCCGCGGATCGAGATAGGCGTAGGCGATATCGGCAAGGGCGTTGAAGAGGACGACGAAGAAGGCGCCGAAGAGGACGATCGCCATGATCGGCGGCAGGTCGAGGCCCTTGAGCGATTCGAAGGCGTACTGACCGATGCCGTTGAGGTTGAAGATCGCTTCGACCAGGATCGTGCCGCCGAGCAGCACGCCCACATCGAGTCCGAAGAGGGTGACGATCGGGATCAGCGAGTTGCGCAGCACGTGGCGCGTCATCACGCGGCGCTCGCTCAGCCCCTTGGCGCGCGCGGTGCGGACGTAGTCCTCGCTCATCGCGTCGAGCATGTTCGAGCGCAGGACGCGGCTGTAGAAGCCGATCTGGACGACGGCCAGCGTGAGCCACGGCAGCAGCAGGTGATAGGCCCAATCGAGCGGTTCTTCGGTCAGCCCGACGTAGCCGCCGGAGGGGAAGATCCCCGCCTGGTAGGAGAGATAGTTGAGCAAGACGGCCGCCAGCCAGAAGACGGGGATCGAGATGCCCGTCACCGCGACCACCGTCAGCACCCTGTCCAGCCAGCCTCCGGCTCGCACCGCCGAGAGGTAGCCGAAGAGGATTCCGAAGGTCAGCCAGAGCAGCGCCGCTCCGAGGCACAGCGAGAACGTCGCCGGGACCCCTTCGACGATCCGTTCGTCGACGTTTTCGCGGTTGGTGTAAGAGATCACGTCGCCGCTGAGGATGTTGCCCATCATCGTCAGGTACTGCTGCGGCAGCGGCTCGTCGAAACCCCATTCTTCGGTGATGCTGGCGACGAGCTGCGGCGTCGCGTTGCGGCCGGCCATCCGCTGGGCCGGGTCCGAGTTGGGGATCACGTTGAAGATCAGAAAGGCGAGAACCGAGACGGCGAACAGGACGGCGACCATGCCCAGCAGCCGGCGGACGATGAAGCGGCCCATCAGACCGGCGTCCCCTCGGGCTCGGCCAGGCCGGCGTGAACCTCGAGGCGCAGCTTCGATTTCGGGTCCAGGGCGTCCCGCAGTCCGTCGCCGAGGACGTTCAGCGCGAGGACCGTGAGCAGGATCATCGCCCCCGGCAGGATCGTCAGCAGTGGAGCGCTCTTGATCAGGGTGCTGCCGGTGGCGATCATCGTGCCCCACGATGCGTTGGGCGGCTGCACTCCGACGCCGAGAAAGGAAAGGGCGGACTCGAGCAGCATGCTGTTGGCGACGTTGATCGTGAAGAAGACGATGATCGTCGACCAGAGGTTGGGGAGCAGCTCCCCGAACATCACCCGCGCTGGGCCCGCGCCCTGGGCGACCGCTGCCTCGACGAACTCCTTTTCTCGCAGGGAGAGCACCTCGCCGCGCACCGGGCGCGCCGTGTAGGTGACGAAGACGACGCTGATGACCATGATCGGAATCCAGATCGAGCCGCTCGGGATCGTGACCGGACCGATCTGCAGCCCGCCGACCGCGAGCACCAGACCGAGGGCGATCGCCAGCAACAGCACGGGGAAAGCCCAGATCACGTCCAGCGCACGCGAGATCAGCGTGTCCGGCCAGCCACGAAAGTACCCGGCGAGGAGGCCCAGCGCGGCTCCGAGCGCGGTGGTGATCAACGCGGCGATCAGGCTGATGAAAAGGGAGGTCCGTCCGCCGTACATCAGGCGCACCATCTCGTCGCGGCCGAGACTGCCGTCGGCCCCCAGGAAGAACCTGCCGCCGGCGCCGAACCAGAGCGGTCCGGTCGGCTTGCCGGTCGGGTCGACGACTTCCCGCTTCTCGCCGTCCACTTCGACCTTCGCCAGCGTGTGGGTCGTGTTGGGGCCGGTGTGGGCGACGTGCACGGCCCAGAGCGGCGCCGCCAGGCTGAAGAGGACGATCAGGACGAAGAGCGCCAGCGCGGCGAGCACGAGCCTGTTGCGCCGCAGGCGCCGCAGGGCCACGCCCCACGGGCCGGCGCCTGTCGGCGCCGCGCCCGCTGGCTGGGACCCCTCGACCACCCGCCTATTGTGCAGCGGCCGGCGGCTACTTGAGCTGGAAGCTGGCCAGATCCTGCCCGAAGGTCGGGTTGAAGACGATGTCTTCGAGGTCGATCGCGTCCGAGACGAAGGTCGAGACCGTCCGTGAGCCGTAGGGAGCCCACGGTGCCTGTTCCATGTATTCGCGGTCGAGGTCCGCGTATTCGGCTTCCTGTTTGGGGCCGAGTGGTTCTTCCTCCAGCCGGGCGATCTTCGCGTTCAGCTTCGGGTCGTCGATCTGAGCGAGGTTGCTGTTTTCCTGCGGCAGGATGCTTTCGCCGGCGAGCAGCGGCTGGAAGAAGTCGTTCGGATGCGGGTAGTCCTCGTACCAGTCAAGCCAGCCGGTATCGAGATCGGGCGTCGACTGGTTGCCGATCAGCGGAAAGAAGTCTTCGGCGGCGATTTCCTTCAGCTTGGCGTTGAAGCCGAGTTTCTTCAGGACCCCCTGGTAGTAGGCGGCGGCCTGGTTGTTGGGGTCTTCGTCGTCGACCCAGACCGTGACGTCGCGGTCGGAGGGACTCGCTTCGGCGATCAGTTCCTTCGCCTTCGCCATGTTGTAGGGGTAGAGTTCGATTTTCTTGTAGCCGGGCATCCCCGGCGGGAGGATCTGCTGGTTGGCTTTCAGCGTGCCGGCGTAAACCCGTTCCATCGCGGCGCCGTTGAGCGCGTAGTTGACCGCCTGGCGCACCTTCAGATCGTCGAACGGCGGCTTCGTCGTGTTCATCCAGAAGAAGTAGTTGCTGATCGTCGGCTCGACCCGGAACTGGCTGCCTTCGTACTTTTCCTTGACGCTGTTGTAGAGGTCGGTGGGGATCGTCGTCTGCATCCAGTCGGAGCTGCCGCGTTCGACTTCGTTGACCTGGGTGGACGGGTTGCTGACGACCTTGATGTCGATCTTGTCGAGATGGCCGCTGGGCACGCTGGCGATCAACTTCCCGTTGGCCTTCTCCCACTGCGGATTGCGGTCGTAGGACCAGCCACGGCCCGGTTGGGACTTGACGATCTCGTAGGGACCCGTCGCCGGGGGCGGGTCGGCCGTCATGTTCTTCGCCGGGGTGTCTGCCGGCAGGACGGCGACGTACATCAGCGCCAGCTCGCTGGTGAAGGTGCCGCGCGGTTTGGTCAGCTGGATCGTGATCTGGCCCGTCTTGTCGTCGGCCTTGATGCCGGAGATGCCGCCCGACTTGGTTTCGGCGAACTTTTCGGCGCCGACGATCCCGGTGTAGAACGGCGAGCCGCCCGAGTTGAGCTTGAACATCCGTTCCACCGATGCGGGGAAGTCGGAGGCCTTGACCGGCGTGCCGTCGGAGTATTTGAGGCCTTTGTGCAGGGTGAGCGTGTAGGTCTTGCCGTCCTTGCTGACCTTGGGCAGGCTCTCGGCGAGGGCCGGGACGACCTTGCTGCCCGCCTCACCGTCGGCGTGGGCATAGGTCAGCAGCGGCAGGTAGGTGTCGTACATCGCCGTCCAGGCTTCGACCGTGCGCGCGAGTGCCGGATCGAGGGCGTCTGGGAACGAGGCGTAGGTCCCGTGGAGGGTGCCGCCTTCCTTGCCCCCCGAGCTACCGCACGAGGCCAAGACCAGCGCCATTGCCACAACCCCCAAAATTGCCAGCGCTGCTTGCACTTTCCTCACGTCACGACCTCCGATTCGGACTGGACAGGGCCTCTGCGGGAATTAACTCCACCATAAGCTCGTCGGCGGCGTCAACGCTCCCTGGACGTTCTTTTCCTCGCTCCAGAGGCCAATTCCTGCCCAGGAGCAGCGCCGAGGCGACAACAATCGCCATAACGCCGACTCCCGCGACCAGGAACGTCGCTCGCGGACTCCACCCGGAGGCGATCAGCCCGCCGAGCAGGTAGCCGATGCCGGGGGTCGCCGAGGCGGTCGATTCGAGCGTCCCGATCACCCGCGCCTGCATGGTCGGCGTCGTCAGCTCCTGCACGGCGCTGACCACGGCGACCCACTGGACGCCATTGCCGGTGCCGCCGATCGCCGATGCCACGCAGGCAGCCGCCAGCGTCTCGGCGGCGGCCATGCCGAGGTAGCCGGCGCCGATCGCGATCGTGCTGAAGAAGAGCAGCAGCGGCAGCGGGGCGCGGCGCAGGGTGGCGAAGATCACGCTGCCGAGCACCATGCCGGCGCCCCAGCTGCCGAGCATCACGCCGTAGCCCGTGTCGCCGACGCCCAGCGTCTCCTTGGCGTAGACGACCTCGATCGGGATCACCGCCGAGAAGAAGACGAGCGCCGTCGCCTGCGCTCCGAGCAGGCGACGCAGCGTGCGCTGCCTGCGGATATAGCCGAGGCCGGCGCGAACTCTCTTCAGGATGCGGGCCCCCGGTTCCGGCTCGGGCTGGGGTAGGCGCCGGGCTGTCAGCAGGATGCAGGCAATTGCGTAAAAGGAGACGGCGTTGAGCAGCAGCGCCGACTGGACGCCGAGCGCGGCGACGACCGCGCCGGCGATGGCCGGGCCCAGGGCGGCCCCGCTGGTGAAGGCGATGTTGAGGATCGCGTTGCCGGCGCGCAGTTCGCCCTCGGGCTCGAGCATCGCCGCGGAGACCGCGCGGGTCAGCGCCCTCGCCGTCAGCGCCAGGGCGCCGTCGACCGTGGCGACCGCGACCACGGCGGCCAGCGAGAAATGGCCGGCGAGCAGCGCCAGGGCGCCAAAAGCGGCCGCCTCGCCGGCGTAGATCGTCGGCAGGACGAAGCGCGGCTGTGGCTGCTCCAGGCGCGCGACCAGAACCGGGGTCAGCAGGGCCGGCAGGAAACCGGTCCCGATGAAGAGCAGCGCCGTGGCCAGGGCGCTGCCGGTCAGGTCGAAGACGAGGACCGAGAGGGCGACGATGCCGAGCCAGTCGCCCAGCTCGTTTACCGCGTAGGAGAGGGCCAGGCGGCGGAACGCCGGCCGTTTCAGAGGGCCTCGTAGGCTCGGATTACCCATTATTCGCTTGAAGTCCCCACGCGTTTATTGCACAAGTTTCGTTGCAGATGCACAGGTTTTCGCCAAGTTGTGCTACAAACTTGCCAGCAACTAGAAAGTTTCTCGCGTGGAACGTGTGCGAGATACCCCGTCCGGGCTTCGACTGAAGGGATGAAACGCATGGGCTACAAGTTCTAAGACTTGAGACGTAAAGCGAGCGCCGGACCGGCGCATCGCATTTGGGTAAAAGGGCTCCCCTCGGGTGCCCTTTTGCTTTTTTAGGGACGTCATGTGCGGAATTTGCGTAGATTGCAAGGTATTGGCCAGGTAGTCCTATCGGGTTGCCGGGGGTTCGACGACCCACTACCTTGATATCGCAGGTTGCGGTCGTCGCAAACTTTGCACCCAGGCGCAGGAACCGGCGAGTCGGCGAGAAAATTCCAGTGACCGAGGCTTGCTTGCGGCTACCGGCCCGGCAATATCGATGGAAAAGCAACGGCCCACACGCCTGAGTTACGTCCTTCTTCTGTTGGCGCTCGCCGCTGCGGTCGTTGTCGCGATCCTCGAGGCACCGGTCGCCAACTGGAATATGGCGCTGTTCGGCATCCTGCTCGGCTTCTCGGCCTTCAGCGATCTG
>DASUZP010000101.1:0-49971 GCA_036376775.1 Solirubrobacterales bacterium | reverse complement strand
GTTTGAATCACTCTGCGGAGCCGCTTCGCGAGGCTCCAGCAGACCCGTCCACCCCACCCACCGCCAGCCCCGACTCTCACTCAGATGAAGATCTCGTTTCTCGGGCCCGCGGGGACGTTCACGGAAGACGCCTTGAGCGAGGCTTCTCCGGAGGGGGAGATGGAGCTGGTGCGGACGCCGACTGTCCACGATGCGATCGTCTCTGTGGAGCGAGGGGAGTCGGATCGGGCCTTTGTGCCGTTCGAGAACTCGATCGAGGGGTCGGTGCGGAGCACGCTGGACACGCTGGCCTTCGACACGAGCGCGGTCACGATCGTCGGCGAGCATGACTTCCGCGTCCATGCACATCTGATCGCCCGGGAAGGGGTCGAGCTGGAGCAGGTATCGGCGATCCTCTCGCACCCGCAGCCGCTTGCTCAGTGCGCCGGCTTCCTGCGCGAGAACCTGCCCGGAGTGGAACGGCGCAGCGTCAGCAGCACGGCCGAGGCGGTGCGCATGGTCGGCGAGTCGGTGCGGCCCTGGGCTGCTATCGGCGCCCGCGCCGCTGCCGAGCTCTACGGCTGCGCGGTGCTGCGCGAAGGGATCGAGGACGAGTCCGACAACGTCACCCGCTTCGTCTGGATCGCACCTGCCGACACGAAGCCGTCCGGTGGGGGCGCCTGGCGGACTTCGCTCGTCTTCTCCGAGCTGGGAGCAGACCACCCTGGCGCTCTGGTGGAGGCGCTGCAGGAGTTCTCAGGTCGCGGCGTCAACCTGAGCCGCATCGAGTCACGCCCGGCGCGCCAAGGCCTGGGGCGCTACATGTTTTTCTGCGACTTGGAAGGGTCAACGAGCGACCCAGCTATCTCCGAGGCTCTTGCGTCGCTGCGCGAGAAGGCAGAATCGGTTCGTATCTTGGGCTCTTACCCTGCCGGCTGAGACAGAAGGGCCGGGGGCGGTTCCGATGGAGCCCATGTGCGCTTCGCGCACGAATCTTGAGCCGCTTCGCGGCCCGGAATAACTCTGCGGAGCCGCTTCGCGAGGCTCCATCGGAACCGCCCCCGGCCCTTCCCCGCTCACCGCCTGCGTAGAATTCCCGAGCAAGATGGCACGCGTCCTTGTTTTGAATGCGACGTATGAGCCGATCAACGTCTGCACGTTGAGACGCGCTGCTGTGCTGCTCTTGAAGGAGAAAGCCGAGCTGCTGGAGCGACGGGAGGGGGCGATCCACTCCGAGCACATGACGATGGAGCGGCCCGACGTGATCCGGCTGGTCAGCTACGTGCGGGTGCCTCGCGAGGCACACCGGCGCAAGATCACCAGGCGTGCTGTCCTGGCCCGCGACGCCTGGACCTGCCAGTACTGCGGCTCGACCAAATCCGGACTGACCGTCGACCACGTCATCCCCCGCAGCCGCGGCGGCAAATCGGTCTGGGGAAACATCGTCGCCGCCTGCGCCAGCTGCAACCGCCGCAAGGGCAACCGCCTCCCCCACGAGATCCAGATGCACCCGAAGAAGTCGCCAAAGGCCCCGGGCCCAAGCATCTTCATCCAGGTGGCCAGCCCCAACATCCCGCCTGCCTGGCAGCAGTACTTACCCGTGGCTGCCTAGCGCGCAGTAGAGGACGGGCTGGTCCTGGTGAGCCTCGCGACCCCCGTCCCTCCTACTCGCTGAGCTCGTCCTGCACCGGCGCGTCGCCGTTGGTCGGGGCCGGCTCGCCCGACTCGACCACCAGGGCGACGGCGCTGATCCGATCGTCGTCCTTGATGTTCATCACCTTCACCCCCTGCGTGGGCCGGCCCATCGTCGAGATCCCACTGGCCGAGGTCCGCTGCACCATCCCCAGTTGGGAGATGAACAGCAGCTCCTGGTGCTCGCGCACGATCAGAGCGCCAGCCAGGCCGCCCTTCTTCTCGGTCAGCTTGGCGGTCAGAACGCCTTTCGTGCCGCGGCCCTTGCGCGGGTACTCGGCGATCGAAGTTCGCTTGCCGTAGCCGTTCTCGGTGACGACGAAGAGCTCGGTGTCGTCGCGGGCGACGTCCATCGCCAGCACCCGGTTCGCCTCGCCGCCGACCTTGGCGCTCACGTTCATCCCTTTCACGCCGGAGGTGTCGCGGCCCATCGGTCGCGCCTCCTCCTCCGAGAAACGCACGGCGTGCGCCGACTTGGAGACCATCAGGATGTCGTCCTCGCCCGAGGTCATCCGCACCTGGACCAGCTCGTCGCCGTCGCGCACCTTGATCGCGATGATCCCGTCGGCGCGGATCGGCGTGTTGTAAGCGAGAAACTCGGTCTTCTTGAACTGGCCCTTGGCGGTGGCGAAGGCCAGGTACTTGTTCTCTTTGAAGTCCCGGGTCGGGATCACCGCCATCACCTTCTCGCCTTCGCGCAGCGGTAGGAGGTTGACCAGAGCGCTTCCTTTCGCCGTGCGCGAGCCCTCCGGCAGCTCGTAGACCTTGAGTCGGTAGACCTTGCCGCGGTTGGTGAAGAAGAGCAGGTAGTCGTGGGTCGAGCAGATGTGGAGGTGGGCGATGTAGTCGTCCTCCTTCATGTTCATCCCCATCACCCCGACGCCGCCGCGATGCTGCTGGCGGTAGGTGGCGAGCGGCAGCCGCTTGACGTAGCCCGAAGCGGTCAGCGAGATCACCATCTGCTGGTCGGCGATCATGTCCTCGATCCCGACGTCGCCCTCGAAGTGGCCGATTTCGGTGCGGCGCTCGTCGCCGTAGGACTCGACGATCTCGGCCAGCTCCTCCTTGACCAGCCCCAGCACCCTCGCCTCGTCGCCGAGGATCGCCCGCAGCTCGCCGATCCGCTCCATCAGGTCGGCGTGCTCGGCCCGTACTTTGTCGGCCTCCAGCGCGGTAAGCCGCTGCAGCCGCATGTCGAGGATCGCCTGCGCCTGCTCGCGCGAGAGCTCGAATTTCGCGATCAGACCGTCGCGCGCTTCGTCGGGGTCGGCGGAGCCGCGGATCAGTTTGATCACCGCGTCGAGGTTGTCGAGCGCGATCAGCAACCCCTCGAGGATGTGGGCACGGGCCTCGGCGCGCCGCAGTTCGTACTGGGTGCGGCGGGTGACCACCTCGCGTTGATGCTGGACGTAGTACTCGACCAGCTCGCGCAGGCCCAGGGTGCGCGGAACTCCGTCGACCAACGCCACCATGTTGACGCCGAAGCTCGTCTGCATCGCGGTTTTCTTGTAGAGGTTGTTGAGCACGACCTTGGCCGGATGGCCGCCGCGCTTCAGCTCGATCACGAGCCGCATCCCGGAGCGGTCGGACTCGTCGCGCAGGTCGGAGATCCCCTCCAGTTTCTTGTCGCGAACGAGGTCGGCGATCTTCGTGATCAGGCCGTTGTCGCCGCCCTTCTTGACCATGAAAGGCAGCTCGGTGACGACGATCGCGTCCTTGCCGCCCTTGAGCGGCTCGACGTGGGCGCGGGCCCGCACCTTGACCGTGCCGCGGCCGGAGGCGTAGGCGTCGCGGATCCCCTCCAGGCTCATGATGCCGCCGCCGGGGAAGTCGGGGCCTTTGACGTGCTCCATCAGTCCCGCGACATCGATGCCCGGGTCGTCGATGTAGGCGGTGACCGCGGCGGCAACCTCGCGCAAGTTGTGGGGGGGGATGTTGGTCGCCATCCCGACCGCGATTCCCGACGCCCCGTTGACCAGCAGGTTCGGGAAGCGGGCGGGCAGGATCAGCGGCTCCTGGGTCGATTCGTCGTAGTTGGGTCCGAAGTCGACCGTGTCGGCGTCGATGTCGCGCAGCAGCTCGGTCGCGAGCCGGCCAAGGCGGGCCTCGGTGTATCTCATGGCGGCTGCCGGATCGTCGTCGATCGAGCCGAAGTTGCCCTGGCCGTCGATCAAGGGATAGCGGAGGGAGAACTCCTGCGCCATCCGCACGAGGGTGTCGTAGATCGCCGAGTCGCCGTGTGGGTGGTACTTGCCCATCACCTCGCCGACGATGAAGGCGCACTTGCGGTAGGGCCGGGTCGGCTGCAGGCCGATGTCGTGCATCGCGTAGAGGACACGGCGGTGAACCGGCTTGAGCCCGTCGCGCGCGTCGGGCAGGGCGCGACCGACGATCACGCTCATCGCGTAATCGAGATACGAGGAGCGCATCTCCTTCTCGAGCTCGCGCTCTTCGATCCTGCCCGTCAGAGCCTCCAGCGCCATCAGCGCCTGTCCCATTTACACATCAAGGAACTTCACATCCTTTGCATTGCTCTCAATGAAGTCGCGCCTGGGGCCCACCTGGTCGCCCATCAGCATCGAGAAGATCTGGTCTGCCGCGGTCGCGTCCTCGAGAGTGACCCGGGCCAGCGTCCGGGTCGCGGGGTCCATCGTCGTCTCGCGCAGCTGGTCGGCGTTCATCTCGCCGAGGCCCTTGAAGCGGGTCAGCTGGACGCCGTGACGGGCCAGCTCGAGCACGGCCGGGCGCAGCGCCTGGAAAGAGAGCGCGGTCGAGGTGCGGCCGCTGAAGCGCGCCTCGAAGGGCGCGCGACCGACCTGCTTCAACAGCGCTGCGTGCACCTCGGCGAATTTGCGGTAGTCGTGGTGCTCGAACAGCTCGCGCGGTAGGCGGTGGGTTCTGGCCAAGCCGCTCTTGCGTTCGATCGCCTTCACCACCAGCTCTGCGTCGGAGTCCTCGACGACCTCGGTCTCGAAGGGCTCGCCCTCCTTCGCCTTGCTGCTCAACACCTTGCGGGCGCCGGCGAGCGTCGCGACCTCCTCGTCGAGCAGGCTCGACTCCTCGAGGAAGCGCACGGTCTCGTGGCCGAACTCCGCCTGCAGCGAAGAGCCCCAGCCCTCGTACTCTTTCGCCCGCCTGACGTAGCTCTGCCAGCGACTCTTGCTCAGCTTCGTCGTCTTGCCGTTGGCATCGGCGACCTCGATCTCCTCGAGCTTGTCGCGCAGCAACAGCTCCTCCAGTTCGGACTCGCGCTCCAGGTAGGTCTCCTGGTTGCCCTGCTTGACCCGGTAGAGCGGCGGTTTGGCGATGTAGACGTAGCCGGCGTCGATCAGCTCGGGCATCTGCCGGTAAAGGAAGGTGAGGACCAGGGTGCGGATGTGGGCACCGTCGACGTCGGCGTCGGTTGCCATGACGATTTTGTGGTACCTGGCGTCCTCGAGGTTGAACTCGTCGTGGACCCCGGTGCCGATCGCCGTGATCAGCGCCTGCACCTCGGTGTTGGCCAGCACTTTGTCGATGCGGCTCTTCTCGACGTTGATGATCTTGCCGCGCAGCGGCAGCACCGCCTGGGTCGAGCGGTCGCGGGCCTGCTTCGCCGAGCCGCCGGCAGAGTCGCCCTCGACCACGAAGATCTCCGCGTCGCGCGGATCCTTGACCGTGCAGTCGGCCAGCTTGCCGGGCAGAGTCGAGTTCTCCAGCGCCGACTTGCGGCGGGTCAGGTCGCGGGCTTTGCGAGCGGCGTCGCGGGCGCGCGATGCGTCGATCGCCTTGGTGATGATTCGCCGCGCCTCGCCCGGGTTCTCCTCGAGGAACTCGACGAGCTTGCGGTTGACCGTCTCCTCGACCAGCCCGCGGATCGGCGGGTTGCCGAGTTTGGTCTTGGTCTGCCCCTCGAACTGCGGATCGCGGAGCTTGACCGAGATCACCGCGGTCAAGCCCTCGCGCACATCCTCGCCGCCGAGGTTGCCGTCTTTCTCTTTGAGCAGCCCTTTGCTGCGCGCGTAGGCGTTCAGGGTGCGGGTCAGCGCCGAACGGAAGCCGGAGAGGTGGGAGCCGCCCTCGTGCGTGTTGATGTTGTTGGCGAAGCTGAAGATCGACTCCTGGTAGGAGGAGTTCCACTGCATCGCCACCTCGACCTGACCCTCCTCCTCCTCGCCGTCGAAGAAGATCGTCTTGTTGTGCAACGTGTCCTTGTTCTCGTTGAGGTGGCGGACGAAATCCTCGATCCCGCCCTCGTACTGGAAGGTGACGCTGTTGGTCTGGCCACGCTCGTCGACCAATTCGATCCTCAGGCCGCGGGTGAGGAAGGCGGTCTCGCGCAGCCGCTCGGCCAGGGTCTGGAAGTCGAACTCGACCTCCTCGAAGATTTCCGCGTCCGGCTGGAAGGTCAGCGTCGTGCCGGTCTGCTTCGTCGCCTCGGCGGCGGTAAGCGGGCCCTGCGGTTTGCCCCGCTCGTAATCCTGGCTCCAGACGTGCCCGTCGCGGCTGATCCGCAAATGCAGCTTCTCGGAGAGAGCGTTGACGACGGAGACCCCGACGCCGTGCAATCCGCCGGAGACTTTGTAGCCCCCGCCGTCGCCGAACTTGCCGCCGGCGTGCAGCGTCGTCAACACCACCTCCGCCGCCGGGCGCTTCTCCTTCTTCAGTTCTTCGACCGGGATCCCGCGTCCGTCATCGCTGACGGTGCAACTGTCGTCGGGGTGGAGGACGACGCGGACTTCGCTGCAGTGGCCGGCAATGGCCTCGTCGACCGAGTTGTCGACCACCTCGTAGACGAGATGGTGGAGGCCACGCGGACCGGTCGAGCCGATGTACATGCCGGGACGCTTGCGGACCGCTTCCAGTCCCTCGAGGACGGTGATGTCCTTGGCGCCGTAGGAATCTCCCCCAGCGGCGTTCTCATTCTTCTTCGACAACTGGTCCTTTCCGCGTCTCACAGAAAACCCCGACCGCCTGGCGCTCTCGGTGCGCCTGGTCGGGGCAAAGTTCGAGTTGACATAAGGATACCAGTTCGAGCCCCTGGAAAGGCCTGCGCCCGGTAACAAAAGGCCTGCAAATCACGTAAAACGTGCCTAAACTCCATCGCCTTTCAGACGAAAGCGCAAACTGCGTGGTGCGTCCTCGCCGAGCCGCTCGCGCAGACCGCTTTGAAGCTGCTCCTGCATCAGGTCGAGCTCCTGCATCCAGACGGGGTCCGCGCAAGCGATCGTTATCGCCCCATCGCGTTCGGACACCGGCTTCGCGGCGGCGGCCAGGCGCTCGCCGACAACCTCCTCCCAGACCGACTGCACGGCCGCCAGCCGCGTCTTCGGAGCAGCCTGCCGCAACGCCGCGCGAAACGCCGTCGAAGCCGGACGGGGGACCCGGCGACGACTCATGCGGCCGCCGAGTCGACGACGTCGAACGGCATCCGCACCAACCGCTCCAACGCCGGCGCGGGCACGGACTCTTCGGCGGCGGCGGTGATCAGCGCCTGGCCACCTCGCGTCAGACGCTCGACCAGACGATCGCGGCGTTGCGGATCGAGCTCGCTCATCACGTCGTCGAGCAGCAGCAGCGGCGCGACCCGATGTGCCGCAAGCAAAGCCTCGCGCTGAGCGAAGAGCAGGGCCAGTAACGCTGCCCGCTGCTGACCCTGTGAGCCATAGCGGCGCAGCGACTTCTCGCCCGCGGAAACCTTCAACTCGTCGAGGTGCGGTCCCCACGAGGTACGCCCGAGCCTCAGATCTGCGTCGCGGCGCTGCTCCAGTCCGGCCCGGATCTGCGCGGCATCGCCGCCGGCGCGCGGCGCGTACTCGATCGTGCCGCCGCCCGCCAAGCCGAGGTCATCGGCCGCGGCGACAAAAGGCGGTGCGAGCTCGGCAACCGCCTCGGCGCGGGCTTCGATCAGGGTCTCGGCAGTCTCGGCAAGGGCCGCGTCCCAGATGTCCAGATCGGCGCCGGAGCCGCCGCCCGCAAGCCGTGTCAGCAGCGCGTTGCGCTGCGCCAGCGCCTGGCCGTAGCGCTGCCGCAGTCCCGAACGCGAGGGCCAGCGGGCGGCGATGTAGCGGTCGAGGTGGGCGCGGCGCTCGGCGGGCGGGCCCTTGATCAGGGTCAGGCGATCCGGTGAGAAGACGGCGACGGGGGGTCGATGGGCGGCCAGTTCGGCGGGTTCGGCAACGTTGCCGTCCAGCAGGTGCCGTCGGCCGTCGGCGCGGCTGACCGAGGCGAGGAGGCGGTGCTCGATCCGATCCTCATCGCGGACGACGACCTCGGCACGGGCGAACTGGCCGCCGAAGGGGATCAGCTCGCGCCGGTCCGAGGTCCTGAACGAGCGGCCGGTGAGGGCGAAGTAGAGGGCCTCGAGAAGGTTGGTCTTACCGGCGCCGTTGGGACCGATCAGACTGACGATCCCCTCGCCCAGCTCGACCCGCACCCTGCTCAGGCTGCGTAGCGGGCTCGCGTCGACGGCGGTGACCAGCACCGGAGCGCCACCTACACGTTGAGGCGGATCGGCATCACGAGGTAGCGGAAGTCTTCGTTGTCGACCGGCTGCAGCAGACCGGGTCGCAGCGGCGAGATCAATCGCAGCAGGATCTCGTCGCCCTCGACGCTTTCGATCCCATCGCGCAGGAACTCCGGGTTGAAGCCGATCTCCAACAGCTCGCCCTCGAACACCGCCGGCATCGCCTCCTCGGCGTCGCCGACATCCGGCGTCGAGGCCGACACCTTCAACTCGCCCTGCGAGAAAGCGAGGCGCAGTGGCGCGTTGCGTTGCGCGAGTTGGCTGACCCGGCGCACAACCTCGAGAAATTCCGCCCGCGGCAAGCGCACATCGTGCTCGTAGGACTCCGGCAGGAGTTGTCGAAAGTTAGGGAACTGGCCGTCGATCAACCTCGTATTGAGGAGCACCTCCCCTGCCTTGAAGACAGCCTGGTTGGGCAGCAGGCTGACGGCGACCTGCTCGATCTCGCCGCCGGCGACGAGGCGACCCAGCTCGCGCAGCGCCTTGGCGGGGATATTGGCCTCGAGCTCGCCGCCGATCGCGTTCTCCAAGTCGGTTCGCTTGACAGCCAGGCGATAGGAGTCGGTCGCGACCATCGTCATCTCCTCGCCGGCGGCGCTGACCAGGACGCCGGTGAGAACGGGCCGCATGTCATCGCGAGAAGCGGCGCGGGCGACCAGCTCGACAGTCTCCGCCAGCGCCGGCGCCGGAATCTTCAGCGGCTCGGACCCTTCCTCCGGAAGGTTCGGGAAATCCTCGCCGGGGAGGACGCGGAGGTGAAAGCTGGAGCCGCCGCTGCGGATCTCGACGTCGCGCTCGGACTCGCGTTGCTCGATCTCGACGCTCTCGTCGCCGAGCGAGCGAGCGAGCTCGGCGAGCAGCCGGCCGGGGAGAAGGACCGAGCCGGCGTCGCCGACATCGGCTGCCATCGCCGTGCGCAGCCCCATCTCGCCATCGGTCGCGGTCAGCGTCACACCGCCATCGGTCGCGGTCAGGAGGATGCCGGAAAGGGCCTGGGTTGCGGCTCGGGTCGAAACAGCTCGCGAAACGACCGAAAGCTTGGAGACGAGCTCATCGCGTTTGGTGGTCAGCTTCAAATGACTGATGTCCTCTTGAGTTGGATTAGTACCTGTGGAAACCGCAGAGACCGGCGGTAATCGGCATGCCCATGGGATTTACGGGCTGTGGACATGGCTGGGGAAAGCATTGATTCTTACAGCGCCGTCGGCCGTCAGGTCGAGTTGGCGGAGGGGCTGTGGATAGAGGAGCGCAACTCGCCGACTTGACGAGCGAGCGCAGCGTCGTCGCGCAGCGTCGCCTCGACGCGGCGCAGGGAGTTGAGGACGGTCGAGTGATCGCGGCCGCCGTAGAGGCGGCCGATCTGAGGCAGCGAGAGATCGGTCGCCTCGCGGGTGAGGAGGATCGCGATCTGCCGGGCGCGAAGTGGGGTCGCGGCACGGCTGCTGCCGACCAGCTCGGCCCGCGAGATGCCGAAGGCCGTGGCGACCTGTTGTTGGATCTCCTCGACCGTCGTCGGCTGGCTCGGTTGAGTGCGATTGGGGATCAGCTCGGCGATCAACTCGGGGCTGAGCGGTCGCGCCGTCAACGAGGCGTGGGCGATAACCCGGGTGAGCGCGCCGTGGAGGCGGCGGATGTTGGCGTCGATCCGTCGGGCGAGCTCGGAAAGCGCGTCGCCGTCGTCGGCCTCGAGGCCGGCCTCGCGGGCGAGGCGCTGGAGGACGGTGAGCCGGGTGGCGAGGTCGGGAGGTTCTACCGGGATCGTCAGGCCCCACTCGAAGCGATCGCGCAGCCGCGCCTCGAGGGTCGAGAGCTCGCTGGGGAGGCGGTCCGCAGAGAGGACGAGCTGGCTGCCGCCCTCATAGAGGGCGTTGAAGGTGTGGAAGAACTCCTCTTCGGTGTGCTGCTTGCCCTGCAGGAACTGGATGTCGTCGACGAGCAGGACGTCGAGATCGCGGTAGCGATTCTTGAATCCGTCGGCGCCGCTCGAACGCAGAGCGGCGACAAACTCGTTGGTGAACCCCTCGGCGGTGGTGTAGCGGACGCTGAGGCCGGGCGCGTTGAGGCGGAGGTAGTTGGCGATCGCGCCGAGGAGGTGGGTCTTGCCGAGGCCCGGGGGACCGTGCAGGAAGAGCGGGTTGTAGGCCTCGGACGGGGTCTCGGCGACGGCGAGGGCGGCGGCATGGGCGACCCGGTTGCCCTCGCCGATCACAAAGCGCTCAAATGTGTAGTTGGGGTTCAACTCCACCGCGGCGGCAACCGGGCCAGGCGGCATCTGCTCGCCCGCCGGCTCGACGAAGGCGATCTCGCCGAAGGGCCCGCCGACGGCCTCGAGCGCTTCGCGAATCAGCGAGGTGTAGCGGCGCTCGACCCAGGTCTGGATCCCGTCCGGCGCGGCGAGGTACAGCGTCCTGCCCTGGACACCCATCGGCCGCAGAGGCTCCAACCAGATCTTGAAAGTCGACTCGGGGACCGCGGCCCTCAGCCGCCCTCGGACCTCTCCCCAGAGGGCTTCGAGATTCTGTCCAGACGTGTCGTCGCGCACCGACGAGCGACCATAGCGACGCCCGTACTGGCCGAATCGGGACGGGTCGCAAATGCCGGAGAAATGATTTTGGCATCGACCCCGCGACCCCCGCATGCCTGGATGACGCGTGCGGCACCGTGCACCCGGCACGTCCGTATACTGCGACGCCCGATGAAGCGCACTTACCAGCCAAAGCGGCGAAAGCGGGCTAAGACCCACGGTTTCCGAGCGAGGATGCGGACGCGTGGCGGCCGCGCGATCCTCAAGCGGCGACGGAGCAAAGGCCGCAAGCGGCTAACGCCCTAGAGATGCCGAAGCGACGCCGCCTCTCGCGCAGCGGCGAGTTCGACCGCGTCTATCGCGACGGCTCCTCGCACGCGACTCGCTACCTGGTGCTCTACAGCTTTCCCCGCAAGAACGAGGAGACCGCGGACATCCGGCTCGGCGTCTCGGTGAGCCGCAAGGTCGGCGGCGCGGTCGATCGCAACCGGGTCAAGCGGACGCTGCGAGAAGCCTTTTGGGAGCTCTCGGAGCGGCTGCCGGAGCGGCACGACGTTGTTTTGGTGGCCCGCCCGGAGATCAGCGGGTTGATCGAGCGAGAAGGCAAGAACGGAGTCCGGGCGAGCCTGGAAGAGGCTCTCGAGCACACCGGGGCCGGGGAGCGTTCCACGTGAAACGCTTCTTGCTCGCGCCGATCGCCGCCTACCAGCGCTGGGTTTCGCCCGCTCTACCACGCCGCTGCCGCTACGAGCCGACCTGTTCCGACTACGCCGCCCAATCGATCCGGCGCTTCGGCCCGCTCCGTGGAGCGCTGCTTGCTGCCTGGCGCCTGCTGCGCTGCAACCCGTTCAGCCATGGCGGCTTCGATCCGCTGCCGAAGAGCTTCACCCTGCGGGTCGGGCCGATCGATCCCGCTGAGTACCACCGCCACGGTGGGGTGCGGACGTGATCCCCACGGCCGACATCCTGCAGCCCCTGGTCGACATCGCCAACGGTGTCCTCAAGTTCTTCCACGACAACGTCGGCTTCAGCTGGGGGATGTCGATCATCGCACTGACGATCTGCACCCGGGCGTTGCTGATCCCCCTCACCTACAAATCGCTGAAAGGCATGCGAGCGCTGCAGGCGCTGCAGCCGCAGTTGAAAGAGCTCAAAGAGAAGTACAAGAACGACCAGAAACGCATGCAGCAGGAGATGATGCGCTTTTACCAGGAGAACAAAGTCAACCCTTTCGCCTCCTGTATCCCGCTGATCGCTCAGCTGCCGGTCTTCATCACCCTCTTCCACGTTCTCCGCAACGAGCTCCCTGACGACATCGGCTGCGAAGCGGGCCATTGCGGCAGCGAAGCTTCCTTCCTCTTCATCCACGACCTCACCGCCAAGGCGACCGGGGGCGAACTGATCGCCCTGCTGATCCTCTACATCGGCACCCAGCTGATCTCCGGCATGGTCATGGCCGTGACCGCCGATAAAAGCCAGCGCATGATGATGTTCGTCCTGCCCTTCATCTTCGTCCCCTTCGTGATCAGCTTCCCCGCTGGCCTGGTCCTCTACTGGATCACGACCAACTTCTGGACGATCGGCCAGCAGTACGCACTCAAACGGTTCATCCCGGCCCCTGCGATGCCCACGCCGGCCCAGGTGGCGGCAGCTAAGCCTCCGCCTCCGCCACCAAAAAAGAAGAAGCGGCGGCGCTGACGGAAGCTCCGCCAAGCCCCGGGGGGAGCGCCCTCGGGAGGTGCCTAGGTTCGCTTCGCTCACGAATCTGGTGCCGCTTCGCGGCTGGAACCACTCTGCGGAGCCGCTTCGCGAGGCACTCCCGAGGGCGCTCCCCCCGGGGCTTGGGACCATCCCGCCTCTTGCTGAGCTGAGAAGCCAGGGCTCGGGCCTCGCCATCTCTCGCTGGGCTGTGGGGACACCCGTCCCCCCCTGGCTGCCCGAGCTGGAATAGGCTGCGCTTCGTGAGTGGAGAGACGAAATGGCCCGAGGAGCCTGCTGAGCGGGTTCGTGAGCTTGTCGAGGGCGTCCTGGACGAGCTTGACCTTGATGGTGAGGTTGAGATTCGGGAGGACGACGAACGGATCGAGGCTGTCGTCTCAGGCGAGGACGACTACGGGCTGCTGATCGGCAAACGTGGGCAGACGATCGATGCGCTGCAGCTGCTCTGCTTCCAGGCCGCCTTCCGCGGCTTGCGCGATCGCAAACGGGTCGTGCTCGACGCCTCCGGCTATCGGGAGCGACGCCGGGAGGTGCTGACGGCGCGGGCGGATCGGGCTGCCGAGCAGGCGCTGGACGGCAACGTCACGGTCGAGATGGATCCGATGAGCGCCCAGGAACGACGGGTCGTGCACGAACACCTCAAGGATCGCTCGGGCGTCGAGACCTACAGCGAAGGGGACGAGCCTCGGCGTTGCGTCGTCGTTGCTCCCTTGGTCTCCGAGTAGGAGCCCGTATGGGCGGGGCCTCCACTTAACTTTTTCGGTGTCGCGTTTACGGCGATGGACTATGGCTGGTGACGAAAAAGTACAAGACGTTCCGGCCCCGCCCATACGGGCTCTGAGCGAGCGCCAGAGGGCAACGATGACGCGCGTCTTAGAGCTGTTGGAGGAGGAGAAAGCTTCGGTCAGCTCGGTTACGGAGCCCGAGCGCGGCTGGCGGGTGCATGTTGAGGACAGCCTCACCGGGCTGGTGGTTCCCGAGCTTGCAGGCGCGGGGCGAATCGCTGATATTGGCTCTGGGGCTGGCTTTCCGGGCCTCGTGCTGGCGATCGCGCTGCCAAACTCCCAGCTGGATCTGATCGAGTCGGTCGGCCGCAAGTGCGAGTTCATCCGGCGTGCAATCGACGCGGCCGGGATTCCCAACGCCACCGTTATAAATGCCCGCTCGGAGGAGGCCGCCGTGGGCGCTGGCCGCGAGGCCTACGACGCCGCGACGGCCCGCGCCGTCGGTCGCCTCTCCACCCTCGCCGAGCTGGCCTCCCCTCTCCTCAAGGAGAACGGCGTCCTTGTCGCCTGGAAGGGCAGACGCGACGGCGACGAGGAGCAACAGCTCGAACGAGCAGCCGACCGGCTCGCGATGCACCCGGAGCGAATCCTCGACGTGGGCGACCGCGCCGGCAGCAAGCACCGCCATCTCCACGTCCTACGCAAGCTCGGCCAGACCCCAACCAACCTCCCTCGCCGCCCGGGCATCGCGAAGAAGCGTCCACGCGGCTGACTGATCGCGACTGAGACGAGAGGCCGGGGGTCGTTATGGGAGTGCCTCGCGAAGCGGCTCCGCAGAGTGCTTCCAGCCGCGAAGCGGCACCAAATTCGTGAGCGAAGCGAACCCAGGCACCTCCCATAACGACCCCCGGCCTCTACCGCCCCAAGCCGAATAGTCTGCTGCCCATGGGCCTCGTCTACGCGGTGTCGAATCAGAAGGGGGGCGTCGGCAAGACGACCACCGCCGTCAACCTGACCGCCTGCGTGGCCGCGGCCGGCTCTCAGACCCTGCTGGTCGATCTCGATCCGCAGTGCAACGCAACCGTTGCCCTGGGCGGCGACCGGGACGCTCACCCCTCCTCCTACGACTGCCTGATCGGCGACGTCTCCGTGGCCGAGGCGGCCCGGCCGGCCGGGCCCGACAACCTCTGGCTGGTCCCCGCCAACCGCGATCTGGCCGGCGCGGCGGTCGAGCTGCCGCGACTCGAGGGCTCCGAGACGCGCCTGCGCGAGCGGTTGGGTCCGCTGCGCGAGCGCTTCGCCTTCACGATGCTCGATTGTCCCCCGTCGCTGGGCCCGGTCAGCGTCAACGCCCTCGTCGCCGCCGACCGGGTAATCGTGCCGGTTCAGGCCGAGTATCTGGCGCTGGAGGGCCTGGTTCAATTCCTCGACACGCTGGCGATGATCCGCCGCGAGCTCAACCCGGCGCTGAACGTGTCGGGGCTGGTGATCACCATGCATGACGAGCGCACGCGCCTCGCCCAGGACGTCGAGCGAGAGCTGCGCGAGCATTTCCCCGAGATGGTCTTCGAGACGGTCATACCGCGCAGCGTCAGGGTCGCCGAGGCGCCCAGCTACGGCTTGCCGGTGACCGAGCACGCGCCGTCCTCGCGCGCCGCCGATGCCTACCAGGCCCTGGCCAGGGAGCTGGTCGGACGTGGCTAGCACGCCAAAAAAAGGCAAAGCCAAGCGCGGCATGGGCCGCGGTCTGGCCGCGATCCTGCCCGAGACCGCCCGCGTCGGCGATGTCGGCGAGCTGCGGGAGTTACCGGTCGGGCTGATCAAACCCAACCCGAAGCAGCCCCGCACCAACTTCGACCCCGAGGCGCTCGCCGGACTCGCCGATTCGATCGAGAGCAGCGGCGTCGTGCAGCCTCTGCTGGTCCGCCCCCTGCACGACGGCAGCTACGAGCTGATCGCCGGCGAGCGCCGCTGGCGCGCCGCGCAGAAGGCCGGCCTGGAGAAGGTGCCGGCGATCGTGCGGGACTCCGAACACGCCGAGCGACTGCAGGTGGCGTTGATCGAGAACATGGTCCGCGAGGACCTCAATCCGGTCGAGGAGGCGCGCGCCTGCGCTGCGCTGGTCGAGGATCTCGGCCTTTCCAAGGAGGATCTCTCCCGTCGCGTCGGTCGCAGCCGGCCGGCCGTCTCCAACTTGATCCGGCTGCTCGATCTTCCCGACGAGACGCTGGAGCTGCTCGAGTCCGGCGAGCTCAGCGAGGGTCACGGCCGAGCCCTCCTTGCCGTCTCCGGCAACGACGTACGCCGCCGCCTCGCCCGCGCCGCCGCCGACCGGGGTTGGTCGGTGCGCGAGACCGAAAACAGGGTTAAGCTGGCTAGCCAGCCAAAACAGAGAAAAGACAGAAAGGCCGCGGTCAGCGCCGAGGAGGCGGCGGCGCTGCGAGACGCCGCCGACAGGCTCGAGGCGGCGCTCGGCCACGAGGTCAAGGTGCGGCCGCGCGGGGGGGAGGTGACGGTCGAGATCCGCCTCGCCGATCTCGACGAGGCGCTCGCGCTGGCCGCTATTATCGCCCGCAGCTCGGGCGATTAGCTCAGTTGGTTAGAGCGCGTCTCTGATAAGGACGAGGTCCCTGGTTCGAATCCAGGATCGCCCACTGCCGCGACGTTGCGGGTATCTGCCCGGCGGAGCGGCCCAAAGCCGTACCTATAATGGGCGATCCACCTCAGCTCGGAGCGAATTTTGCAGCAGATGCAAATCTACGGGGTCAGCTTCGACATGGTCGGCAAGCAGCCGATCGTCTTGTTGAAGACGGTTGACGGCAATCAGTTTCTGCCGATCTGGATCGGGCACCCCGAGGCGGCGGCGATCCTGATGAAGTTGCAGGGCGCCTCGACGCCGCGGCCGATGACCCACGACCTGCTTTCCGACATGCTCGAGCAGCTCGACGCCAAGTGCGAGCGGGTCTCCGTCACCGAACTGCGCGACAACACTTTCTACGCCTCGATCACCGTTTCGATCGACGGCTCGGAGCTCGAGATCGACTCCCGACCATCCGACGCCCTCGCCCTCGCCGTCCGTGTCTCCGCCCCGATCTTTGCGGCGGAGGAGGTGATCGAGGAGTCGGCGATCGAGTTCGAGCACGAGGTCGAGGACACCGAGGAGGTCGTCGACAAATTCAAGGAGTTCCTCGACGAGGTCACGCCCGACGACTTCGCCGACGGCAATTCTTAGGCCGCGGCCGGTTTCAGCGCCAACTCGAGAATTCGCTCTACCAGCCGCTCGAAGCTCATTCCCGCGGCCTCGGCGGCTTGAGGCAGGAGACTGGTGTCGGTGAGGCCTGGGATCGCATTGACCTCCAGCACCTGGGGACCGTCGCTGCTCAGGATCAGGTCGACCCGGGAAAAGCCCGAACAACCGAGGGCCTCATACGCACTCAGCGCCGCCGCGTTGACCGCAGCGGACTCCTCCACACCGAGCTCTGCCGGGCAGACGAACTCGGTGCGCCCGATCTCGTAACGCGCCTCGAAGTCGTAGCGGTCGCCGTCGCTGGGAATCGCTTCGACCACCGGCAGCGGTTCCTCGCCCAGCACGCCGACCGCCAGCTCCCGGCCCTCGACGAAGCGCTCCAACAGAACCCGATTGTCATAGCTGAAGGCGGAGACAAGCGCCTCCGGCACCTCGAACCAGCTCGCCGCGAACTTCACGCCGAGCGCCGACCCGCCGCGGCTGGGCTTGACCACCAGAGGGAACCCCAGCCGCTCCTCGAGCTCGCTCAGTGCGTCGGCGGCGCCGAGCTCGCGGAAGGCCGTCTCGTTGAAGGCGAACCAGTCGGGAGTCGGGACCCCGGCGCCGCGCATCTCGTGCTTGGCGAGGACCTTGTCGGTACAGCGCGCACAGGCGAGCACGCCGGGACCGGTGAAGGGGATGCCGAGGATCTCCAAGAGCTCCTGCACGGTGCCGTCCTCGCCGCCGAGGCCGTGCATGGCGACAAAGACGACGTCCGGTCGCTCCGCCGTCAACCGCTTGACCAGGTCGCCGCCCGCGTCGATCGGCAGCGCCTCGTGTCCGAGTCGTTCCAGTGCGTCCTCGACCCGCGCCCCGGAGCGCAACGAGACGCCGCGCTCGAGCGAACGGCCGCCCTTCAGCACGGCGACCTTCACGCCGAGCTTTCTTTGCGAAACGGCAGTACGTCGCCACCCTTTGCGCCGCCGGAATCCTTCGCCGGCGTACTCTCCGCAACGCGGTCGAGCACGGCGGGCGAGTCGTCGGCGGACTCGCGTTCTCCTGTCAGGGCCTCATAGAGCTCGACCTGCTCCGCGATCGCCTTGCCGATACGACGTACGCCCTCGCGTATCTCCTCCTCGCCGACCCCGGAGAAGTTGAGCCGCATCGAGTTACGACCCCTGCTCTCGTCGACGTAGGCGGCCTGGCCGGGGACGAAGGCGACGTCCTCGCGCAGCGCCTTCGCCAGCAGGTCGCCGGTGTCGATGTACTCGGGCAGGGTCGCCCAGATGAAGAGGCCTCCTTCCGGCTCGGTCCAGGTCGCCTGCGCGGGGAATTGGTCGCGCAGGGCCGCGACCATCGTGTCGCGCCGGCCGCGGTAGATCTCGACCAGGCTGGCTATGTACTCGCGCCAGCGCCCTTCGGCGAAGTACTCCTGGACGAAATGCTGGGTCAGGGTCGAGGTGCAGAGGTCGGAGGCCTGCTTGCCGAGGACGATCTTCTCCATTACCGGCGGTGGCGCCACCGCCCAGCCGAGCCGGATGCCGGGGGAGAGGATCTTGGAGAAGGTGCCGACGTAAATGACGAAGTCGCCACCGTCGAGCTGGTAGAGCGGCGGCAGCGGCTCGCCGCCGAAGCGCAGCAGGCCGTAGGGGTTGTCCTCGACTACCAGCAGCTCCCGCTGGCGCGCGAGCTCGACCAGCCGCCGCCGCCGCTCCAGCGACATCGTCACCCCGGCAGGGTTCTGGAAGCTGGGCACCGAGTAGACGAATTTGGGTCTGCGCCCCTCGCCGTCGAGCCGCGCCAGGACCGCTTCCAGTTCCTCGATCCGCATCCCGTCCTCGTCGCAGTCGATCTGGATCGTCTCGGCCTGGTAGCTGCAGAAGACCGGCACCGCGCCGGGGTAGGTCGGCGCCTCGCAGACGACGACGTCGCCCGGGTCGATCAGCGTCTTGCAGATCAGGTCGATCGCCTGCTGGCCGCCGGTGGTGACGATCACGTCGTCGGGGTCCGGCAGCATCCCCTCGGCGCCCATCACCTCGACGATGCAGTCGACCGTCTCGGCGAAGCCCTCGGTCGGCCCGTACTGAAGCGCCTCCGCCGTCGACTCCTGCGCGATCCGGGTCATCTGTGCGGCGAAGGTCGCGGCCGGGAAGGTCGAGGTATCGGGCAGGCCGCCGGCCAGCGAGATCACCTCGGGTCGGGCGGTGACCGCCATCAGGTCCCGCATCGCCGAGGAGCGCATCACTCCGGTGCGGGCGGCAAAGAGACCGGCGTAGCGCTCTAGATCTCGCCTGCGCGTGTGGGCGCGTCGCCGGTGGGGCGTCTCTTCCATCCCTGGAGTGTAGGTTTTCGACGTGAGCTTTCTCGAAGGAGCCGGGCTCGAGCTCGGCATCGGCATCGCGATCGGCATGCTCGCCGGCACCACCGGCACGCGCGGATCTGCCCGCGGTCGCATGACTCTGCTCGCAGCGGCGATCGGGCTGATCGTCGGCTTTCTGCTCGCCGGCACCGCCGACCTGAGCGGGCCGCTCGCAGCCCTCTTCTGCCTGCTCGGCGCGGTAATCGGCTGCCTGGTGATCAGCGACGTCGTCAGCGGCGCCAGCCGCCGCGAGGGCGGTGGCGGAGCGCTCGGCTTCCTCGTCTCCCTGGCCGCGCTGGTTGTGGTCGCAGCCGCCCTCCTGCTGCCGGTCCTGACTTTGCTCGTCATCGTCGCCCTGGTCTGGCTCGGCGTCGCCCGCCACCGTCGCGCCCAGCGCAAGCACGCCGGCCTGCGCGTCCTCCGCTAGCCTCCCGGCCTTCATCATTCGCGGCAGATGCCCGCCAGGAAGCTCGTTCTCACCTACGTCGATTCGTTGCGGACCGACATGCTCGAACGTGCCGTCGAGGAGGGACGGGCGCCGACCTTCGGGGCGCTGCTCGAGCGCGGCGTACTGATTCCCGATTGCGTCTCCAGCTTCCCTTCGGTGACCCCGGTCGCCTGCGCCGAGATGGTCACCGGGGTGGCCGCCGACCGGCACTGGATCAGCGGCATGAACTGGTTCCATCGACTCGAGCGGCGCTACGTCGAGTACGGCTCCTCGCTCGAGGCGACGCGGACGGTCGGGGTCTTCCGTGCGCTCTACGACCTCGTCTACAACATGAACCTCGCTCACCTCAACCCCGGAGTCGAGACCCTCTTCGAACGCCTCGACGACGACGGCCTGCGCACCGCCTGCACGCCGTTCCTGATCTACCGCGGCCGTCACCGACACGAGGTATCGCTCGACGGCCTGCTGCGCCGAGCGGTCGAGACGACCCGGCTCAAGTTCCGCCACCACACCTGGGGTCCGGCCGAGCTTTTCTACGGCGACCTCTACGCCAGTCGCGAGGTGCCGTGCAAATCGACCTCGATTCCGGGCAGCCGCGACGACTACTCGGCCTGCTGTGCCGCCGAGCTGGCGCGCGAGGGCGCTTACGACTTCCTGCTCTTCTCGCTTGCCGACAACGACAACTACTCGCACCGCCACGGACCGGACGCGAGCGTCGAGTCGATCGCCAAAGCCGACCGCTGCTTCGCCGAGCTGGTCGAGGCAGGGGGTGGGTTGGAAGCGTTCCTCGCCGACCACGCCGTGATCCTGCTCGCCGACCACGCTCAGACCCCGGTCAGCCGCGGCCTGCCGCTAGCCGATCTCCTCGGCCGCGAGTGGACGGTGCTTGCACCCTCCGACGACCGCCCCGAGCTGGCACAGCTGGCGGTCAGCCCGACCGGCCGCGCCGCGCACGTCTACCTGCTGCCCGGGGAGGGCGAGCGGGCCCACCACGGCGAGGTGTGTCGACGACTTGGGGAGACCGAAGGAATCGACCTCGTCTGCTGGCTCGAAGACGGCCCGACCGCGGTGGTTGAGCGTCAGGGAGAACAGCTGAAATTCCGCCCCGGCGATCAGGTCACGGATCTTCGCGGCGCGGGCTGGGAGGTCGAGGGCGACCTTGGCGTGCTCGCTGCGGTCGTCACGGACGGTCGCATCAGCAGCGACGAGTACCCGGATCCGCTCGCTCGGGTCTTCGCAGCACTCACCGCCCCACATGCCGGCGACTTTGTTCTTTCCCTGGCCCCGGGCTATGAGGCGGTCGACTGGGGCGGCGTCAGCCATGCAGGCGGCGGCAGCCACGGCTCGCTGCACGCCGGCGACTCGCTTGGGCCACTGCTCTTCGTCGGCTGCGGTCCGGAAGATCCCGGTGAACGCGAACAGTGGACGCTGCGAGACGTGGCGCCGGTGGTGCTCGAGCACTTCGGGATCGGGTGATGATGGTAGGGCCGAGTGGATCAATCCCGGAGTGCCCGTGTTCGCTTCGCTCACTATGTTGGAGTCGCTTCGCGACGGGAATCACTCTGCGGAGCCGCTTCGCGAGGCACTCCGGGATTGATCCACTCGGCCCTGTCCTCGTCGTCCTCCTCCTTGCGGTGTTTGTGCTGCTGGCCCCCACGATGGCTTGTGCCTCGGCGCTGGGCGAAGGCCAGGCGATCCGGGCTGCCGACCGCGATGCGAAGGTGGTGGAAGAGCGGGAAAAGAACGGCGGGCTTACGCACAACGCTGCGAAGGTCGAAGGCCACTGGGAGGTTGCGTACTTCGCCGCCGGCAAGGAGGTCGCGCTGGCGTTCGTCGATCCGAAGAGCGGCGAAGTCACCGAGTCCTGGACCGGGTACCAGGTGCTGTGGAAGATGGCGCGCGGGTACTCCGGCTCCTTCGGTCACAAGCTAAACGCGCCCTATGTGTTCCTACCGTTATGTGTGTTGTTTCTCGTCGGCCTGATCGACTGGCGAAGGCCCTGGCGCGTGGCGACGCTGGATTTGCTTGTGCTGCTGGGCTTCGGCGTTTCGAACTATTTCTTCAATCGGGCCGAAATAGGCGTGTCGGTGCCGCTCCAGTATCCGGTGCTGCTGTACCTCCTTGGGCGCGCACTGTGGATCGGATTACGGGGGAGGGGGGAGGGCATCAGGCCAGTCTGGCGGGCGAGCTGGCTGTTGGTCGCGGCGCTCTTTCTGATGGGCTTCCGAGTCGGCCTCAACATGGCCGATTCGGGTGCGATCGACGTCGGTTATGCCGGTGTGGTGGGCGCCGACCGGATCTCCCACGGCGAACCGCTCTACGACAACTTTCCCGCCGACGTCTCCGAGGGCGACACCTACGGCCCGGTCAGCTACCTCGCCTACGTCCCCTTCGAGGCGATCTGGCCCTGGCACGGCAGCTGGGACGACCTGCCTGCCGCTCACGGCGCAGCCGTCGGCTTCGATCTGCTGGCCTTTGCCCTGCTGATCTGGCTTGGCCTGCGCATCCGCCCCGGACCGCCAGGCCGCAAGCTCGCCGCCACCCTTGCTTTCGGTTGGGCCGCCTATCCCTACACGGCGTACGCACTCGAGTCGAACTCCAACGACACGCTCGTCGCGGCCCTCCTCCTCGCCACGCTGCTCGTCCTCTCTCGGCCGATTGCAAGAGGGGCGATGCTGGCGCTCGCCACGCTGACCAAGTTCGCGCCGGCGCTGCTCACGCCGATGCTCTTGGCCTATCGGCCCGCGGGTCCTGTCGCGGCAGGGGACCCACCGCCCCTTCCGGTAGCTAAAGCTTCCTCAGGGGCGGTCCCCCCTACCGCGCCACCCGCGGGAGTGAAGTTTGCACTGGGGTTCCTACTCACGATTGCTGTCCTGATGGCGTGGCCCGCGATCGACCCTGGGCTGCATGTGTTCTACGAGAGGACGATTGCCTACCAGGCGGACCGCGACTCTCCGTTCAGCTTGTGGGGTCAGGTGGGCGGCCTAGAGCCCCTACGCATAGCGATCCTTGTCGTCGCCGGGCTGATGTCAATCGCCTTCGCCTTCGTCCCAAAGCGGAAGACGCTCATCCAGGTAGCCGCCCTAGGAGCAGCCCTCCTGATCTCCCTCCAGCTGGGAGCAGAGCACTGGTTCTACCTCTACATAGTCTGGTTCTACCCCTTGCTTCTAGTGGCAATGACGTCCCGGAGTGAGCTGAGAGAGCCGCCAGGGGCCATTCCCAGAGCGCCTCGCGAAGCGGCTCCGCAGAGTGGCTCAAGCCGCGAAGCGGCACCAAATCCGTGAGCGGAGCGTCAGCGAAGCGAACATAGGCGCCTCTGGGAATGGCCCCTGGCGGCTCACCGGCCCTGCGGGGCTGCTGCCTTTCGGGTCAGCCCGTCGGCGCAGGCACCATCACCTGCTCGATCGAATCTGCCAACCCCCGCTCGTTCACCTCGACCACCGCCCCCATCACCCAGACGTCGTCTTCGGCGGTCTCGAACTTGACCGGCATCTGAGTGGTCATCCCCTCCAGCACCTGCGCCGGCTTGACCCCGAGCACGCTGGTCCGCGAGCCGGTCATGCCGACGTCGGAGATGAAGGCAGTGCCGCCGGGCAGGACCCGCGCGTCGGCGGTGGGTACGTGGGTGTGGGTGCCGAAGACGGCAGCGACGCGGCCGTCGAGATGCCAGCCGATGGCGACCTTCTCGCTGCTCACTTCGGCGTGGAAGTCGACGACGACGCAGTCGGCTTCGATCCGCTCGAGGATGCTGTCGACCTCGTGGAAAGGCAGGCGCGCGACCTGCAGGCCGATCGCGCCGCTGAGGTTGATCACACCGACCCGCGTCCCGCCCACCTCGACCACGACGTGACCCTTGCCGGGATTGGCGTGCGGGTAGTTCGCCGGCCGGATCACACGCTCGGCTCGATCGAGGAAGTCATAGGCCTCGCGATGGCGGTAGACGTGGTTGCCGGTGGTGATCACGTCGCAGCCGGCGTCAAAGAGGGCGCCGGCGGTCTTCTCGGTGATCCCCATCCCCCCGGCGGAGTTCTCGCCGTTGACGATCGTCAGGTCCGGCCGGTAGCGCTCGCGCAGCCCCGGCATCGCCGCCTGCAGGCCGCGCCTACCCGGACCGCCGACGACATCGCCGATGAAGAGAACCTTCATGCGAGGACCCTATCCCGAGACTGCTTAGGGCACACCCCTAAACGGATAAGCCCTAAACGGAGGCGAAGCGGCGCAGCGCGAGCCGGGCGACGGCCGCGTAGGCGACGGCCAGAATCGCCAGGTGCAGGAGCGGCCCGCCGATCCCGGGGCCGGCGGAATCGAGCGCGGCGCTCATCGCCTGCAGCGCCGGCTTGAACGGGAACAGCGCCGTCACCACTCGGATGGCGTCGTAGAGGGTGGCCCCGACCGCCCCCGACGGGACGAGCGAGAGCAGCGCCACCGGCAGCGAGACCATGAAGGCGAGCAGCGAGACCGCCCGCACGTCTCGCGCTGCCGCGCCGAGCGCCGCCCCGGCGGCACCCAGCCCCGCGCCTCCGGCAAGGATCGCCACGAGCCAGAGGCCGAAGCGGCTCCAGTCGAGACTGACGAAGAACTGCACGCCGGCCAGCATCAGCAGGGTTACGACGAGACCTACGGCGATGCCGAGGCCGATCTTCTCAGTGAGCAGGGCCGCGCGGGAGACGAGGCCGCCGGTGAGACGGGGAAAGGTGTTCTCCTCGCGCTCCAACGCCAGCGAGCCGGCGACGAGTAGCAGCGTGACGAAGGTCAGCGTCAGCGTCGCAGCGACGGCGATCGCGAAGAGGTCGAGCGGTGGGGTGGGGGCGCTGATCGATCGCTTGTTCACGGCGATCGGCTGCGCCAGGCGGTCGATCAGCGGTGCGGCGACGTCGAGGTTGTCGCGGGCCAGGGTGGCGAAGCGGATAACCCGATCCAGGTCGCCACGCTGCGCTGCGGGCACGGCCGGGCGCAGCGATTGCAGGATCGCCGCGACGGCTCGGAGTCCGAGTATTTCCACGGGCTGGCCGAGCACGTCGAAGTTGCCGCCGTCGACGACCAGGTTGAGGTAGCGGCCCCCTTCCTCGGCGATCTGCCGGGCGATGAAGAGATTGGCCTGCGCAAGCAGCGCGGCGATACGGTCGTCGACGATCCGCGCCTTGAGCGGGTCCTCCTCGTTGACGATCACGTCGACTTCGGGCGTTTCCGGGCTCAGGGTGGAGAGCGAGTTGAGCCGGTCGATCAGGTCGGAGGGTAGGATCAAGGCCGCCAGCACGTCTCCGTTGCGCACCTTCGCCTCGGCTTGCGCCCGGCTGCCCACGTCGACGCACTCGACCTGCTTGCAGATCCGGTCGTTGACGCCGACGGCGGGCAACTTGCCGTTGCCTGCCGCGATCCGCGCCCCCGGCGGGATTTCGTTGAGAAGCGCCACCCGGGGCTTGCCGGGTTCGCGCGAGATCGCGAAGCCGATCAGGAGGGCGATCAACACCGGGTAGGCGATCAGGAGCACGGCCTGCAGCGGCGACCGTCGCAGGATCTGCAGATCCTTGAGCAGCAGCCAGCGCACTCCTCAGTGCCCCCGGTGCTGGAGGAAGGCGACGAAGGCGGTCTCGAAGTCGCTGCCGGCGGCCTCCGGCGCCTCGCCCCGGACGGCGTCGCGCAGCTCCCCCGCCGACCCGGCGAAGAGGTCCTCGCCGTCGGCGAGGACGAGCAGTCGCTGCCCGTAGCGCTCCGCCTCCTGGATGTCGTGGGTGGAGAAGATCACCGTCGTGCCGCGGTCGGCAAGGCCGGAGACGAACTCCCAGAGCCGCGCCCGCTGGCGCGGATCGAGGCCGACGCTGGGCTCGTCGAGCAGCAGCGTCACGGGCCGGGCAAGCAGGCCGATCGCGATGTTGATCCGCTGCTGGTTGCCACCGGAAAGCCGCGCGACGAGCTCGCCGCGCCGCTCGCCCAGGCCGGTCAGCTCGAGCATCTCCTCGACCGCCTCCCGCGGCTCCGCGTGCTTCTCCAAGCGCGCAAAGAGCAACAGGTTCTCCTCAACGGTCAGCCGCCGGTAGAGCGCCGCCTGCTGCGGCACCCAGCCCACATCCCCGTTGGGCGAACGCACCTCGCCCTCATCCGGCTTCAAGGTCCCGGCAAGGATCGACAGCAGGGTGGTCTTGCCCGCGCCATTGGGCCCGATCACCGCCAGCAGCTCTCCGGGATCGACGGCGAGGTCGACCCCGCGCAACGCTTCGCGCGTCCCATAGCGCTTGACCAGCCCCCGTGCCTCCAAGCGAGGAACGCTACTGGCTGGGCGTGGGGGTCTCCTGGAGGTGCCTCGCGAAGCGGCTCCGCAGAGTTATCTCAGCCGCGAAGCGGCACCAGATCCGTGAGCGAAGCGAACACAGGCAGGTCTGGGAGGCCCCCTCACCCACCGGGCCCGGCCCCATACAATCGAGCCGATGCAGTTCCCAAGCACCCGCATGCGGCGGCTGCGCCGCACCGAGGCCCTGCGCAGCCTGGTCCGCGAGACCGAGCTGAGCCCGGCCCACCTGATCCAACCGCTTTTTGTCGTCGCCGGCGAGGGCGTTCGGGAAGAGATCGAGTCGATGCCGGGGATCGAGCGCTTCTCGATCTCGGAGCTCGTCGCCGAGGCGACCGAGCTCGCCAGCGCCGGGATCGGCGCCGTGCTGCTCTTCGGCGTGCCGGCCGACAAGGACGAGACCGGGTCCGGCGCCTACGACGACGAGGGGATCGTGCAGATGGCGGTGCGGGCGTTGAAGGAGGCCCATCCCGAGCTGACCGTGATCACCGACGTCTGCCTCTGCGAGTACACCTCGCACGGTCATTGCGGCTTCGTCCGCGACGGCGAGGTCGACAACGACGTGACGGTCGAGCTGCTGGCAAAAACTGCGATTTCCCACGCCGAGGCCGGCGCCGACGCGGTGGCGCCGAGCGACATGATGGACGGCCGGGTCGGCACGATCCGCCACCAGCTCGACGAGGAGGGCCACGCCGGCACCCCGATAGTCGCCTACAGCGCCAAGTACGCCTCCGCCTTCTACGGACCCTTCCGCGAGGCAGCCGGGTCGACCCCGGAGTTCGGCGACCGACGCGGCTACCAGCTCGATCCCGCCAACGTCGCCGAGGCTGTGCGCGAGGCCCAGCTGGACCTCGACGAGGGCGCCGACATGCTGATGGTCAAGCCGGCGATCCCGTACCTGGACGTCGTGCGCAGGGTCAAGCAGGAGACCGGAGCCCCGCTCGCCGCCTACCATGTCTCCGGCGAGTACTCGATGCTGAAGGCGGCTGCCGCCAACGGTTGGATCGACGAGAGCCCCGCGGTGCTCGAGACGCTGACCTCGATCCGCCGCGCCGGCGCCGATGCGATCGTCACCTACTACGCGAAGGAGGCCGCAGGGTGGCTTCGGTAAAGATTCCCCAGTCGAAGGCGCGCTCCCGCAAGGACGGCGCGGCGATTCCGCTCGACGAGACCGACAAGCGGCTGATGAACCTGCTCCAGTCGAGCTTCCCGCTCGACGCCGAGCCCTTCGCCCTGGTCGCCTCCGAGGCGGAACTCGAGCTCGCCGACGTCCTCGCCCGCACCAGGCGCCTGCTCGACGAGCGGATCGTCCGCGAGATCACGCCGATCTTCGACACGCGGGCGCTCGGCTACGAGTCGATGCTGGTTGCCGCCAAAGTCGACGCCGAGCATCCGCAGCGCGCCGCCGCCGCCGTCAACGCCCATCCGGGCGTCTCGCACAACTATCTGCGCACCCACGACTTCAACCTCTGGTTCACGATCGCCGTCCCCCCCGACTCCGCGTTGGGCATGGAGGCCACTCTGGAGGCGTTGATGCGCGAGACCGGGGCCGAGTCGATGCGCCAGTTGCCCACCCTGACGCTGTTCAAGATCAACATGAACCTGGAGATGGAGAAGGGGACCGACGCGCTCTCCGCCCCAGTCGAGGCGGCCCCGCCCCGCGAGCTCGAGCGGCAGCCCTACGACGAGCGCGACATCGACACGATCCGCGCTCTGCAGGGGCCGATGGAGGCGGTCGAGCGGCCCTACGACACTGCCGCGGCCGAGCTGGGGATCTCGACCGAGGAGCTGCTGGAGCAGCTGCGGTCGATGGTCGATCGCAAGCTGCTGCGCCGTGTCGCGGCGATCCTCTATCACCGTCGCGCCGGCTTCTCCGCCAACGGCATGGGCGTCTGGAAGGTGCCCGAGGCGGAGATCTTCGAGACCGGGCGGCGGATGGCCTCCTTCCGCGGGATCTCCCACTGCTACCAGCGCCCCACCTACGCGGACTGGCCCTACAGCGTCTTCACCATGGCCCACGGCCGCTCGAAGCAGGAGTGCGACGCGATCCTCGACTCGATCGCCGCCGAGTGCGGGATGGGGCCCGAGGACCGCGCCACGCTGTACTCCTCGACCGAGTACAAGAAGATCCGCCTGCACTACTTCACCGACGAGTACGCCGCCTGGGAGGAGCAGCATTCGTAGTTACGAGCGCTCGGCGGAGCTTTACCGCCGGGCGTTGAAGGCGATGCCCGGCGGGGTCAACTCGCCCGTGCGGGCGATGCGGCAGATCGGCCGCACGCCGATCTTCGTCGCGCGCGGCGAGGGCTGCGATCTGATCGACGTCGACGGCAATCGCTACATCGACTGGGTCTGCTCCTGGGGCCCGTTGATCCTCGGCCACGCTCCGCCGGACGTCGTCACGGCAGTCACGGCCGCCGCCGCCGGGGGAACCAGCTACGGTGCCGCCACCGCGGCGGAGGTCGAACTGGCCGAGGAGGTGGCGGACCGCGTTCCCGGCGTGGAGATGTTGCGGATGACCAGCTCCGGCACCGAGGCGGCGATGGGCGCGATCCGCCTCGCCCGCGCCGCAACCGAGCGCGAGATCGTCGTCAAGTTCGCCGGCGCCTACCACGGCCACTCCGACGGCCTGCTCGCCGATGCCGGCTCCGGCCTGGCGACGCTCGCCCTCCCCGGTAGCCCGGGGGTGACCGCTGCGCAGGCGGCGGGGACCGTGGTGGTGCCCTGGAACGATCGCGATGCTGTCAGCCGCGCGCTCGCGGATCATCCGGTGGCAGCGCTGATCGCCGAGCCGCTGCCGGCCAACATGGGTCTCGTTCCGGCCGAGGATGGCTTTCTCGACTTCCTCCGTGCCGCAAGTCTCGACGCCGGCGCTCTGCTGATCTTCGACGAGGTGATCAGCGGCTTCCGCGCCGCCCGCGGCGGCGCCCAGCAGCTCTACGCGGTCGAGCCCGACTTGACCGTGCTCGGCAAGGTCCTCGGCGGCGGCCTGCCTGCGGCCGCCTTCGGCGGATCTCCGCGGCTGATGGAGCGCGTCGCCCCCGCCGGGGACGTCTACCAGGCGGGCACCCTCTCCGGCAATCCGCTCGCGGTGGCGGCCGGCCTCGCCACCCTGCGCCGGCTCGACGCCGCCGCCTATCGCCGCCTCACAGCGCTCACCCAGCGACTGGCCGCCGGCCTGATCGAGCTCGCCGCCGACCGTCCCCTGCAGGTCGCCTCGGCCCCCGGTCTGCTCACGCTTTTCTTCGGCCCGGACCCGGTGACCGATTTCAACGCCGCCGCAGCCTGCGACCTCGACGCCCATGCCCACTTCTGCCGGGCATTGCTCGACCGGGGCGTCTACCCGCCGCCGTCGCAGTTCGAGGCCTGGTTCGTCTCGCTCGCACATGACGAGGACGCCATCGACCGCACGCTGGAGGCGGCGTCCGAGGCGCTTGCCGAGGTCTTCGCGTGAACGCTCCGGCGGATGTCCTCGAGCTGCTGGCGACGCAGCTGCGCGAGGAGGAGACACCGATCTCGCCGCACGTGGCCGAACCGTCCGAGCAACCGGTCTTCGGCCTCCTCGCCGCCGCAGGACCGCGCACGGCGGCTGCGCCGGCCGAGTACGCGCTCGTGGTCGAGGCTGTGCGCGAGGGCTATCTGCTCCATTACGGCCAGCCGCGCCTGCTCTCCGGCCATGACCCGGACCTCGCCCTGCTGGCCGGCGACTACCTCTATGCGCTCGGGATCGAACGCCTCGCAGCCCTGGGCGACGGCGAGGCCGTGCACCGGCTCGCCGACCTGATCAGCACCTGCGCTCAGCTCCACACCGAAGGCCGCGAGCAAGAGGTGCCGGCTGTCTGGGAAAGGTCCGTTCAGGCGATAGCCGGCATCTGAGCGGCGGACTGACCAAGCAGTTCAAGGGCGCAGGGAAGGCCGGCAAGGGGAGCGCACTTTTCGTGCGCGACCCAAGCCGGCCGACCGAGGACGCAGATATGCGCCGCGCCACAGCCTTCTCAGCGGACGGTGCAGTCCCTTACCAACGTATCTGTTATGTGTTCGCCGCTGGCGAAGCCGAAGTTCGACCGGGCGAACTTGTAGACGGCCCCGGGGAAGCCTTCCGGCGCTGCACAGCCGGCGTTCACGTAGCTGTGACGCTGGCCTTCGTAGGTGTAGTTCCGCTTCAGCTTCATGTCGAAGTGGGTGACGTAGGCCCACTTGCGAGCCGACTTCGGCAACGACGTCTTGATCACCGTGCCGAATTCGCCCTTCGTTTCGACGATCTTGAAATTGAGCACGAACGCCGACGGGGGCTTGCGCCCGTATACCTGGGCGAGCAGGCGTCGATTGCCGCCGGACCGTTTCGCGTGGAAGACGAGCAGCGGTCCTTTGAAGGTGAACGGCGGCTGGTTGGTGAGGTGGACGCGCACCTGGACGTGACCGCTGCCGACGATCGCGCCGCCGCAGATCCGCTTCGCCGCCCTGATCGTCGCCGGCTGGATCTTGCGCACCCGACAGCTGGGAAGACCTCGGTCGTAGATCTTGCCGGCGCGATTGATCCCGATCGAGATCGTGCGCAGCTGCGGCGGCGGATCGATCCCTTCGGAGGATTTGAAGGTGCTGTCGATTGTGACGGAGACCGGCGCCACGCCGGTGCGGGGCAGTGCCCGCGGCGAGATCCCGCCGTCGAAGCTGACGACGATGTCCCCCTGCTTTTCGACCTCTGCCTGCGCTACCGCGGCGATACCGAGAGCGATGAGCAGTGCTGCTGAGACAAGCCAGACCCGGCGCACCTTAGATGAACCTCGAGGACTCGATGCGGCATTCCTTGAAGTTGAAGTTGATCACCGTGTTGTTGGCGTCTTCGTTGTTGTCGTTGAGCTTGACCGCCAGTTTCTGGGCCTTGCCCTTCTGGTTCGACTTCAGCGCCTTGCCGATCGAGAAGAGGAAGCTCTTCTCCTTCTTCAGGTAGCCGACCCATTTGGTCAGCTTCGCTGCATCGGCTGCGGGTTTCGGCACTTGGGCGATCTGGGCGACCGACTTGCCGAGCGCGCCGGAGGCGCGAATGAAGCGCTTCCCGGCAGGCACCAGCTTGCCCTGCTTGACCTGATCTTTGACACCCGTGAGGATGCGGGAGTTCGCTTCCGTGTTGGTCTTGCAGATCGGCTCTACCTTGGCGACGTATTCTTCCCGGGACATGCCCGCTTCGCCTTCGGCGGCCAACGCGACGGGGACCGCCACGAGCAGCGCCACGACCAAGGCCAAGCCGAGTATCGGCAGCGGCGACATCCTTGCTGAGCTTCCCACTAGATCAGTCCTCCTATTTGCTCTGGCTGGTCCGGCGACGACGCAAAGCCCCCAGCCGATCCCCCTGTTCTCAACCCTGGTATCAAAAATACACGAGTTCCTAGGGCATGCACCTCTGCTAACCCGCCCGCGACCCATGAAGATCGATTTCCGGCAAAATTCGCTCCAGCGGCCGAGGTAGCCACCAGACACGGTCGCCCAGCAGCAGCATCAGGGCCGGCAGCAGGACTATGCGCACGACCGTCGCGTCGAGCACCACCGCCACGGTCAGGCCGGTGCCGAGCTGGCTGACCGTGGCGATGTCCGCCCCGGCGAAGGCGATGAAGACGGCCATCATGATCGCCGCCGCGCCGGTGATCACGCGTGCCGTCTTCTCGAGGCCGAATTCGATCGCCTCCTTATTGGAGGAGTTGTTCTCGTAGTGCTCGCGCATCCGCATCAGCAGGAACACCGCGTAGTCGATCGAGAGGCCGAAGATGATCCCGAAGATCCCCGCGGCGCCGATTGCATCGACGTAGGTGTGACCGCCCAGCGGCCAGCCTGCGGGGACGTCGAAGAGCAGGGTCAGGACGCCGAAGGCGACGGCGACCGTGACCAGATTGAGCGCCACTGCGATCGCGGCCAGAAGCAGGGCCCGCAGGATCACGACCAGGATCAGGAAGGTGGCGAGGGTGATCACCCCGATCATCAGCGGCAGCCGTTCGGAGATGACGGAGGTGTAGTCGATCAATTCCGCCGCCGCGCCGGTGACGCCGGTGGTCGCGCCGGTCTCGGCGGCCAGCCCGTCGGCATCCTTCTTCAGCCGTTCGTTCAAGGCCGTCGAGCCGCTCGTGTTGAAGGTGTAGCGGGGGATGACGACCATCTGCGCCGCCTGACCGCTGTCGAGGTCGACGATGCCGGCGACGCGCTTCCGCTCCTTTTCCGGGGCCCCCGCCAGGCTGGAGAGGACGAAGTAGCCGGAGTTGAAGATCCCCGGCGAGTTGTGGCGCAGACGATCGACCTTGCGGTTGACCTTGCGGGCGCTGACCGATACTTCGACGTGGCCTTCGTGCAGTCCGGCCTGCAGCGGATGCGAGCGGTGGAAGCCTTCGGCGAGGCGTTCTTCGAGCGTGTCGGCGCCGCCGCGAAGTTGCCCCAGTCCGTCGACGAGCTGCGAGGCGCCGCCTTCGAGCCTGCCCAGGGCACCGGGCAATTGGCCGGTCGCCCCGGCGAGCTTCTCGGCGCCTTTGTGCAGCTTGACGGTCGCCCCGGCGAGCCTCACCTGCCCGTCGTGCAGCTGCGCCGCCTGGCTGTTGACCCGCTGCGCTTCGTTACGGGCGATCGCCAGCGCTTCGACCAGCCTTTCCGCTTCGCGCAGCTGCGGCGCGAGGCTCGGATCGGCAGCGGCCTTCTGCTTCAGTTCGGCCCGCAGGTCCCGCGCCCGCTCCAGCCCATTGCCCTTGACCGTGTTGAGCAGGTCGGCGGAGCCTCCCTCCACCGAGAAGGCCCCGATCTCTGCAGTCTGCTGGCCTTCGGCGAGCTTGCCGGATCCTTCGGCGAGGCGGTCGAGCGCGCCGGCGGCCTTGGCTGCGCCCGACGCGAGTTTCGAGATCCCGCCTTCGAGCTGCTGCGCTCCGTCGCCCGCACGCCCGGTTCCGTCGGCGAGCAGCCCGGCGCCGTAGCTGGCCTTGGAGATCCCGGAGCGGAGCTGCCGCACGCCCTTGGTCGCGGTTCCCAGCTTCTTGCCCAGCGTCGTCAGCTGTTCGGGATTGCTTTCGCCCCGGCCGGCGATCAGATCGTTGCCGCTCTTCTGCAGCGGTTTCACTTGCCGCTTGATCGGCGCCGGGCCGATCACCGCCTGAACCCCCGGGTCGTTTGCGATCCGCCGCTGCCAGCGGGTCAGCGCCGCGAGGCTGTCGGCTTCGGTGATCGGGCCTTCGTTGGAGACCGCGACGAGGACGAAGGGGGCTTCCCAACCGGGTCCGATGGCGTCGGCGATCAGTTCCGCTTCCTGGCGGGCGGGGTTTGACGTCGGCAGCTGCTCGGCGCTCGGCGGCCCCGTTTTCAGAGCCAGCACCGGAGCCGCGAGCAGCAGCACGACGACGCCGATCAGGATCACCGCCACCAGCGGCCGGCTGAGCGCACCGCGCACCAGCGTCATCACTCCTTCTCCCCCGCCGTTGCCGCCGATCCGCCAGCGGTTGACGTTGTGGCCGATTACGACGAGCAGCGCCGGCCCGACCAGGCCCGCGACCAGAACGCTGATCCCGGTGACGACGATCGCGGTTCCGGCCAGGGAGATCAGCAGCGATCCCGGCATCACGAACAGGGTCACCAGCATCGCCAGGAACAGGGTCGAGCCGGCAAACGCGATCGTGCGCCCGGCGGTGCGCCGGGTCATGCGGGCGGCTTGGAGCGGCGTTGCGCCCGCGGCCAGCTCCTCGCGGAAGCGGGAGACCATCAGCAGGGCGTAGTCGACGCCCAGCGCTAGGCCCATCATCGAGCAGACGGTCAGGGAGAAGCCGTCGATCGCGACCCAATGAGCGGCGATCGCAAGCACGCCGCGCGAGGTGATCACCGCAATCGCGCCGAAGGCGAGCGGGATCGCCGCGGCGATCGGCGAGCGGAAGACGAGCAGCAGGACGAGCAGCAAAAACGGGATCGCGATCAACTCGGCCATATCGGTCGAGTGGACCGACTCGTCGATGGTCGCGCGCGAGAGGCTGGCGAAGCCGCTCTCGGCCGCGCTGACCGGCGGCTTGATCTGTTCTTCCAGCGTTCGGTCCAGATAAGGGACTGTGGTCTCCACCGCGTCCTCGGCGCTGACGTGGAAATCGACCAGGATCAAGGCCTTGCGAGGGCTGGGGCGCAGGTTGTCGACGCTTCCCTTGTCCCAGGGGGAGACCGTGGAGACGGCCGGGTCGGTCCGCAGCTTGCGGATCAGGGCCGGTCCCTGCCGGTCGAGCTCTGCCGGCGGTCCCTGCAGCAGGATCGCGAACGGCGCCGTGTCGCCGAAGTAGCGGTGGACCAGTTCGCCGGCGCGACCCGATTCGGTCCCGGGAACGCTGAGCGAGGTCGGCCGCAGCTCGTCCTCGACCCCCTGGCCGATCGCGGCGAGCACCGCGATCGCGACGACGGCCACCGCGAGCAGCGCGCGGGGCCTGCGCAGGGCAAGCGGCATGCGGCCGCTGGAACCAGCGGCAGAGCGGTCGTCCTTTCCTCGGCTCCGCCTCATCGGCGGGCGGCGGCTCGACTGATTTTTCCCTCTCCCCTCCCCAGAAACTCCGCCGGCCCGGAACCGGCGAGAAACACGCTAGGTGCTTATACCAGTCTGCCTGACCAGGCTGCGGCAGTCGTTAATCTCCCGTACACAAACGTTCAGGCCGGGGACCGGCTCGAACAGCCTCGACTTCGGTCTCGCCGCCGAGCCAATAAACTTCCCGGCCCTTGCACTTGGTGGACATTGGCTGACGAGGCGAACAAGCGAAACGGGGCCGAGGACACGACCTCGGCGGAGCGGGCGAAGCCCGAGCCCCCGGGCTACTTCGAGGGCGAGTCGATGACCCGCCGCCGCGCCTTCACGATCGCCGCCCAGGGTCTCGGCGGCATCGCCGGCGCGGCAGTGGTCCTGCCGGCCGTCGGCTTCGCCGTCGCGCCGATCTTCCACCGGGGCAAGGAGCGCTGGGAGGCGGTCGGCCCGGTCGGCGACTTCGTCGAAGACACCTACCGCCAGGTCGTCTTCACCGAAACCGAGGGGATCGGCGACGCCGGCAAGACGACCGCCTACGTGCGTAGAGGGTCGAAGCAGCTCGGCGAGAACCCGAAGGAGATGGTCGCCGTCTCCAACCGCTGCGTCCACCTGGGTTGCCCGGTGCGCTTCGTCGAGGCGGCCGGCAACTTCATCTGCCCCTGCCACGGCGGCGTCTACGACTTCCAGGGCAAACGGATCGGCGGCCCCCCGGTGCGCCCGCTCGACCACTTCCAGGCGCGGATCCGCAACGGCCAGGTCGAGCTCGGGCCCCGCTACAGCGTCACCTCGCAGCTCGAGCCGGTTCGCGCCCGCGACCCCGGCGAGTTCACCGGCGGCGTCTGGGAATATCTCTACCCACCCCGGCCATCCACCTTCCCGCCGCCATGAAGCTCGACTCGCTGATCCCCGCACCGCTGCGTAAACCGGCCAAGCCGGGTCAGGGCAACGGCGCCAAGGGCGCCGCGCCGGCAGACCTGAAAGCCGCGCCGCCAGAGCGACCCTCCGACGCGCAGCAGCTCGGCGACCGGGCCAAAGACGCCCCCGCCGACGTGCTCGCCTGGGTCGACCAGCGCACCGCCGCCTCCGGCTTTCTCACCGGGATGCTCTACCGCAAGGTGCCGAAGGGGACCAACTGGTTCTACACGCTCGGCTCCGCGACCCTGATCGCCTTCGTCGTGCAGGCGACCACGGGCGTCTTCCTGGCGATGTTCTACACGCCGTCGACGACCCAGGCCTATGCCTCGATCGCCCACATCAACAACGACGTCTTCCTCGGCCAGTTCGTGCACGGGATGCACAAGTGGGGCTCGAGCGTGATGGTGATCCTTGTCTTCCTCCACATGGGGCGCACCTTCTTCTTCGGCGCCTACAAGTACCCGCGCGAGCTCAACTGGGTGATCGGTGTAGTGCTGCTGATCCTGACCATGACGATGGCCTTCACCGGCTATCTGCTGCCCTTCGATCAGCGCTCCTTCTGGGCTTCGGTCGTCGGCATCAACATCAACGGCACCGGCCCCGTCGTCGGTCCCTATCTGAGCGACTTCCTGCGGGCCGGCCCCGAGCTCGGGGCGACGACGCTTTCGCGCTTCTACGCGATCCACATGCTGCTCGTCCCCGGCGCGATCATCGCCCTGATCGGGGCCCACCTCTACCTCGTGGTCAAGCTCGGCACCACGGCGCCACCGTGGCTGCGTGCCGAGAAGCCCAAGATCGCCGAGCCGGTCGCCCCGCTGGACGCGGGTTCAACGAATGGAGCGGGGGGATGAAGCCCGCCGACAAGCAGGCGTACCTCGAGGAGTATGAGCTGCTGAAGAAGAAGGGCAAGCCCTTCTTCCCCTACGCGGTGATGAAGGACTCGGCGATGATGCTGATCGTCGTCGGCGTGATCATCGCGATGTCGATCGTGCTCGGCGCCGAGCAGGGGCCCAAGGCCGACCCGACGACGACCACCTACGTGCCGCGTCCCGAGTGGTACTTCTTCTTCCTCTTCGAGGTCCTGCGCGTGATCAAGCCGCCGGAGCTGGTCCCGATCGCGACGATCGGCATACCGACGATCTGCATGGTCCTGCTGCTGCTGCTTCCCTTTTACGACCGTGGTGCAGAGCGCAACCCGGCTCGACGACCGATCGCGACCACCGCCGGCGTGATGACGATCGCCGCGATGGCCTATCTCACCTTCCTCGGCGCCACCGGCGGCTCGCCGACCGAGATCGACATGAAGGTCGCGCCGCGCTATGAGGCCGGCAAGGAGGTCGTCGCCGGCTCCGGCTGTCTCGCCTGCCACAAGCTGGGCGAGAACGGCAACAACGGGCCTGGGCCCGAACTGACCCACATCGCCCAGCGCATTCCGCGTGCGGCAATCGTCCGCTCGGTGGAGATCGGCCCGGGTATCATGCCCTCCTTCCGGGACCTGCCGCCGAAGAAGCTCAACGAGCTCGCCGACTTTCTCTCTTCGCTCGACTGACGGTCCCGCTGGACCCGATGACGGACACGACGCAGCCTTCGCGGGAATCGGCTCAGTTCTCTGAGCAGGTTCAGGGCATGTTCGATCGGATTGCCGGGCGATACGACCTGTTGAACTCCCTGATGACCGCCGGTCTCCATCATGCCTGGCGAGCACGCGCGGTCGACCGGGCCGAAGTCTCAGCGGGCGATTCCGTTCTCGATGTCTGCTGTGGGACCGGGGACCTGAGCTTTGAGCTCGCCAAGCGGATTTCGCCAGGCGGCCACGTCGTGGGATGCGATTTCTCCGAGCCGATGCTCGATCTGGCGCGCGAGAAGGCCGAGAATCGAGGCGCCCCGGTGCGTTTTGAGTGGGCCGATGCGCTGCAGCTTCCCTATGACAGCGGTCGCTTCGATGCGGTGACCGTTGGCTTCGGCGTCCGAAACTTCGGCGATCGCGACAAGGGGCTGCGGGAGATGGCGCGGGTGCTGAAGCCGGGGGGGAGGCTGGTCATCCTCGAGTTCACCGAGCCCCGCCGACCTCCCTTTTCGACTTTCTACTCGCTCTGGTTCGACCGCATCGTGCCGATCCTCGGCCGCCTCACTCCCAATCCGGAGGCGTACTCGTACCTCTCGGAGTCGGTGCACAGCTTTCCCGATCCGGTGGGGTTGGCTGCGAAGATGGACGCGGCGGGCTTCGAACGAATCCGCTGGCTGCTCACCGCCGGCGGGATCCTGGCGATCCACAGCGGTATCGCCGGCCTCGCGGAGTGACCCGCCACTCGGCAGTCCCCCCTCCGGTGACGGCAGTCCTCGATGCCTCGAGCCGCTGGCTGCCGGCGCGGCTGGGGCAGGTCGAGGAGATGCTGCGTAAGCAGGCGGAGGGCTACGGCGAGATCTTGGTGGCCGACGTCGCGGCGACGTTGGAGGCCGGCGGGAAGCGCTTGCGGCCGATGCTGGTCCTGCTCTGCGCCGGCGAAGACGGGGGGGAGGAGGCGATCCGCGCCGCGACCGCGATCGAGCTGATCCACATGGCGACGCTCGTCCATGACGATGTCCTCGATGCCGCGCCTCTGCGCCGTGGCCGACCGACGATCGCCGCCACCGCCGGCCGTGAGCGCGCGACGGCGACCGGCGACCTGCTCTTCTCGCGAGCCTTCGCCTTGCTCGCCGCCGCCGGCGACCTGCGTTCGATCGAGTTGCTGTCCGCTGCCTCGGTCGCGCTCGCCCGCGGCGAGTTGGCTCAGCGCCAGGACGCCTATGACACCTTGATCGAAGAGGACCGCTATCTGGAGCGTTGCCGGCTGAAGACCGCGACGCTGTTCGAATGCGCCTGTCTGCTCGGTCGCGACGAGGAGGCGCTGGGTGCCTTCGGGGCCTCGATCGGCCTCGCCTTCCAGCTGCTCGACGACGTGCTCGATGTATCCGGCCCGGCCGAGCGGACGGGGAAGGCGCGGGGGACCGACCTGCTCGACGGCACGGTGACCCTGCCGCTGATACTCGCCGCCGAGCGCGATCCAGGCATTCGTTCGACCGATCTGCGCTCGCTGGACGCCGCTGGCGCCGAACGGGTCTGCGATCGGATCGAGGCCAGCGGGGTTTTGCGGCAGGTCCGTTCGCGCGCCCTGGAGATGGTCTCCGAAGGCAAGCGCCGGCTCGGCTCCGCCGGCTTCGATGCCGAACGGCGCAAGCTCTTCGACCTGGTCGCCGACGGCGTCGTGCAGAGATACAGCTAAGCGAAGTCGTCTGCGGTGATCAGATCCGCCGCCAGGGCGGTGGAGAAGACCGCGGCGATTTCCCGCATGCTCTCCCGTTCGAGTCCCTGCAGCTCGGCGGCGAGCGCCTCTGCGCCGTCGTCCAGGGCCTCGTCGAAGGCGTCGATCTCATCTTCGCCGTGGATGCCGTCGCAGCGCCACTCGCACTCCGGGCAGCGCCGCCAGAGATGCCAATGGCCGCGTTTTGCCGTCTGCTCCCAGCGGGTCGGCTGGACCAGCCGCGAGGCGCACTGGGGACAGACGTGAAGTCCAGCGTCGGACTGCGTCTCTGTGCGGCTCGCATTGTTCATGGTCTGACTATCGAACACGCGAGACGGCGGTTTAATCCGGGGTTTTCCGCTTCATTCGAAGAAAACCCCAGAATCAGGTAGGCGTCCTCTTCAATTCGGTGTGATCCGATCGCCGACGGCGCCCGTTACCATGGGTCGATGCTTGGAAACATCGGTCCCCTCGAGATAATCGTCGTCCTGATCATCGCCCTGATCGTCTTCGGCCCGAAGCGCCTGCCGGAGCTGGGTCGCTCGCTGGGCAGGGGCATCCGCGAGTTCCGCGGCTCTGTCACCGGCGAGAGCCACGATGAGGACGAGCGGCCTTCGCCCGCAGAGATAGAGGCGGCAAGGATCAAGGCTGCCACGCCCGAGGAGCCGGTCGCCCACAAGCGACCGTAGGCCCGGGGGCCGGTCGGGATGCCCCGCCGTATCGGGCCGGTCTCCCACGAAGACCGCCTCAGCCTCGTAGAGCACCTCGACGAGCTGCGCAGCCGCCTCGTCGTCTGCGCAGCCGCCTTCGCAGTCGCCCTGGCGCTCTGCTTCTGGCAGAACCATCTGCTGCTCGAAATCGCCTCCGGGCCGCTGCCGGGCGATCACAAGCTGCTGCTCACCTTTGGCGTCACCGAGCCCTTCACGACGACGCTGACCGTCGCCGCCTACGGTGCGATCGTCCTCTCGCTGCCGGTTCTTCTCTACCAGGCCTATGCCTATGTCCTGCCGGCCTTCAGCGATGCCGAGCGACGGGTCGCGCTGCCGATCATGCTGATGGCTCCGGTGCTCTTCCTTGCCGGTGTCGCCTTTGCCTACTTCATCGTCATGCCGGCGGCGGTCAATTTTCTGCTCAACTTCAACGACAACCAGTTCAACGTCCAGCTCCGCGCCCGCGACTACTACAGCTTCTTCTCGATGACGATGCTCGCCGGCGGCATCGTCTTTCAGTTGCCGCTGGCGATCCTTGCCGTCACCCGGCTCGGCATCGTCAGCATCGCCCAGCTCCGCTCAAACCGGCGCTACGCCTATCTGGCGATCGCGCTTGTGGCTGCGGCGCTGCCCGGCGTCGACCCGATCTCGATGTTGATCGAGATGGTCCCGCTGCTTGCTTTGTATGAGTTGAGTATCTTGCTAGCGCGTGCCTTCGGTAGCCCGAGGGCGACTGGAGGCACGGCTCAACCCTCTACGCAGGAGAGATAGGAAGCGATGGCATCGAGCGGCGAGCGGCGACTGGTCTTCGATACCCGGGGAAAACGCAGACACGTGATCCGGGTGGTCTACGCGATCCTCGCGCTGCTCATGGGCGCGAGCCTCTTCCTCGTGGTCGGCCCGGTCAACATCGGTGCGCTGCTCGGCAACTCGAGCTCCAGCGGCAGCGCGAGCGAGGTCTTCCATGAACAGGCAGAACGGATCGAACGTCGACTGGCCCAGGATCCGAGCGACGAACAGCTGTTGCTGACGTTGACGCGGGCCCGCATCAACGCCGGCAACGCCCAGATCGAAGCCCCCGCCGTGGAAGGCGAAGCGCCGATCGTCCCGCTCGAAGCCAAGAAAGACTTCGAAGCCGCCTCGGAAGCCTGGAGCCGCTACCTGAAGCAGGCCAAAGAACCGAGCGCGACCGCGGCGGCGCTGGTGGGCGGAACCTTCTTCCGCCTGGCGGAATCGTCGCTCTCGCTGCCCGAATCGCAGCAAAACGTCGCCAAGGCCACCCAGGCGCAGAAGATCGCCGCGGAAGAGAATCCCAACCTCGGCACGCTCAGCACCCTGGCGATCGACCAGTACTTCAACGGCGAATTCGCCGCCGGCGACAAGACGATGAAGCAGGCGGCCGCCGGAGCCTCGTCCAAGGCGGAAGCGAAAAGCATCGAAAAACAGCTGGCCGAATTCCGTAAACGCGGCAAACGGTTCGCGGAAAAAGTGAAGGAAATCGCCAAAGCGGAAAGCCAGGCGGGCAAAGAAACGCTGCAGAACCCCTTCGGCGGCATCGGCGGCGCCGGCGGGGAATAGACCTGACGAAAGCGGTCTCGAGTGGGCCGTGAAGGACTCGAACCTTCAACCTTGAGCTTAAGAGGCTCCTGCTCTAACCAGTTGAGCTAACGGCCCGGGGCCGGGAATTATAGGAAGAGGAGCCGTTGCCCGGGTGCGGCTTGACGAGATCGCCTCAGTGCTTGAGCCGGCAGGGTTTGAAGGCGCTGCCGTAGATGACGGTCCCGTCGGCGAAGGAGAAGTAGCCCTGGGTCTGGAGAATGTAGTCCGAGCAGCGAGCCGAAACGTAGCTGTGTTCGCTACCCCCGGCGCGGAATCGCCGGCCGATCTTCGCCTCGATACGGGTGAGCGAGCCGAGACCGCCGACGATCGGTGGAATATCGAATTCCGCCCGGTAGCCGTAGAGGCCGGAGCGGCGTTCGATCGGGATGACGATGACGTAGGTTTCCGAGATCGGGAAAGGTGCCTGAGCGTGGAGAATCACGGTCGGGTCGCCGTCGCGGCGCGGCCCGTTGAACAGGGTCAGCGGCGAATTCATTTCGACCCGTCCGAGGAGAGGCAACGGCGCCGCCGCCGCGATCTGCCCAGTGCCCACGATCGCGTCGTGACAACGGCGGCGCGCCTGTCCGACCCCCGCCCCTTCGATGCCCGCGGGACGACAGACGGGCAGGCCCGCGGTGGTCAGGTGTCCGTCGTGGTCGAACTCGAGCTTTACGTGCTGGAGGGCGGGCGGGATCGAGCCATCGGTGGTTTTGAATTCTCCGTACCCCTGGAAGTGGATCGGCGCGAAGGTCCGTTTGGGCAGCGCGAGGGGCTCGAAGCCACCGTCGGCGTGCAGCACGAGCGTTCCGACCCGGACCGTCGCCGCGCCCGCGGAGCCGGCGAGCAGGATCGCACCGACTGCAAGAAGCGCAACGATCGCCAGTAGCCGGTTTTTCTTCATCGCCCCCTGAAACACCCCAGTACCTACCAGGGTAGCGACGGCTGTCAAGTCTGGCTACTTGCGCACCTTGCAGGGCTTGAAGATCGTGCCCTCGACGAAGTCCCCGTTTTCGAAGTTGAATTCGGCTCTGGCCTGAAGGCGCCCGTCGGCGCAGCGCGCATTGGCGAAGCTGAGCGTCTGGCCCTTGTACTGCCATGTGCGCCCGATGGTCAGATGGCCCGAGACCGGCGAGCCATAGCCGTTGACGATGCGGGGGAAGTTGGCAACGGTCTTGAACCCGTAGCGGCCGTGGTGGACTTTTTGAATCTCGACCAGGATGACGTAGGTGGTCGGTCCGGGGTAGTCGATGTGGGCGTGGCCGAGGACGGTCGGGTTGCCGTGTCTGACCGGGCCGTTGAAGAGGGTCAGCGGCGAGGAGACCTTGATCGGCCGCTGTTCGGGCAACTCCACCACTCCGGTGCCGAAGCCCGTGCCGACGATCGCGTCCGCACACAGCTTCCGGGCGACCTTGGTCGTCGTCGCCACCAGCTTCGTCATCGAGCACTTCTGCAGGCCGCGAGTCTCGACCGCGCCATGCTTGTCGAATTCGAACGTCAGCGTGCGCAGGGGCGAGGGTCGGGTCCCGTCGGCAGTGCTGAACTTGGTGTGGCCGAAGAGTTTGATCGGCGCGTTTTCGTGCTTCGGCAGCGTGGTCGGCGTGAAGCCTCCGTCCCCGCTGATGATGATGTTGCCGACCCGCAGCGTGATTGCGCCCGCCGCAGCAGTCCCCAGCAAGGCGATGGCCGTGACCACAACAAGCGTCCTTAACAGAGTCTTCCGCATCGTAAGCCCCCTCCGTAGTCCCCGACCGCCAAACTAGCACGGTGGCCTTGAGGAGGAGCAGGGGCAGGGGGCGCAGCGAGTCTGCGCGGGATCGGAGCGGCGGCCGCGGCTCTGTCCTGTTGCGCCATCCCCGGCGTGTGTTGGCCGCGACCCTGGCCGCCCTCGTCGTGCTCGGGATCCTCGGCGCGGGGGTCGAGGGAAAGCTGAGTCCGACCAGCCTGGAAATTCCGGGTACGTCCTCCGCGCGAGCCAACCGGATGCTGCGCGAACACTTCGGCGAAAGCGCTCCGTTTGTGATCCTGCTGCGCGGGCCGGCGAAGGAGCTCGACCGCCAGGGCCCGCGACTGGTCCGCGTCCTGCGGCGCGATCCGGCTGTGACGACGCTCTCCCCCTGGGATCTGGGGGCGGTGGAACGCCTCCGTCCCGGTCCCGACCGCGCGATCGTCATCGTCGATTTCCACGTCGGCATCGACGAGGCGGTCAACGAGACCGTCCCGGAACTGAACGAAATCCTGGCGACGACCGTCCGCCCGCCGGTGCGCTCGACCCAGACCGGCTACGCGACGCTCTCGCGCGCGATCCAGGACGACTCGATCGCCGCCACCAAGCGCGGCGAGCTGATCGCCCTGCCGATCCTGCTGCTCGTCCTGCTGCTCGTCTTCCGCTCGCCGATCGCCGCCGGAATTCCGCTCGTCTTCGGCGCCGTGACCGTGATCGGCTCTCGCGGGCTGCTCTCGATCCTGACCAACTGGTTCAGCGTCGATGCCTTCGCGCTGGTCGTCTGCACGATGATGGGCTTGGCGCTCGGCGTCGATTACGCCCTGCTGATGGTCTCGCGCTTCCGCGAAGAGCTGGCCGCCGGCGCGACGCCGGACGAAGCTGCCCGCGCCACGCGGCGCACCGCCGGACGCACCACGGTCTTTGCCGGCAGCACCCTGATGCTCTCGATGCTGGTGGCGTTCTTCATCGTCCCCGGCTCGCTGCTCGGCTCGCTCGCGGCGACCCTGCTGATTGTCGTCGCGCTCAGCGTTCTCGTCGCGGTTGTCGGCGGACCGGCGGTCCTCGCCCTGCTTGGGCCCGATGTCGATCGCTGGCGGATCGGCCCGGTGCCCGGCGAGGGCAGATCCCGCCTGATGACGCTGGTCGGCGCCGCCCTGCGCCGCCCCGCGGCTGCGGCGATCGCGATCGGGGCGGTCGTACTGCTGCTCGCTGCGCCGGCGATCGGGTTGAAGACCGGCCCGCCGAGCCAGACGCAGCTCGCCCACGACGATCCGATCCGGCAGGACTTCGAACTGATCGAGCGCTCGATCGGCCCTGGGTACGACGCGCCCTTCGTGATCGTCGCGAGCGCCGAGCGCGGCACCGTCACCGAACCGCGACGACTGGCAGCGCTGAGCCGCTGGCAGCACCGGATTGCCGCGCAGCCGGGCGTCCAGGCGGTCGCCGGTCCGGCGCAGGTCTCACGAGCGGTGGCGCCGCTGCGCCAAGCCGGCGCCGCCCTGCTCGCCGGCGGCGGCGAAACCGGGCCCCTGGCCCAGCTGGGCCGGTTGGGCCGCAACCTGGGCCGCGCCGCGTCGGGGGTCGCCCAGCTGCGCAGCGGTATCTCGAAAGCCAGTTACGGCGCCGGCCTGCTGGCGGAGGGATCAGGCAGGGCGGCCACGGGTGCGAAGCTGCTCGCCGCGGGCCTCTCGCAGGCCGGTAGTGGCAGCGAACGGGCGGTGACCGCACTGCGGACTTTCGCCACCGGCACGCGCCGGCTGGCCGGCGCCCAGCACCGGGCATCGATCGCCGGACTGAACTTGAAGTTCGGCCTGCAGAGCCTCGCCCCCAACCTGCGCCGCAATGCGCTGAGGCGTTCGCGTCACCTTCAGAAGTCGCTCAATGAAGAGTCGAAGCAGACGCTGCCGCGGTTGCAGCCGCCGGCCGAAGAGGCCGAAGCGCAGCTGAAGACCGCGCTCGCGCAGCTCGAAGCGATGACGACCGGCAAGTCCGACCCCAGCTACGGCGTTGCGCTGGACGCTGTCCGACATGCCCTGGCCGCGGTCAGCGGCACCGACCCGGTCAGTGGGACGGCCTACGCGCCGGACTACGCGGGGCTGCCGGCCGAACTCGGCGCGTTGGAGGCAAGCCTGGTCGAAGACGCGGAAGAAGCCAAGCAGGTCACCGACTGGCTGGTCTCGGGAGTCGCGCTGATCAAGCGGATCGGCAAGGGTGCGACGCTGCTCTCCGAAGGGCTGCAGAAACTGGAAGGCGCGGGCAAAAAGCTCGCCCATGGCTCGGCCCGGCTGGCCCGCGCCGCGAGCGGCTTGGAAAGCGGCGTCGCCCGCCTCGCTGCGGGCGCCACGGCGCTGGCCGGCGGAATCGCGCGGCTGAGCGGCGGCGCGACGGCGCTTGAAGAAAACCTCGCCCTGGGCTACAGCGCGTCCCGTCCTCTGCAATCCGGCCTGCGCCGTGCAACCGTCCAGGTGTTGTCTGGCTCCGCCTCGCTGAAGCGCCGCGCCCGCCGCGTCCAGCGCACCACCCCGGGTCTGTTCGACTCCGGCTACTTTGTCCTCTCCGCTCTCGACGGCGCCCAGCCGCGGGCCCGCGAGCGTGCTGCGGAAGCGATCGACCTGAGTGGCGGCGGCCAGGCCGCGGCGATTCTGGTGATCTCCCGCTTTACCTTCAATTCACCGGGTTCGATCGCCCTCGACAAGCGGCTCCAGGTAGAGGCCGACGAACTGGGCAGGGAAGCCGAACTCGACACCGGGGTCGCCGGCGGGCCCGCCCAGCTCAACGACTACAGTCAGGTCACCCGCGAGCGGATCCCGCTGGTGGTTGCGGCGATCACCCTCGCCACCTTCCTCGTCCTCGTCCTCGTCCTCCGGGCGCTGCCCCTGGCGGCGATCGCGGTCGGCCTCAACCTGGCCACGGTCGGAGTCGCCTTCGGCATTCTCACGCTGCTTTTCAACCTGCCCGAAGACTGGCCGCTGGGCGGCCGCAGCTACGTCGATGCGGTCGGCGCGACGGCGATTTTCGGCGTCGTCTTCGGTCTCTCGATCGACTATGCGGTCTTCCTCTTGGTGCGAATGCGCGAGCACTATGACCGCGACGGAGATAACGCTGCCGCGATCGAGTTCGGATTGCAACGGACCGCGCGGGTGATCACCGGCGCGGCGGCGATCATGATGGCGGTCTTCGTCGCCTTCGCCGGCTCCTCGATCGCCACCGTCAGCCAGCTCGGCGTCGGCTTGACGGTGGCGGTTCTGCTCGACGCCACGGTGGTGCGCATCGTCCTCCTGCCCGCGCTGATGCTGCTGCTTGGCGACCGGGTGTGGTGGCTGCCCCGGCCCCTGGACCGGGTGCTGCCGCGGCTGAACGTCTGATCGGCGTATGCAGGCGACTGTGCAGCGCGTTGACTTCGAGTTAAGCCAGGCACGGTCGTACGCGTGGCGGCTGGTCGCTCGGATACGATTCGGCGGCTTTGTTCCTCTGTATGGAGGCGGAGGAACAGCAAGCGACGATCCGTGGCTTCTAATTCCTTAGGCGAGGAGAAAGGCCCGGCGAAAGCCCGGGGGGTTGCCCCCGCGCGAATTGCGGCGATTGCGGGCCTGGCGATCGTCATCATCGCCCTCGCCGTCGTCCTTCTCGGCGGCGACGGCAGCCACAAGTACAAGCTGGTCTTCCAGAACGCCGCCCAGCTCGTACCGGACAACCAGGTGCTGATCGGCGGTCAGGCGGTCGGTTCGGTGGAAAGCATCGGCCTCACCGACGACAACCTGGCCGAGATCGAAGTCAGCGTCGACCAGCAGCTGCACGAGGGCTCGACCGCAGTTATCCGTGCAACCTCGCTCTCCGGCGTCGCCAACCACTACATCTCGATCAGCCCCGGGCCCAACAGCAGCCCCGCGCTCGACGACGGCGACACGCTCGGCCTCGGGTCGACCACTACCGAGGTCGACCTCGATCAGTTCCTCAACACCTTCCCGAACCCGGTACGACGGGCACTCGGGCAGTTCGTGCGCGGCAACGCCGAACAGTTCTCCAACCGCGGCAAGGAGGCCAACCAGACGTTCAAGTACTTCGGCCCGGCACTGAACCGGACCACGGCCTTCGTCGGCGAACTGAACGCCGACCAGAACCTGCTCGAACGCTTCATCGTCAGCTCCAGCAAGCTCTCCACCGCGGTTGCCCAGCGCGGCAACGAGCTCTCCAGCGCGGTCTCCCACGCCAGCACCGCCTTCGGCGCGATCGCCGGCCAGAACCGGGCGCTCGACCAGACGCTGCGGCTGCTGCCGCCGTTCATGCGCCAGGCCAACACGACCTTCGTCAACCTGCGCGCTGCGCTCGACGACCTCGACCCGCTGGTCGAAACGGCAAAGCCGGCGACGAAGAACCTGGCGCCGTTCCTCAGCGAACTGCGGCCGGTGCTCTCCAAAACGGTGCCGGTCTTCAAGAACCTCCGCCTCAGCGCGAGCCGCCCCGGCTTCGCCAACGACACGGCGGAAGCGCTCGGCTTCCTGCCCGAAGTCCAGCAGCGCGCCTCGACCGCCTTCCCCCACGCCGAACAGGGGATCGAAGCCTTTCAGCCGACGCTCAACTTCGCCCGTGCCTACACGCCCGAGATCTTCAACGGCTTCGGCAAGCTCGGCCAGATCGCCGGCTTCTACGACGCCAACGGCCACTACGCCCGCGGCCAGCTGGCGCTCAACCTCTTCCAGCGCAACGGCAGCACCGGCGAACTCGAACCGATCGCACCGAGCGAACAGTACAAAGCCTTCGGCAGCTCGGCCGGTATCCGGCGTTCCTGCCCCGGCGGCGCCACCCAGTCCGCGGCGGACCGCTCCAATCCCTTCACCGAACCGCCCTTCGCCGGCTCCGGTGTGAACCCATCGTCCGAATGCGACCCGGCCGCCGCGCCCCCCGGACCATGAGGAGATTGCTACTCGCAGCCGGGGTGGTAGCCGCGATCGTGGTCGTGGTCGTGCTGGCCTCGAGCGGTGGCGAGGGCAGCAGCAGCTACGTCGTCCGCGGCATCTTCGACAGTGGCGGCTTCATGGTCTCCGGCGAGGAAGTGCGGGTCGCCGGTGCCACGGTCGGCGAAATCGAATCGGTCGGCGTGACGATGCCCGGCGAGGTCGACAGCTACAAGAACGGCAAGCCGCAGGCGGTTCCGGGCAAAGCGGTGATCGCGATGAAGATCGAAGACCCCGGCTTCCAGGACTTCCGCAGCGACGCCAGTTGCCTGATCCGCCCGCAGTCGCTGATCGGCGAGAAGTTCGTCGACTGCCGCCCGACCCTGCCGCGGGCGCCGGGATCGCAGCCCGCACCCCCCCTAAAGCAGATCCCCGCCGGCGAACCGGGTGCCGGCCAGTACCTCCTGCCGTTCGAGAACAACAGCACCAGCGTCGATCCGGACCTGATCAACAACATCAACCAGCTGACCTACGCACAGCGCTTCCGCCTGATCCTCAACGAACTCGGCGCCGGCCTCGCCGGACGGGGCGAAGACGTCGAGGAAGTCGTCAAGCGCGCCAACCCGGTGCTGCGCGACGTCGATCGCCTCTTCGGCATCCTCAGCGCGCAGCGCGACCAGTTGGCGCAGCTCGCCTCCAACTCCGAGGAAATCCTCGGGCCGCTTTCGCGCGAGCGCAGCAGCGTCGCCGGCTTCCTTTCCAATGCCGGTGCCGCCGCCCAGGCCAGCGCCGAAAAGGGAGCCGACCTGGAAGCGTCGCTGCAGAAACTGCCCGGCTTCCTGCGCGAGCTGCGACAGACGATGGGCAGCTTCGAATACTTCTCCAAGGCCGGCACGCCGGTGGTCGAATACCTCGGCAAGGCCGCACCGGCGTTGACCAAGGCGACCCGGGCGCTGACCCCCTTCTCGGCCGCCTCGACCGTCTCGCTGAAGTCGCTTGGCGCCAACGGCGAGGTTGCCGGGCCGAAGATCCGAGCCGCCGACCCGGTGGTCGAGAAGGTCCGCGACCTCGGCCGCAGCGGTGCCCGTCCGGTCACCGAACTGGCCCAATTCCTGGTCAGCACGAGGAGGAGCAAGGGCTTCGACGGCCTCGCCGACCTGATCTACAACAGCGCCGCGGCGACCAACGAATTCGATCGGTACGGCCACTTCACGCGCAGCCTCACGGCGCTGACCAACTGCCTCGACTACGAGATCGAACCGACCTCGGGCTGCTCCGCCAACTTCAACGGACCGGGCTCGAGCGAATCGGCTTCGGCCTCCGATGCGCTTGCCCTCTACCAGCGCCTGCAGGAAGGTCTCGGCGGTAAGACCGGCGGCACCTCCACCGGCATCGCACCGGTCCAGCCGCGCCCGGTGGCGCCCGCTCAGGCGAAACCGGCGCCCGCCCCCAGTTCGCCTGGGATCGGCGAAAGCGAACAGCTCGGCGCCAAGTCGGAGTCGAGCAGTCCCCGACGCGCCCTCCTCGACTATCTCCTGGGGCCATGAGGAACCGCAGCGGCATACAGGGAGTAGCGAGCAGCCCGGTGATCGTCGGCGCCGTCACGGTGCTGGTCGTGATCGTCGCGGTCTTCCTTGCCTACAACGCCAACAATGGCCTCCCCTTCGTCTCCACCTACAACCTCAAGGCGCGGGTGCCGAATGCGAACGCGCTGGTCAAAGGCAACGAGGTGCGGATCGGCGGTTCGCGGGTGGGCGTGATCAAGTCGGTCAAGCCGGTGCAGATCGGCAACGGCGCTGTCGCTGCGGAACTCGATCTAAGCCTCGACAAGGGCGCCGAACCGATCCCGGCCAACTCGACGATGATCATCCGCCCCAAATCGCCGCTCGGCCTCAAGTACCTGCAGATCGTCCCCGGCGACTCCTCGCGCGGCCTGGCGGCGGGCGAAACGATCCCGCTCAGCGCGGCCCGGCCCGAACCCGTCGACATCGACCAGTTCTTCGACATGTTCGACGAAAAGACGCGCACGGCGATCCAGCGCAACAACGCCGGTTTCGGTAACGCCTTCGCCGGTCGCGGGCCGCAGATCAACTCGGCGTTGGGTTCCCTGCGCAGCCTGGTCGAAAACGGTCAGCCCGCCCTCCGCAACCTGGTCGATCCGAGCACCAACTTCGGCGGCTTCTGGGAAGCGCTGGAGGACCTCTCCGCCACGGTCGCTCCGGTCGCCGAGACGCAGGCGAGCATGTTCGTCGCCCTCGACCGCACCTTCGCCGCTTTCGCCCGGGTCTCGCGGCCGTTCATCCAAGAAACGATCGTCAAGGGACCGCCGACCCTCGACGCGGTGACCGCCGACCTGCCGGCGCTGCGACCCTTCTTCCGCGATGCGGGCCGCTTCTTCACCGCGTTCAAGCCGGGCGCCCGCGTCCTGGGCGAAACCTCGCCGACGATCAACGCCGCGCTGCGCGCCGGCATCCCGGCGCTTAACCGCTCGCCGGCGCTGTTCGCGCAGCTGACCCCGACGGCGGAAGCGCTGCTCGATTTCCAGGCCGACCCCGGGGTCTTCAACGGCCTCGACCTGCTGATCGACACCAACGATGTGCTCGCCCCCGCGATCGAGCACATCGCCCCGGCGCAGACCACCTGCCAGTACCTCAGCATCGCCGCCACGAACCTCGCCAACGCGTTCAGCGAATCGAACGGCAAGGGCAACTGGCTGGGCGCGATCGTGTTCGAGGCGCCGGACGGGCCGAATGCGGAGTCGCTGCCCTCCTCGGCGCCCGCGAACGGCCCCGACGTCAAGAACCACCTCCACTTCAACCCCTATCCACGAACCGGCCAGGACGGCGTCTGCGAAGCCGGCAACGAGCACT
>DASUZP010000100.1:0-45431 GCA_036376775.1 Solirubrobacterales bacterium | reverse complement strand
CCGGCCCGCCCTTGGCCGTCGAAGGAGAGCGGAGATCCCCCCGATGGGAACTCGCGGAGCAGCCCCGCCTGGGTCCCTTCGAAAGCATCCCGATGCGAAGCCCCAGCGAGGAGGTCCCCGCGCTCCGTCCACCTCTCGAGCGATGCTTGATCGGCGATGTCTGCGACCTCACGCCCGTAGTACCGAGGGTGCGGGACGAAGTTCTGCAGGATGACCTCCTGGATGTGGCCGTACCGATCGTGCAGCTCAGCGATAGCTTCGAGCGATTCGACCTGCTCCTGCTCGGTCTCGCCGATCCCGACCAGGATGCCGCTCGTAAACGGGATCTTCAGCGCGCCGGCGGCCTCGATCGTCGCCAGCCGTTGAGCCGGGTGCTTGGTCGGCGAACCGGCGTGGACCGTCTTCATCAGGCGCTCGGAAGCGGACTCGAGCATCAGGCCCTGGGAGGCGGTGACCTCGCGGAGGCGCGCCAGATCGTCAGAGCTGAGCACGCCGATGTTCGTGTGCGGCAGGATGCCGCGCTCCAGAGCCCGCTCGCAGGCCCAGACGACGTAGGAGGTGAAATCGTCGTGGCCCCACGCGGCGAGCTTGGCCGCCACCCCGGGGTTGACCTCGGGCCGCTCGCCGGTGAGCACCAGCAACTCCTTGGCGTTGCGCCGCTCCGCCTCGTCCAGGCGCTCCTCGACCTCGTCGGGGGCGTAGATGTGCGCCCGATGGGTCGCGAAGGCGCAGTACTTGCAGTAGCACTGGCAGGTGCGAGACAGAGACAGCGTGTAGTTCCGCGAGAAGGTGATCCGGCGCACGACGCTCAAGCTACTGCACGCATGCCGCCGCCGGGCCCGCACGGCCCGGCGGCTTTATGCAACTAGAGGATCTGCGCTCAGGCGGTGCTGCCGGCGCCGGGCTTCGGCGCGGCGGGCGCCTTGACCCGCTCCGGCGGTTCGGTCGGCGCCGGTCCACCGGGCTCGAGCACGAGCCTGTAGACGATGGCCGCCAGCAGCGAACCGACAAGCGGGCCGACGATGTAGGGCCAGACCCCGCCCCACTCGTTGCCGACCAGCGCCGGTCCGAACCAGCGGGCCGGGTTGAAGGCGCCGCCGGTCAGCGGGCCGCCGACCATGACGATGAAACCGAGGGTGGTGCCGATTGCCAGGGGGGCCCAGTCCTTGACGCTCTTCTTCGAGTAGACCGCGGCGAGGATGACGAGGACAAGGCAGAAGGTCCCGACCGCCTCGACGATCGAGCCCCGGAAGTTGCTGCCGAGCAGCGGACTGACCGTAGCGGCGCCGTAGTGCGTGGCCCGACCCTCATCGAGCAACAGGCCCTTGGCGAGCAGCGCCCCGAGCACGCCGCCGGAGAGCTGGGCGAGCATGTAGATGACCGCGTCGACCGGGGAGATCCGTTTGATTGCCGTCGCGGCAAGCGTCACCGCAGGGTTGAAGTGACCGCCGCTGACGACGCCGAACATCACGATCAGCCCGAACAGCAGGAAGGCATGGACGAGGCCGACGACGGCAAAGTCCGATCCGAACTGAGCCTGATTGCCCGTAGATACGAACAGTATGACCACGCTGCAGATGAAGAACACCAGCAGGAAAGTGCCGATCAGCTCGGCGAGATATGCCGAAAGTCCTCGTTGCTGCACTGGTTAGCCTCCTCTAGTTTCCCGTTCCCTAAAACTCGATTTCGGGGCGGGAGTGTATCCGGAACGGGAATTGAATAGTTTTCCCTGTCGAATGAGACGAGTTGCCGCGCTGCTGGCGGCCGTCCTGCTGCTCGGCGCTGTGGCCGGCTGCGGCGGGAGCGGCGCAGAACCGGGCGCGCCGAAAGGCGTGACGCTCGTGCTCGATTTCGTGCCCAACGCGGTGCACTCTGGTATCTACGCGGCGCAGCGCCAGGGCTACTACCGCGACGCGGGAATCGACCTGACGATCCGCCAGCCCGGCGAATCGACCGACGCGCCGAAGTTGCTCGAGGCGGGCCGCGCGGATTTCGCCATCCTCGACATCCACGACCTCGGGATCGCCCGCGAGCAAGGCCTTGATGTGGTCGGGACGATGCCGATCGTGCAGCGCCCGCTAGCCGCCGTACTCGCCCGCGGCAACGGTCCGGTGCACAGGCCGCGAGATCTGGAAGGCCACACCGCCGGCGTCACCGGCCTCCCCTCCGACGACGCGGTGGTCGACTCCGAGGTGAGCGCGGACGGGGGCGATCCCGCCCAGGTCGACCGGGTGACGATCGGCTTCAACGTGGTCTCCTCGCTCGCCGCCGGCAAAGTCGACGCGGCCACCGGCTTCTGGAACGCCGAGGGGGTGGCGCTGCGACGTCAGGGGATACCGGTGCGGATCTTCAAGGTGAATCGCTATGGCGCCCCGCCCTACCCCGAGCTGGTCCTGACCGCGTCGCAGCAGACGATCGACACCGACCCCCAGCTGGTCGACTCGATGGTCGCGGCGACCACGCATGGCTACGAATTCGCGTCGGAGCACCCCGCGCAAGCCCTCGACGACCTGCTCGCCGAAGTGCCCAGCCTCGACCGGGGCGACCAGGCAGCACAGCTGCACGCGCTGAAGCCCGACCTCCGCCCTGCCCCCTTCGACCAGACGGTGCTGAAGGAATGGGCCGCCTGGGACCTCCAGCACGGCCTACTCGAACGGCCTCTGGACATCGACAGCGCATTCTTGCTTAGCCCGTAGGGGTGCAAGGGACCGGGTGTCCCCTCCGGAAACCCGCATTGAGGCGACCACCAGGGCTCATTGCGGGGAGGGCTCCAATGTTTCCTGCGGGGACACCCGGTCCCTTGCACAGGTACGCTGCCTCAATGAGCTTGGCTGGCGACTTCAAGCAGGTTCTCGACTCCCTTCCGCCCGATTGGACGGATCTGGAGCTCGATCTGCGGATCGATGACGAGAGCCAGTACATCGATACCGCGGTAGCGGTCAGCCAGGTCAACGCGCAGCCTTACTCGGAGGCTGACTGGCACTGGCGTCTGCTGGTTGCTCACAGCTTCGGGCACGCGGCGGCGGCCGAGAGTGTCATGGGGGTGCTGGAGAAACTCGATGCCGATGGCGTGAGCGGCGAGATGCAGGTGCGCGAGGTTCGCGAGGGTCGCTCCGAGGTCGTGCAGATGTGGGGCCGGCCGGAGAGCGTCCGCGAAGAGTTCCGCCAGCGCCGCTCTATCTAGTGGCTCGAATCGTTGCCGTTGCGTCGGACTTGCTCCTGGGCAGCAAAGTCGAAGCAATGCTGAGCGCTGCCGGCCACGAAGTGACGCTCTCGCCATCTCTGGCGGACGCCTCCAGCGACGATGCCGAGCTGATCGTGGCTGACCTGGACAGCGAGAATCCGGAAGCTCTCGTTGGACTCGGTATCCCTGTCCTCGGCTACTACTCGCACGTGAATGTCGAGACCAAGAAGTCCGCCGACGCCGCCGGCATCGACTTGGCGGTGCCACGCTCCCGCATGGTCCGAGAGCTCCCACAGCTCGTAAACAAGCTCTTGACCTGAGTCGTCCTGGGGCGAACGACCCGGGCGCCCCCTGCGGAAACATTGGAGCCCTCCCCGAATCGAACCCGCAAGGCTGGCCCAATGCGGGTTTCCGCAGGGGGTGCCCGGGTCGTTCGCCCGGCGGCGACTACAGGAACAGGTCGACGATCAGGAAGACGTTGAGGCCGATGATCAAGGCGGCGAGCGTCCCCGCCAGGGCCGTGAGCCAACCCGGATTCGCCAGCGAGCCCATTACGTCGCGGCGGCGGGCGATCAGCAGCAACGGCACCAGGGCGAAGGGGATGCCGAAGGAGAGGACGACCTGGCTGAGGACCAGGGCGTCGGTCGGGTTGAAGCCGACCGCGAGAACCAACAGCGCTGGGGCGAGGGTGATCGCGCGGCGCAGGAAGAGCGGGATCCTGCGCCGGATGAAGCCCTGCATCACGACCTGGCCGGCCATCGTGCCGACCGACGAGGAGGCGAAGCCGGAGGCAAGCAGGGCGATCCCGAAGACGGTCGCCGCGTTGCCGGAGACCAGGGTCTGGAGCCCGTCGAAGGCCCCTTCGATCGAGTCGATACCGGTCAAGCCGCTGGTGTGGAAGAGGGCAGCGGCGACGATCATCATCGAGAGGTTGACCAGGCCGGCGAGCGAGAGGGCGATGACGACATCGACTTTCTCGAAGCCGAGGATGCGCTTTTTCTCGCCGTCATCGCGGCCGACGATCCGCTTCTGCGTCAACGCCGAGTGCAGGTAGATGACATGCGGCATCACCGTCGCGCCGATGATCCCCGTCGCAAGCAAGAGGCTCTCGGTGCCGGAAAAGCCGGGCAGGACCAGATGCTTGGCGACTTCGCCGGCCGCCGGCTTGGCGTGGAAGAGCTCGACCACGAAGGAAGCGACGACGACCCCGACCAGCGCCGTGATCCCCGCCTCCAACCTGCGGAAGCCCATCTGCTGCAGGCCGAGGATCGCGAAGGCGCCGGCGCCGGCGATCAGCCCAGCCGGGAAGAGCGGGATGCCGAAGAGCAGGTTGAGTCCGAGCGCGGCGCCGACGATCTCGGCGATGTCGCATGCCATCGCAACCAGCTCGGCCTGCAGCCAGAGGCCGATGCGAGCACGGGGGAAGCACCGGCGGCACAGCTCGGCGAGGTTTTCGCCGGTGGCGATCCCCAGCTTCGCCGACTGGGTCTGGACCAGCATCGCGACCAGGTTCGCCGCCAGCACGACCCAGAGCAGCAGATAACCGAACTTGGCGCCGCCGGCGATGTTGGTGGCGAAGTTGCCGGGGTCGATGTAGGCGACGGCAGCGACGAAGGCCGGCCCGAGAAAGGGCCAGATGCGACTGAGGCCCCGACTGTGCCCGTCCAACGAGCGCCGCGCCGCAGCGGCAACCGCAGCCTCTCCGGGGAGGACGTCCTCCACACCAGCTCCCCGAGGAACAGGAGCGCCGGGTGTCCCCCCGGAGGAAACATTGGAGCCCTCCCCCGGTAAGAACCCGTGAGGCCGCCTCAATGCGGGTTTCTGCAGGGGGGGCACCCGGCGCTCTTAGGTCTCGGGCAGCTCGAGGTTGGGTCCCGGAATCGCCGAGCCGTGCGGGTCGTGGCTCGGCTCGCCCAGCTTCGCCGCGATCAGCTCCTCGAGCTCCTCGGAGATGTGGTGCTCGAGCACCTCCGCCTCGGCGTGAACCATGTCATCGGGCATGCCGAGGGCCTCTGAGAGATAGGCCTCGATCAGGCGGTGATGGCGGATCACCTCGAGGGCGACCTTCTGCCCAGCCGGGGTCAGGGTCACGCCCTTGTATGGCAAGTAGTCGACCAGCCCCAGCCCGGCCAGCCGTTTCAACATCGCGGTCGCGGTAGCCGGCGTCACCCCGAGCCGCTCCGCTACCTCGCCGTTGAGAACTGGGCCGGTCCGGCCCTGTGAAAGCGCGTAAATCGCCTTCGCGTAATCCTCGATCGCCTCCGTATTGGGCGCCCGCCGTTGGCCCCTACCGCCGGGTGCCATCAGACCGACACCAGCAGACTCGTGAAGTAGAGGAGGGCGATGCCGCTGAGGATCCCGGCGATCGCGGACGGGTTGAGCAGGCGCCCTTCATCGTCACGCATGGCCGGTGCGATCTGGACGATTACGCGCACGATCGCGCCAACGCCGATCCCGAAGAGCAGCGCCGCGAGGCTGGGGTTGTACGAGGCCGCCCCGATCCAGGCGCCGAGAATCGCCGGCGCGCCGGCGATCATGCCGAGGCCGGCGAGGCGACCGACACCGGGCCGCACATCGGCGCCGGCCTCCCCGCCGCGCAGCGGCGCCACGATCGCCAAGCCCTCCGTCGTGTTGTGGATCGCGAAGCCGATCACCAGGAAAGCGCCGAGCGCCAGCGCTCCGGTGGCGTAGGCGGAGCCGATCGCCAGCCCCTCGCCGAGGTTGTGGAGGCCGATCCCGATCGCCACGAGCAGGGCCAGATAAGCGCCGCCGGAGACAGCCGTTCCCTGCCGTCGCTCGCTTCGCCGCGAGAGCGAGGCGTCGACGCCGGCCAGCGCCAGGTAGGCGACCAGCGCTCCGAGGAAGACGAGGTTGGCGCCGCCGAACGCACTTGGCGCAGCGGCGGCTATGTCGAGCCCCTCCAGCGCGGTGTCGATCGCGAGGAAGGCGAGGAGGCCGACCGTGAAGGCGATCAGGGCGCCCGCCCACTGCCGGCCCATCCGCCGCATGAAGGGAAGCCAGAGCATGCCGAGACTGACCGGGATGACACCGACGTAGATCCCGAGCAGCGCCATCAGGCCGTAGAAGCCGACATCCGCTTCGGGGGTTTCGGTCGCGACCGGAATCTCAGCGTCGATCGTGCCGCCGGAGGAGGTGAGGACGAAGATCTCATACGCCTCCCCCTCGACCCATGGGTAGGAGATCTTCAACGTCGACGAGCCGAGCCTGCCGATCTCGCGACCGTCCGACGTCGCGAACGGTGCGTAGGCGTCGTTGACCGCAACCTGAGCGACTTCGACCGGGTCGGGGCCGTCGTTTCGAAGCGTCAGCTCGATCTCACCCGGCCGCAGCACAGTGCGCTCCACCGAGACCTCCTCGATCGGTGGCCCGGTCCTCTGCCCCAGCCCGGGCCCGCCGAGCAGCGCAAACGCGGCGATCGCGGCTGCGATCAAGGCCAGCGGGATCGCCCCCAGCGCCCAAGCCGGCAGCCCCGCGACGAGTTTGCGCTCTGCCCGTGCGCCCGCCTCCATCAGGCCGGCCTCCCGCCACCCCAGGGCAGCTCGCAGTAGGCGGCCCGAGCCGCCGCCGGAGCGAGGAGCGATGGGTCGCCGACGCGGAAGAAGCCGCTCCAGCCCAGCTCGGCGAACTCGCTGACGTGGGCGTGAAACATGTAGTCGCCGTCGAAGGGGAACTTCATCTCGAGGATGCCGCGCTGCGCCTGGCCCTGGATCACGGTGTCCGTGTACTCGCTCGGCGTCAGCGAGGTCCCGGTCGGGTAGTACTGGAAGAAGTTCGCGTGGACGTGGAACGAGTTGACCGGGTCGTACTCGAGCACGTTGACGAGATAGACGCGGAGCAGCTCGTCGCGCTTCACCCGGATCGGCTCGTTGATGTAGTGGAAGCCGACCGTGTTGACCGCATAGACCTCGTTGGAGAGGTCGAAATTGGTGTCGAAGCCGTTCATCACCATCACCATCTCGTCGGCATCCGGCCGGCCCGCCTTCGGGTCGACGACGAAGGCGCCGTAGAGGCCACGGGAGATGTGGGCCGCGAGCGGCGCGACGTGGCAGTGGTAGAGATGGAGGCCGAAGGGCTCGGCGTCGAACTCGTAGGCGAACGATTCGCCGGGGATGATCTGGCCGCCCCCGCGGCTCTCGCCGATCCCGGGCATGCCGTCCATCAGGGCACCGTGGATACCGTGGAAATGCATCGTGTGCGGATGCTCGGAGGCGTTGATGAAGCGAATCCGCAGCTTCTCCCCCTCGCGTGCGCGCAGGGTCGGCCCGGGCACCCGTCCGTTGTAGGTCCAAGCTTCGAACTTGACCCCCGGCGCGACTTCGATCTCGGCGTCGCGGGCGACGATCTCCCATTCGCGCAGCAGGCGCCCGCTCGCCAGCCGCCGCGTCCTGCCGTAGTCGAAGTCGCGCAGGACCTCGGTCGGGTGGAAGCCGTTGGCGCGGTGATCGACCGTCCGCCCCTTGGCGAAGCTCGCGTGGGCGAAGTCGGCGTGCCCGGCGTGCCCCGGTTGCGCGGCGGCGAGTGCGCTATCGGCGCCCGGGCCTCGATTCGCGACCAGCCCACCGAGGCCGATCGCGGCCGGGGCAGCGACCGCCGCGCCGCCGAGCAGCCGCCTGCGGCTGATCCGAGAATCGCTCATCGTCGCACCTTCATCGCGATGATTTTGACACATCTAAAAGACGTTTTCGCCTCATCTAAATCTGGCGAGGCGCGACGGCTCGTAAACTCGGCTGAGTGAGTGCTGAGACCGAGGTAGAGCTCGACGCCGAGTACCGGCAGCTGCGCGAGGAGTGCGGGCTGCTGGACCGCTCCGAGCGCGGCAAGCTGATCGTCAGTGGCGGCGAGGCCGCCGAGTACCTGCAGGGGCAGCTGACCAACGACGTCGAGGCGCTCTCGCCCGGCGAGGGCCAGTACGCGGCGCTGCTCGACCGCAAGGGACATATGCAGGCGGACATGCGGGTGCTGCGCACCTCGCCCGAGGAGATCTGGATCGACACCGAGCCGCAGGCGCTGGAGTCGGTGCGGCGCCATCTCGAGATGTACAAGATCGGCCGCGAGGTGAAGATCGCCGACCTGACCGCGGAGCGGTCGATCCTCTCGCTGATCGGGCCGCGCAGCGTCGAGATCGCCGGCACCGCCGCGCTGCCGGAGTACGTCGGCGAAGCGACGAGCTTCGCCGGGGTCGCCTGCCTCGCCGTCGGCACCGCGGAGGGCATCGACCTGATCGCCAAGTCGTCGGATACGGCGAGCCTGCGCGACGCCCTCACCGCCACCGGCGCGGTCGAGGTCGGCCCCGCGGCCGCCGAGGTGATCCGGATCGAAGCCGGCAGGCCGCGTTTCGGCGCCGAGATGAGCACCGAGACGATGCCCGCCGAGGCCGGCATCGTCGAGCACGCGGTCAGCTTCACCAAGGGTTGCTACATCGGCCAGGAGCCGGTCGCCCGCCTCCACTACAAGGGCCGCCCCAATCGCCACCTGCGCGGGCTCGAGCTGAGCGCCCTGGCGGCGCCGGGGACGAGCCTGCGGTTGGGCGAAAAGGAGGTCGGCAAGATCGGCAGCTCCCATGTCTCCCCCGCCCGCGGACCGATCGCGCTGGCGATCGTCCGCCGCGAGGCTGAGCCCGGGGCCGAGCTGGCCGTAGGTGAAGATGGCGTTACGGCTCGCGTGGTCGACCTGCCGTTCGGCTAGATTCCGCAGCGATGGGTGGTCGGGAAGGCAGGCGGCTGTTCGCGGCGCCGCGGGTGACCGTGGCCGCGCTGGTCTGCGCGTTTGGCGCCCTGGCGCTGCTGGGAGCCGGCTGCGGCGCCGAGGAACACGTCAACGACCCACGCCCGCAATCGCCCACCCGGGTCAGCGTCGCGATCAGCGACGGCGCGATCACCGTGCAGCCGCCGCAGATCGCGGTCGGCCCCGAACCGACTCAGCAGATTCCCCAGAACCAGCACGCCAAGCAGCCGACCGTGCGCTCGAACGCGCCGCTCAACGTCGTCTTCGTCGCCGCCAACCTGACCGACGTCGACTCCCATCTGCAGGTGCGCGGCAGCGGCAAGGACCTCAGCTCGCAACCGCTCTACGCCAACTCCAACGTCACCCTGCAGGCGATCCTCCCCACCGGCGTCTACCGGGTCAGCGCCGCCGATCTGCCCAGCGCCAAGCCGGCGAAGCTCGTCGTCGGTCCGCGCCGCACGTCGTCGGAGAACGACGTGCTCCTGCCCTAGCGCAGTTATTTGTCTGTCAGCTAGAATACTCCATAGGAGGGTTGAAGCAGACAGGCGTGCTGCGCGCAGCTGACACCTGCGACGTCCTGCTCCACCAGCAGGATCCGGTTCGAGTCCGGTGCCCTCCGCATAGGTTCGATCGGTGCGGAAGTCGAGTGCTGGCGCAATCCATCGTGGTACCCTCACGACAGGTGTCAGCTGCGCGCGGGGTGGTTCCCGCTTCAACAGGCTCGACCCGCTCCGGCGGGTCGTTTGCTTCAAGGCCGGAAATTCCGGCGAGATCCCGACACCGTGATGTCTGCCCCGTTCGTCACGATCAGTGAGTGACCGTTGTACTCGCATTCGCAGTCGTCCTCCTCGCCGCGGGGCTGCTCTACGCGCTGCTCTCCCGCCCACGGCCGGAACCCGCCGAGCAGCCTGATGTCGGCCCGGCGATCAAGGAGGCCGTCGCCGAAGCGATCCCCGGCTTTCTGCAAGCCAACGACGAGGCTCGCAAGGTCGACGTGAAAGCGGCCGAGGCGACCCTCGACAAGCGCCAGGCGGAGATCAAGGCACTCGCCGAGCGGATCGCCAAGGGCCAGGAGAAGATCGAGAAGGAGGTGCAGCGGCGCGGCGAGACCGATCTGCAGACCCGCACGCTGCTCGAGCAGATGGGGCAGACGATCGGCAGCCTCAACTCCGAGACCGCAGGCTTGAAGAAGGCGCTGCGCCAGCCGCAGACCCGCGGCCAGTGGGGCGAGCTGCAGCTGCGCCGTTGCATCGAGATCGCCGGCATGACCGAGCACGTCGACTTCGAGCTGCAGGAGACCATCCATACCGACGACGGCAGGTTGCGCCCCGACGCCCGCTTCATGCTGCCCGAGGACCGCAGCTTCGTCGCCGACTCGAAGGTCCCGCTCGACGCCTTCCTCGACGCCCAGGAGTCCGAGGTCGAATCGGAGCGTCGCGTCCACCTCGAGCGCCACGCACGCCAGGCCCGCGAGCACGTTCGCGCGCTCAGCTCGAAGGACTACCAGGGTCAGTTCAAGGCCGGCGAGATGCCGGACCTGGTGATTTGCTTCATCCCCAACGAGCCCGCCCTGCACGCCGCCTTTGGCGCCGACCCCGAGCTCTTCGACTACGCCCTGGAGCGAAACGTGCTGCTGGTCAGTCCGACCTCGCTGATCGGGCTGCTGCGGACGATGGAGCTCGGCTGGCGCCAGGAGCGGATGGTCGCCGAGGCGGCCGAGATCGCCGAGGCCGCCGGCACCCTGCACGCCCGCTTCTCCAAGTTCCTCGCCGACTTCGACAAGGTCGGCAGGGGCCTGACCTCGGCCGCCACCGCCTACGACTCCGCTGTCGGCTCGATGGAGCGACGGCTGCTGCCGCAACTGCGCAGGGTCGAGAGCCTCGGCGTCGCTCCCGGCAAGGAGATCGAGCCGCCCGAGCCGATCGAGATCACCGTGCGGGAGATCACGGCCCCTGAGCTGCGCGAGGCCGACACCCCCGTGCTCGACTAGGATTCCTCCGCCCGCAAACGAGCTACGGAGGACCCGGTTTGGCCGTCGATACGAGCGCAGTCGCAAAGTTGGACGTGGAGCCCGGAACGCTGCCGGAGACCATGGCCGCGTGGGTGATCCGCCAGGAGCGCGAGGGCGAGCCGACCGACGCCTTCCAGCTGGAGCAGATCGAGGTACCCGAGCCGGGAGCATTCGAGGTGATCGTCCGGGTGATGGCCGCGGGGGTCAACTTCAACAACGTCTGGGCAGCCCTGGGCAAACCGGTCTCCGTCTTCGGCTACGGCGACCACCCCGAGTACGGCCACCACATCGGCGGCTCCGACGCCTCGGGGATCGTCTGGAAGGTCGGCGAGGGCGTCACCCGCTGGAAGCCGGGCGACGAGGTGGTGGTCCACTGCAACCAGGCCTCCTACGAGGACGTCGAGGTGCACGGGCTCGACCCGCTGGCCGCGCCGAGTCAGCGGATCTGGGGCTACGAGACGACCTGGGGCTCCTTCGCCCAGTTCACCAAAGTGCAGGCGCAGCAGCTCCTCCCCCGCCCCCAGAACCTCTCCTGGGTCGACTCCTCCTCCTACGGGCTCACCTACTTCACCGCCTATCGGATGCTGATCGACCAGTGCAAGCTTCAGCCCGGTCACAACGTGCTGATCTGGGGCGCCGCCGGCGGCCTCGGCGTCTTCGCCGTGCAGCTCTGCAAGGCGGCGGGGGCCAACGCGGTCGGCGTCGTCTCCTCCGACGAGAAGGGCGAGCTGGTCAAACAGCTCGGCGCGGTCGACTACATCAACCGGGCCGAGTTCGGCGAGATGATGCGCACCCCCGAGAACCTTGTCGACAAGGCCGCGGACAAGGAGCGCTTCAAGGCCTCGCGCGGCTTCGCCAAGCGGGTCAAAGAGATCCTCGGCGACGCCCCCGACATCGTCTTCGAGCACGTCGGCCAGGCGACCTTCCCGACCTCGGTCTTCGTCGTCAAGCCCTTCGGCAAAGTCGTCATCTGCGGCGCCACCTCGGGCTTCCAGCTCGACTTCGACGTGCGCTACCTGTGGATGCGCCAGAAGCAGATCATCGGCTCGCACTTCGCCAACGCCTACGAGTGCATGCGCGCCAACCAGCTGATGGCGGAGGGCAAGGTCCGGCCCGTGATCTGGCAGACGATGGGCTTCGAGGGCGTCGCTGAGGCGCACCAGCTGCTGCACGAAAACAAACACCTCGGCAAGATCTCGATCCTGGTCGGGGCCGAGTCCGAGGACGAGGGCAAGAACGAAGACGGCCCCGGCGCGATCCGGGCCGAGGTGGGAGCTTAGATATGGCTGAGGTCTGCACGCTCGACTGGCACATCGCCCCCTTCCGAGCCGACCGCTGGCTCGACCTCTGGGAACCGGCCGCCGCGCGGATGCCCGCCTTCGGCGCCAAGAGCTGGTCGCTGACCCGCTCGATCGACGATCCGCTGGCCTTCCAACAGACCTCGGTCTGGGAAAGCCGCTCGGACTTCGAGCGCTACTGGTTTTCGCCGGAGATCGAGACCGTCCGCACCGCGATCATCGATCTCCACGACCTGCCGATCCTGCCCGCCTGGCACACGCTCGTCGCGGCGGAATAGCCGCGCCGCCGCTGCGTCGCGGCAGACATAGGACGCGCCACTCGAATCGTCGCGGCGAGGGTTCGAGATTCCCGGCGGCATCGAGGGCGACCAGCTCGAAGCTGTGAGCGCCCAGACCCAGGTGCCTGTATACCCGCGGCGATCTGCAGGGCGCGAATTCGCCGTCGTCCAGCTTGCAGCGAAAGCGCGCATCGGCGACGTTCGCCGAGAAGGCGAACCGCGCCACCTGGCGATGCGTCCGCTTTGCGGGATGTTTCTCCAGCATCGTCAGGATCGGCCCTGGTGCGATCGGCGGGAGCCCCGGTAGAGACACCGGCGCCGCAGCCTGCTGCGACCCGCCGCCCGAGCCCCCACCGGATTCTTCTCCCGGCACCCCCGCGGCGTACACCGCCGTATACGCCGGCGCGGTACCCGCTTTCACCGTGTGAACGCGGGCGCCGCCGTCCGACCATTCCCTCCACAGGTAGGCGACGTCACCGAGTTCGACGGCCGAGGGCGCGGAAAGCAGGACGTTGGACCCTTCGATCGCGGTGAGCGGGAAGGGTGCAACCTGGGTCAGCTCGGCGGCGCCGAGTTGCACCCCGGGCGGCTGGGACGCGATTTCGATCTCGCTGGGACGGGCGTCGATCGAGACCGATTTCGTCGCGGTGAGCCCGCGGGCGTCGGTCGCCGTCAGGCTGATTTCGATGTGGGAGGGGTAGTCGTGGTCGGGCGCGAGCAGGTTGCCTTGATGGGTCGCCGGGAAGACCTGCAGTGGATGGGCATGACAGGCGGAGGGACAGTGGAGGAGGCGGGTCTTCCAGTAGAGGTCGGAGTCCGGCATGGGACCAGGCCCTTCGTCGACGTCCGTCGCCGAGCCGGAGAAGTGGATTTCCTGGCCCACTTTCCATTCGAGCGTCGAGGTCGGCGTCGCGATCGTCGGCTGCGGGGGCGTGTCGCCTGGGTACAGCGTCAGCTCGGCGACACTCGACTTTTCGCCGTTGCTGACTTTGACCGCGACGTCGACGTTGTGAGTCACGTTGAGGTGCGTGATCTGCTGTTCGCCGCCGTCGGTCTCGAACGTGCCGTTGCCGTCGAGGTCCCACTTGAAGCTGAGCGATTTTCCGTGTGGATCGCTTGAGCTGCTCGCATCGAGATGCGCTTCGAGCGGCGCCGGGCCTGAGCGCGTGTCCGTGGCAAGCCCGGCGACCGGCGCGTCGGCGTCATAGGAGATCCGGTGGATCGTCCCTTCCTCCGTATCGCCGAAGAGCTTCACGTAGTAGAGGTCGCCTTCGGGGTCGACCTCGAGGTCGACCCCGGGATAGAGGCCGCCGCTGGCCATGAACGTCGTCGTGGTCAACGGATCCGGGCGGCCGTCGTCGCCCGGATGCATCACCCAGATGCAGCCACGGACCGGATCGGCAAAGAAGAGCGCGCCGTCGTAGGAATCCGGATAAGGGCCACCCGGATAGAAGGCGAGCCCTGCGAGTGCCGAGCCCGTTCCGCTGTTGCAGGCTTCTTCGGGGACGACGTTCTCGCCGTGCCTGTAATAGAAGAGCGGCAGCGTGGTCGCATCGGGTTCGGCGTAGAGCGATTTACAGAGGTCGAGTTCGAGGCCGGCGTAGATCGGGTTGGGTCCGGGGCCCTCGTAACAGGGCCAGCCGGAGTCGAACAGCGGCAGAGCGCCGACGGCGGGCACGCGATCGATCTCCTCGTAGGTGTCCCAGCCGACGTTGCCGACGTAGATCTCGTCGCGGGCGGGATCGATCGTGAAGCGGAACGGGTTGCGGAATCCGTAGGCCACAATGCGGCGCGAGTTCGGATCGGAGCTGGCGGACATCGGGTTGCCGGGCCACGCCGCCCCGGTTTCGGGGTCGACCCGGACGACGGTTCCGTCGAGGGTCGTCGGATCGACCGGCGTGCGCAGGTCCTGCGAGCGCAGCGCACCGCCTTCGGCCGTGTGTTCCGGCATCGATTCGCCGATTCCGACAGGAGGGTCGGCGCACATGTTCTTCTGCGGCCAGCCGAATTGGCCGTAGTCGGCGTTGTTGAAGCTGGCGCCGTCGCCCCCACTCGCGTAGAGCGCTCCTTCCGGACCGAACTGGAGGTCGCCGATCGAGTGCGAGGAGAACTGCTGGCACCAGTCTTCGAGCAGGACTTTCTCCGCCGGCGCGGCGGACGACGGCTGCGCGTGGTTGCCTTCGGCGGTCAGCCGCACGAGGCGCCCGCTCACCGGGCAGGCATCCACGTCGGCGTCGCCCGGTTTGGGACATGGGTCACCGCTCGTGTTCGGCGTGCCCCAGCGCGGGACTTTGCCTTCTTCCCCCACTCCGCCGAGGATGTGGTCGTAGGTGTAGAGGGCGTAGACATAGGGCCTGCTCGGGAAGTCGGGGTCGAGCGCGAGGGCGAGCAAGCCGCGATCGCCGGTGTCGTAGACCTCGGTCCGCAGGTCGGCGAAGACTTCCGGGGTGCCGTCTTCGATGTCTTCGAAGACGAGGATCCGGCCCGACTTCTCCGCGACGAAGACCCGGCCGTCGGCGGCAAACCGTATGGTCGTCGGTTCTGCGACTTCGCTCAGGACGATGCTGTCGTGAAATCCGCTCGGCAGCTCAGGCGCGGCGATGGCCGGACCGGCCGCGCAAGCCAAGGCCCAGGCGACCGCCGCGGCGACCGCAAACGAACGGGAGGCCGGCGTCACGCTACGCACGCTCTAGCGGGGCAAGCGTGAGCCCCGCCGCGTTGAGCTGCTCCCAGTAATGCTCAGCCGGCTCGCGCGCGCCCGACCAGACGATCGCCTGGCCGGAATTGTGGATCGTCTCGGCGATCTCATGGCCACGATCGAGCGTGACCCCGGGCAGCACCCGGGCAAGCGTCTCGGCGACGTGGTCGAAGGTGTTGTGGTTGTCGTTGCAGACGATCACCCGCCACTCCCCACCCAATCCCGCGTCGGGGCCCGCCGCGCGAGGCTTCTCGATCGTCGTTGACATCGACCGCATTATGCGGATAAACCGACTAGTACGGGCTCGGGACGCGGACCACGACGTCGTCGAAGCTACCCTCGGCGCCCTTGGCGTTGCCTACCGCACCGAGGGAAAAGCCGGCGCTGCGGCCCTGCAGTTCGCCGGCAGCGGGGTCGCTGACGTCGGCGATCAGCTGTGCGCCGACGAAGGCAAGGATGCGGCAGCTTCCCTTTTCCGGGCCGCTGGTGAGGTTGAAGGCGCGCAGACGCATTTCGTTGGCCCGGTTGATCCCCTTGGTCTGCAGCCCGCGGGCGATGCGCAGGTATTCGATCTGACCGTCGCTGGCCACCCGGCGCAGCTGCGCCTTGCGCTGCAAGGGGAAGACAGCGAGCTGATAGCGGGCACCTGCGGCCCCTGCGCGCAGGTTGACCGCGAGGAATGCCTTGTGCTGGACCGGTTTAGGCGTGCCTTCGAGCAAGCGCCCTATCGCTCCCACTTCGAGGTCGCGACCGATCACCGGCGTGCGGTAGGAGCACTCCTTGGTGCCCTTGCCGACGACGATGCGAAAGGCATGGCTGGAGCCGCCCCGGCCGCAACGCGCGCCGGAGAGCTTGACGATCTGGGCGCGCAGGCCGTTGGATTCCATGCTGTTGCGGTAGATGCCGATCACCGCGGCGCTCGCGCCGACGGCGACCGTCAGCACTACAGCGAGCAGCGCAATCGAAATCGCTGGTATTCGCAGTCTCATCGCTCCGCAGCCTAAACACAGGAGCGGGCGAAAGATGCGGCCCACGGCCTGTGAATGCAGTCTTTCCACGCCCTTGGCGCAGGCAAATATCATGTGGAACATGCCCGAGCACCGACTGCCCCAGCGAGACCGGCCCTGGGTGATGCGCACCTACGCCGGTCACTCCGACGCCCGTCGCTCCAACGAGCTCTACCGGCGCAACCTGGAAAAGGGGCAGACCGGCCTCTCCGTCGCCTTCGACCTGCCCACCCAGACCGGCTACGACCCCGACCACGTCCTCGCCCGCGGCGAGGTCGGCAAGGTCGGCGTCTCGATCGCCCACAAGGGCGACATGCATCAGCTGCTCGACGGGATCCCGCTCGACGAGATGAACACCTCGATGACGATCAACGCCACCGCCGCCTGGCTGCTCGGCCTCTACGTCACCGTCGCCGAGGAAAACGGGATCGCCCGCGACAAGCTGACGGGAACGACCCAGAACGACATCATCAAGGAGTACCTCTCGCGCGGCACCTACGCCTTTCCCCCCGAGCCCTCGATGCGGTTGATCGCGGACATGGTCGCCTTCACCGTCAACGAGGTGCCGAGCTGGAACCCGACCAACATCTGCAGCTACCACCTGCAGGAGGCCGGGGCGACGCCGGTGCAGGAGATCGCCTACGCGCTCTCGACCGGGATCGCCGTGCTCGACGAAGTCAAAGCCCGCGGCCAGGTCGCCGAGGCCGACTTCCCGCGGGTATTCGGCCGCATCTCCTTCTTCGTCAACGCCGGCATCCGCCTGATCGAGGAGATCGCCAAGCTGCGCACGATGGGCCGGCTCTGGAACGAGATCGGCCGCGAGCGCTACGGCGTCAGCGACGAGAAGATGCTGCGCTTCCGCTACGGCGTCCAGGTCAACTCGCTCGGCCTGACCGAGGCGCAGCCGGAGAACAACATCCAGCGGATCGTGCTCGAGGCTCTGGCGGTGACCCTGAGCCGCGACGCCCGCGCCCGCGCGATCCAGCTGCCAGCCTGGAACGAGGCGATGGGCCTGCCCCGCCCCTGGGATCAGCAGTGGAGCCTGCGCATCCAGCAGGTGCTGGCCAACGAGACCGACCTGCTCGAGTACCCCGACATCTTCGCGGGCTCACACGTCATGGACGGCCTGGTCGACGAGCTGACCGAGGGTGCCCGTGCCGAGATGGCGGTGGTCGAGGAGCACGGTGGCGCGGTCGCCGCCGTCCCCTATATGAAGGCACGACTGGTCGAGTCGCACCGCGAGCGGGTGGGCCGGATCGAGAGCGGCGAGCAGAAGGTGATCGGCCAGAACAGCTTCACCGAGAGCGAGGACTCGCCGCTCACCGCCGGCGCCGACGGCGGCATCCTCACCCCCGACCCCGAGGTCGAGCGCGAACGCATCGAGGCACTCGAGCAGTGGAAGGCCGAGCGCGACGAGGGCGCAGTTCGGGCGGCGCTGGAGGAGCTCGGACGGATCGCTCGCGACGAGAGCGCCAACGTGATGCCGGCGACGATCGCGGCGGCGAAAGCGGGTGCGACGACCGGCGAGTGGGCCGAAGTGCTGCGCGATGCCTTCGGCGCCTACCGCGCGCCGACCGGGGTCGACGGCGCGGCGCCGCCCGGCAACCGCGAAGAGCTTGCAGCGATCCGCAACCGTGTCGACGAGGTCTCCGAGCGGATCGGCCACCGGATCAAGATCCTGGTCGGCAAGCCCGGCCTCGACGGTCACTCCAACGGCTCCGAGCAGATCGCGCTGCGCGCCCGCGACGCCGGCATGGAGGTGATCTACCAGGGCATCCGCCTGACGCCCGAGGAGATCGCCGAGTCGGCGCTGCAGGAGGACGTCGACGTGGTCGGCCTCTCGATCCTCTCCGGCTCGCACCTGGAGCTGGTCCCGGACGTGGTGCGACGACTGCGCGAGGAGGGTGTCGAGGTACCGGTGGTGGTCGGCGGGATCATCCCCGTCGCCGACGCCGAGCGCCTGCGCGAGGCCGGTGTCGCCGGCGTCTACACGCCGAAGGATTTCGACATCAACAAGATCATGGGCGAGATCGCCACCCTGGTCGAGCAGCGCGTCACAGCCGGCGCGACCGCTTGAGCGGTTCGAGCGGGCATCCACCATCCGAGTGCGACCTCGCGGTCGTCGGCGGTGGCATCGTCGGCCTGGCGGTCGCGCGCGAGCTGCTCGCCAGAAATCCGGACGCGCGCCTCTGCGTGCTGGAGGCCGAAGAGCGACTCGCCGCCCACCAGACCAGCCACTCGAGCGGCGTCATCCACGCCGGCATCTATTACCAGCCGGGATCGCTGAAGGCGCGGCTGTGCGTCGAAGGCGCCCGCGAGCTGTACGCCTATTGCGACGAGCGCGGGGTCCGCTACGAGCAGTCCGGCAAGCTGATCGTCGCGGTCGACGAGGGCGAGCTGGAGCGGCTCGCGGAGCTCGAGCGCCGCGGACGCGCCAACGAGGTGCCCGGGCTGCGCCGCCTCAGCGCCGAGCAGATCCAGGAGATCGAGCCCGCTGCACGGGGAGCCGCCGCCCTGCACTCGCCGCACACCGGGATCGTCGACTTCGGCGCTGTCGCCGAGTCCTACGCCGCCGATCTGCGCCGTGCCGGCGGCACGATTCATGTCGGCGCGCCGGTTACCGCCGCCGCGGAGAGCGGCAGCCGGATCGCAGTGCGCCACTCGCAGGGGACGACGTCTGCGGCGGCAGCGGTCTTCTGCGCCGGACTCTGGTCGGACCGTCTCGCCGTCGCCTGCGGCGCGCCGAAGAGCCCGCGGATCGTTCCCTTTCGCGGCGGCTACCTGACCCTGCCGCGCGAGGCAGCCGGGCTGATCCGCGGCAACGTATACCCGGTCCCCAACCCCGACCTGCCGTTCCTCGGCGCCCACCTGACCCCGACCGTCGACGGCCGGGTGCTGATCGGCCCCAGTGCCCTGCTGGCGCCGGCCCGCGACGCCTACCGGCTCTCGACCGTGCGACCGCGCGACGTCGCCCAGACGCTCGCCTGGCCCGGGACCTGGCGGATGGCGGCGCGCAACTGGCGGGCGGGGCTGCTCGAGATGCGCCACGCCTCCAGCAGGCGCGCGTTCGCCGCCGAAGCGGCACGGCTGGTCCCCGCCCTGCGCGGGGTCGCGGTCGAACCCGGCCCCGCCGGGATCCGCGCCCAGGCGATCGATCGCGACGGCACCCTGGTCGACGACTTCGTCGTCCACCGCACCGAGCGCGCCGTCCACGTCCGCAACGCCCCCTCCCCCGCCGCCACCTCCTCGCTGGCGATCGCGCGGCTGATCGCGGACGAGTTGGCTGCGACAATGCAAGCATGAGTGAGTTCAACGGCGACCGCTCGGCTTGGCTGCGCTGCTACCGCTGCTGGTCCCAGAACCTCGAGATCCAGATCCACTACGACGCGATCCGTCGCGTCGACCCGGAGACGGGCATCCCGACCGAAGGAATCGACGAAGTGCAGGAATCGGTCGTGCAGTGCCTCAACTGCATGCACGATCAGCCCCACCTCACCTTCCAGGACGACCGCGTCGTCCCGATCGAGGACCGCTGGGAACGGATGGTCGCCGGCACCCCCTGGGTCGCCTCCTGCACGGTCACCGTCGACCAGGACCGGGTCGAGAGCTGCGCCGGACCGGAAGCCGCCGAGCTGCTCGCCTACGGCGCCCTGGGCGAGGCCGGCGTGCGCGAGTTCTTCGCCCACGTCCGCTTCCACAAGCACGAGGAGGAGCGGATCGTCGTCCACATGCTGGTCGAGCTCTACGCCCGCTCGGCCGAGGAGGCGACCGAGGTGCTGGAGGCGGCTGCCCACGGCCCGCTCGAGATCACCTCGCTGGCCGAGGAGTCGCGCCCGCCCGCGCACGCCTCCGACGAGGCGCACTGAGCGTATGCCGGAACGGGCGACCCTCTGGACCAGGCTCACCGACCGTCTCAACGTGGTCGTCTGGGCACTGCCGATGCCACGTCGGCTAAAGGCGGTGCTGAGCAGGCTCGTCTACCAGAACCCGCCGATGCCGATAGCAATCGTCCTGATCGCCATGGCGGCGCTCGAAGCCGGCGGCGTCGAAATGGCGCTGATCGGCGGCTGGGGGGCCGATGCGCTGGTTGGCGAACAGCTGCGGGACCACCACGATCTCGACCTGATCGTCAACCGCGACCACCTCGACAAAGCCCTGATGGCGCTGTATGCGATTGGCTTCAAGGAGTGGTTCCGCGACGTCTCACCGACGCCCCTCGGCGACCTGCGGATGGAGTCCGCCGTGGTGGTGCGCGACCCGGCCATGCGCGTAGTCGACCTCCACTCGATGCGCTTCGGTCGCTCGGGACCCGCGCTGGCCGAGGGAACGATCGGCGGCTGTCGGGTCCCCTGCATGTCGGCGGAGCTCCAGATTCAGGCCAATGCAAAAAGCCAAGCGCGCTCGCGCCGGGCGCGAAGGCGCCACCGGGAAAACCTCGAGGCCGCCAGGCAAGCACTTGCCGCTGCCGATCATGCCGACCGAGGTGGCTCAGCCGGCAGCGACGCGTTCGCGCAGCAGCGCTCTGAGCTCGCCTAGGTCGAGGGCGCGCAGGACCAGCAGCAAGGCGGGATAGGCGAGTGCCGCAGCCAGCAGCACGACTGCGAGCCCGGCGCCGACCTCGTCAAGGCCCGCCAACAGGAGGGCCAGCAGCACAGCCGCCAACAGCACTCGTGCGATCCTGCCCAGCGGCGGAACCCCGAGATGCAGCTGCCTTTGCAGCATCGCTGCCGTCACGATCACGACCACAGCCTCGGTTGCCAGCGTCATCCAGGCTGCGCCCATGAAGCCCCAGGCCGGGATCAACAGCGCGTTTCCGGCGACGTTGACGACGAGCGCGATCAGGCCGATCGTCACCAGGCGCCGCTGCAGCCCCGCGATCAGCACCAGGTTGCCGGTCAGGTAGCCGAAGCAGATGAATACAAATGCACCGGCGAGCACCGGCAGCGCCGGCGCTGCCGCCGCGAAGTCCTCGCCATAAAGCAGGACGGTGATCGGACGGGCGACCACGAGCGCGACCGCAAGCCCACCGAGCGAGGCGATCGTGAGGTACTCGGCGGCAAGCCAGGAGATGCGCATCGCACGCTCGCGATTTACCTTCCATGCCGCGGCGAGGATCGGCATCAGCGTCGTCATGACCGAGACCGGCACCAGGTGCGCCTGCTCGACGATCCTGTACTCGGCGCCGTAGAGGCCGGCTGCGGTGCTGCCGGCGATGGCGAAGACGAGCAGCTGATCGATCCTGGCGTAGGCCAGGATCAACAGGCCGGAGAGACCGACGGGGAGGCCCACCCGAGCCAGCCGCATCGTCGCCTCCCGCGACGGATGTAGATCCGGACGCGCGATCTTCATCGCTGCGAGCGCCTGAAGGCCCGCGGTCAGCGCTCCCGTGGCCGTCATCGCGATCGCCAGCGGCACCAGACCGCCGCCAAGCGAGGAGATGACGATCACGGCGGCTGCCCAGAGGACGCTGTTCAGGCTGAGGATCGCCATCGGGATCCAGTTGCGCACTCTGAGCTGATGGGTGATCCGCAACGAGGCGCCGACGTTGAACGGGGTCTGCGCGAGGAGGACGACACCGGCAACGAGCATCGCCGTGTTTTCCTCGAGCAGGAGGAGGACGACGAGGCCGACCAGGATCGCCGGCAGCACGAGCAGCGTCCGCAGGACCAGCAGGGCGCCCAGCCATTCGCTCTCGCGCGCCGGGTCCGCAGTGGCTTCGCGGATAACGACCCCCTCGACGCCGAAGCTCGTGAAGTAGGCGATAAGCTGGACGACAACGAGGATCGTCGACCATTGTCCGAATCCGGCATCTCCGAGAGCACGCGCAACGAGTGCGGTGACGACGACGCCGAGGGCGAGGTTGAGGGCGCGGATCGCGATCTGGATCGCGACATCGCGGCCCGCATGATGGCGGCGGGCGCTGTGGGGGTCTCGGCTCACCGGGCGCAGTCAAGCCGATGGAACAGACGATTCGCGGGCCGGATGGCCACCCAAAATCGAAAATAGTTCGAATATTCGTCCGAGACGATCAACGAAGTTCGCGCTGCAAGCCCGATTGCCGGTTTCAGCGCGCGACACTTGTTGCCGATCTGTTGTGCGTAATGGAGATTTCCCCGCATCATCTTTATTTTGGGCCTACCCCCTGCCCCTCCGCCACCCCTCATTGACCTAGACACGATGGAGAGCTCAACCGCAACCCACGCCCCTGGGGCGTCCGCCGTCGAGGCAAACGAGGATGACGCGGTCTCTACCCGCGGTACAACCAGCCCCAGCCGCGCGCGGCGGCGAGGGACCGTACTGGCGAGGATGCTCTTCACCGCCGACTCGGCCGCCGCCTGCCTCGCAGCTGCGTTCGCCACCGTCATCCTCGGGCTGACCACGGCCGAGCCCAAGGGAGTCGTCTACGTCGCCGGTGCGACGATCCTCTGGCCGCTTGCCGCCTTCAGCATCGGCCTCTACCGCAGCGACCAGCTCGCCAGCTGGGCCTCCGCGGTGACCGAGATCCCGCGCGCCTTCGTCGCCATCCTCTTGATCACCTGGCCCCTGTTCGGCCTCGCCGCGCTGCTGAATCTCGACCAGGTCGTTGCCGTGACCTTCCTCACCGTGGCCGGAATCGCCGCCCTGACCGGCGTCGCCCGCACGATCGTCAGGGCCGGCCTGCACCGCGCGCCCGACCTGCGCCAGCGCACGTTGATCCTCGGTTCCGGCTTCGTCGCCGGCCACGTCGTCAAAAAGCTCCGCAACAACGGTCAGTTCGGACTCTCCCCGGTCGGCATCGTCGATGACGAGGTGCATGACGCCGGATCTCCGGACCTGCCCTGGCTGGGGCGCTTCGCCGACCTCGACACGATCATCGAGGCGCAGGGGATCGACCGCGTGATCATCGCCTTCTCCCGGGCCAGCCATGAGCAGCTGCTGGAGTCGATTCGCGCCTGCCGCGACGCCGGCGTGACGGTCGACGTCGTGCCCCGCCTCTTCGAGTTCCTCGACGGCGTGCGAGCGCTCGACCAGGTCGGCGGCCTGCCGCTGCTCTCGATCGGAGCGCCGATGCTCACCTCGGCCTCGATCGCCGCCAAGCGTGCGCTCGACGCGGTCGGCTCGCTCGCCCTGATCTTCCTCTTCTCGCCGCTGATGATCGTGATCGCGATCGCGATCAAACTCGAGTCGCGCGGGCCGGTCTTCTTCCGCCAACCTCGCGCGGGGCGCGCCAACACGAGCTTCCAGCTGATCAAGTTCCGCTCGATGTACACCGACGCGGAGAAGCGCAAGGAGGACATGGCGGAGCTCAACGAGGCCTCCGACGGCGTCATGTTCAAGATCCGCGAGGACCCGCGCGTGACCCGCGTCGGTCGCTTCATCCGTCGCTTCTCGCTCGACGAGCTGCCGCAGCTCTTCAACGTCCTGCGCGGCGAGATGAGCCTGGTCGGCCCGCGGCCGCTGATCTTCCCCGAGACCGCCGCGCTCGAGCAGGACTGGCACCTGCGCCGGCTCGAGCTGCGTCCGGGACTGACCGGACCGTGGCAGGTCTACGGCCGCTCGCAGAGCCCGTTTCAGGAGATGGTCCGCTTCGACTACCAGTACGTCGCCGGCTGGTCGCTGGCCCGTGACGTCGAGATCCTGCTTGCCACCCTGCCGGCCGTGCTGTCGGGCCGCGGCGCCTACTGAGTCGGCACCCGCCGCCCAGCGGCGGTCAGGAGTTGCGCTCGATCCAGCCGCGCAGCTCTTCGATGAAGCGCTCGACCGAGAAGCGCTCGGCATTGGCCCTGCAGGCGTCCGCGCCGGGAGGCGAGGCTTTCAGCTGCGCGATCGCCTCGGCAAAGAGGTCGACCTCCTGCCGTGCGACGCGGATGCCGGTCTCCTCCTGCACGACCGTGTCCCTCGCCCCGCCGATATCCAGCGCGACGACCGGAGCGCCGCAGGCCTGGGCCTCGACCGGGATGATCCCGAAGTCCTCGTTGGCCGGGAAGACGAGCAGGGCGGTGCGGCGGTAGAGCTCGCGCAGGCGCTCGTCGGAGGGTGAGATCTCAAACTCGACATCGGCCCCCAGACGGGCGGCGAGCGCCCGCAGTTCCTGCTCTTCGGGACCTTTGCCGGCGACGGTCAGCGGCATATCGGCTCGCGCGCAGGCTTCGATCGCCAGGGCCACGCTCTTGTAGGGGACGAAGCGGGAGACCGCCAGCGCCCGCTTGCGCTCCAGCGGGCGCTCTGGCAGGTCGTAGTAGACCGTGTCCACCGGGGGGTGGATGACCTCCGAATCGCGGCCGTAGCACTCGTGGATGCGATCGCGGACCGCAGTCGAGTTGGCGGCGAAGAAATCGACGTTCTTGGCGGTGCGCCGGTCCCACTCGCGCAGCGCGGCAAAGGCGACCGACTTGCCGGGGATGCGGCGCTGCGTGCGCGCATCGATGTCGGGGACCCAGGCGTAGCGAAGCGGCGTGTGGCAGTAGCAGAAGTGGGTCGCCGAGCGGGCCGGCGGAAAGCTGCGCACGAAGGCATGGCTGGAGGTCAGCACCGTGTCGTAGGTGCCGTCGACGTCGATCAGCTTCCAGGCCGGCGACATCAACGGCAGCGCCAGCTCGCGCCGGTCGCGAAGCGCCGGCCAGCGGTCGATCAGGGTCGTCGTCACCGGACGGCCGCCGAAGTCGAATTGCGCCTCCCGATCCCAGGTCAGCGCGTAGAGATCGGCGTCTGGGTAGGCCTGGGCCATCGCCTCGAACGTCTTCTCGCTGCCCGCCCGCACCGCGAGCCACTCGTGCGCTATCGCAAGCCTGGGCACTAGACGAACTGCTCCGGCGGATCGGCCGCGCGCCAGCGGGCGATCGCGCTTCGCAGATCGGTTTCGTAGGGGAAGCCCCGCTCGTTCAGCTCGCGCGCCTGGATGTTGGTCGAGGCGACGAGCTTCCGTACTCGGTCGGGGTCGAACGTCTTCAGGCCGACGGCGCTGAGCAGGCGGGCCACGGCGAGCATCGGCGCGGTCGGGATCGTGCCCCGCGGCCCCGGCAGGCCGCCGACCTCGTGAAACGCCGCGCAGATCGCCTCCAGGGTGGGGGGCTCGGGATAGGCGTAGTTATAGGTGACGACCGGATCGGCGGTGGCCCACATGAAGTACAGCGACCCGATCAGGTCGTCGACGTAACCGCAGGCCTTGAGCGTGTCCTTACGCCCCGGATAGAGGAAGAAGCCTTTGCGCAGGCCCCGCGCGAGGCGGGTGAAGTTGCCGTTTTCGCCCGGGCCGAAGACCGCCGCCGGGCGGACGACGACGAGCCGCCTGCCGGCGCCTTCCTCCGCCCATTGGCGGTGTATTTCCTCGGCCTCGAGCTTCGACTTGCCGTAGGCGCTGGTCGGCGTCAGCGGCGAGGTCTCCGTGCGTGGCTCCTCGGTCGGCCCGTAGACCGAGATCGAGCTGGTGAACAAAAGAGAGCTCGCGCCGTTGCGGGCGCAGAACTCGGTGACGTTGCGCGCGCCGGCGACGTTGGTCTCGAAGTACTCATGGTCGGGATGGCCGGGCGTGCGGTGGACCGCGGCGAGGTTGAAGACGAGGGGATCGTCACCCGGGGACTCGACCTCGATCGGCTCGCGCACGTCGACGCGCTCGAAGCGGGCGCCGGCGGGCAACCGGTCCGGAACCTGCAGATCGGCGATCGCGACGGACGCGCCGGCCGCCGTCAGGCTCGCCACCAGGTGGCTACCGATGAAGCCGGCCCCGCCGAAGACGACGGCCTGCCTGTCGCGGAGGTCAAGGGCGGGCTGGTTCAATCGCGCAAGCCTAGACAAACGGGGGGCGTGTCCAGCGGCGCGGTGGGCCGGACTGAAACGCCGCCTGCACGATCTCTATGCTTCACCGCCGCATGAGTCACCCCACCCTAGTCACCGGCGGCGCCGGCTACGTCGGCGCCGAGGTAGTCAGCGCGCTGCTCGACGCGGGCCGCGAGGTGCGGATCCTCGACAACCTCCTGCACGGCCAGGAGGTTGTCGCGAAGGAACTCGAGGAACGCGGCGCCAAGCTGACGATCGCCGACATCCGCGACGCCGAGGCGCGCCGCGGGGTGCTGGAGGGCGCCGAGGCGGTCGTCCACCTGGCCGCAATCGTCGGCGACCCCGCCTGCGCCCGCGACCCCGAGCTCGCCCGCGAGACCAACGTCGAGGCGACCCGATCGCTGATCGAGGACGCAAGCGCCGCCGGCGTCGCCCATCTGATCTTTGCTTCGACCTGCTCCAACTACGGGCGCATGGCCGACCCCGAGACGCCAGTGGACGAGGAGGCGCCGCTGGCGCCCGTCTCCCTCTACGCCGAACAGAAGGTCGAGATCGAGAAAATGCTGCTGGCAAGCAGCAACGGCTCGACCGTCCCGACCTGCTTGCGCTTCGCCACCGTTTACGGCGCAGCGCCGCGCATGCGCTTCGATCTGACCGTCAACGAGTTCACCCGCGAACTCTGGGACGACCGCGAGCTGGAAGTCTTCGGCGAGCAGTTCTGGCGACCCTACGTGCACGTGCGCGACGCGGCGCGGGCGATAGCCCGAGTGCTCGAAGCGGGCCCGGGAGAGGTCGGACGCGACGTCTTCAACGTCGGCGACAGCGAGGAGAACTACCGCAAGCTCGACCTGGTCGAGATCATCTCGGGCATCGTTCCCCGCGGCAAGGTCAGCTTCGTCCACCGCGACGAGGATCCGCGCGACTACAAGGTCGCCTTCGAGAAGATCCGCGAGCGGCTCGGCTTCGAGCTGACCATGCGGGTGCCCGACGGCATCGCCGAGGTCGCCCGCGGGCTCGACGACGGTGCCTTTGGCGACCCCTTCGCCGCCGAGCACCGCAACACTCCCTAGGAGGGACTAGCGAGCAGCCGGCTGCGGGTTTTCCGCAACTTCCGGCCCGTGCCGGCCCGCATGCCCCTTTGCAGGTTGGCCGCATCGACTAGTACATACGTCCAGAGGTCGGCCGGACGGCCTCGAAGCGGCTTCTGTCGCCCGATGAGGGGACCACGATGGTCTCCCTCCTCAAACGCGTCCTCCCGGTAGCGCTGGTTCTGGCAAGCTTCTGCTTCGCCTCCACCAGTCCCGCCTCCGCGCAGCGGGCGCCCCAGCTCGGCTCCGCCGTTGCAGTCGCCCAGGCCGGAGGAGCCGGGGGAAAGGCGGCGGTCTGCGCGCGTCTGGCGAAGCGCAAGGTCCTGCGTTCCTCGGCGACGGCGAGCCGCACGAGGACCGCGCCGAAGCCACCCGCGGCAAGCAGGAGGATGAAGCGACGTGTCCGCGTGTTGCGCCGCCACTGCATCGATCGCCTGCACCGGCGCTCCAAAACCCCCGCTTCCAGCCAGAGCGTGGCCCTGCCCGCAACCGGTCTGCTCACCGTCGCAATCGACGGCGGCCACGGCGGCTGGGACGAGACCGAGATCGCGGAGCGCAAGGCGCTCGGCGCCGCCGTAACCCGTCATGAGTGGGATCCCTCCGATCCGGTCGACGCGCAGGACGACGTCGTACTGAGCGCGGCCGCCGAAATCCACACCCGGATCCACGCCCTGCTCGGCGGCAACGAACTCGGCGATGCGACCCACTACCGCGAATGGGTCGTCGCCTTCATCCGCCGCTACGGGCCTGGCGGCGACTTCTGGAGCGCCCATCCCGAACTCGACAGCTCGCGCTACGCGATCGCCACGATCGAACTCGGCAACGAGCCCTACTTCGGCGAGATGTCTGCCGCCGATTACGCCGACACGGTGCGGCCGACGCTGGAAGAAATCCACCGGCTCGGTCTGCCGGTCAAGGTGATCCTCGACAGCCGTGTATACGGCAAGGACACTTCCTGGATGGACACGCTCTACCAGCGGATCCCCGATCTCAACTCGCTCTTCTACGCCTTCGCCGACCACCCCTACTGGTACGGGCACGACCCGGCCGAGGTCAGCCCCGCCGGGCCGTTCGGGCGGATCGAAACCCTGCGCCGACGGATGATCGAACAGGGGGCGGGCTCAAAGCCGATCTTCATCACCGAGTACGGAGAGTCGACGGCAGACTGCGGCGAAGAGTGCGTCAGCGAAGAAACCCAGGCCCAGCACCTGGGTGAGATGATCTCGGCGGTCGCCGCCAATCCCCGATGGGGAGTCGAAATGCTCTCGCTCTACCAGCTGCAAGACCGGGGCACGGACAGCAGCGATCGCGAGCTCCAGTTCGGCCTGCTGCGCGAGGACGGTACGGAGAAGCCCGCCTACTCGGTCGTGCAGGCAGCAATACAGCAGTACCGCGGCTAGACCGAAAGCGAACTCCCCGCTACTCGACAAATGTCGTAGCGATGCTTCACTATCGGGCGGGATGTGGAGATTCAGTCCCTCCCTGAGAGCAGTCGTCCTCCTGGCGGCGCTGCTCGGTGTCGCAGCCGGAATCGAGTTCTCCGCGGCCGAAGAGGTTCCGAGCACCACGGTCTTTGACAGGCAGGCCACCGGCGATCTGCCCAGCTCGGGGGGGCTCTCCGCGCCAGGCCATCGGCCCTGTCTCGCCCGCTGCCGGCCCGACACTGCCGGCGTGCATCGGAGGGGGCTGCGACTGCGGCCCCGCCAGGCAGGCCTCGCCTCACGCAAGAAGAGCAGGGTCCTTCTAGCCGCGCTGTCCTCGGCGGTCCCCGTCCGAGCCAAGCGCCACCCGGGTCACTCCCCCGCCGCCCCCGGCAAAGCACTTCAACCCACGCTGCCGGAACCATCTCCGCTGCCGTCCGATGCCGCCGCAGCGACCCCGGTGGCGGCACCGGGCGAGATCTCGGCACCATCGACCCAAGCGCAACCTCCCCGACAACCCGAAACCGGCTCCTCGCAGACCCCTGGATCGTCTCCATCGCCGGCACCGATCGTCAGCGCTCCCCTGGAACCCAAACCCGCCCCCAAACCAAAACCGGCGCCTGAACCGGAACCGGAACCCCAGCCGGAACCGGAACCCGAATCCAAACCGGAACCAGAACCCGAACCCGAACCGGGACCTGGGCCTGGGCCGGAACCGGAACCGGAACCGGAACCGGAACCAGAACCCGAACCGGAACCAGAACCCGAACCGGGACCTGGGCCGGAACCGGAACCCCAACCTGAACCGGAACCCCAGCCGGAACCAGAACCGGGACCTGGGCCAGAACCCGAACCTGAACCGGAACCCGAATCCGGGCCGATCTCGGAACCCGGGCCCAGCGACCTCACCATCGCAATCGACGGCGGCTACGCCGACTGGAGCGATGCCGAAACCGCAGAGCGCGCGCAGCTGGGCGCTGCTGTCACCCGCCACGAGTGGAGCCCCGCAAAGGCGGTCAACGCCCAGGACGCCCTCGTTCTCAAGGCCGCCTCCCAGGTCCACACCCGCATCCACGCCCTGCTCGGCGGCAACGAACTCGGCGATCCGGACCACTACCGCGAATGGGTCGTCGCCTTCATCCGCCGCTACGGTCTCGGCGGCAGCTTCTGGGAAGGACACCCCGAGCTGGACGAAGCGCGCTACGCGATGAGGACCTTCGAGCTCGGCAACGAGCCCTACTTCGGCGGCATGTCGGCCGGGCTCTACGCCGATACGGTGCGCCCCGCTCTCGAAGAAGTCCACCGCCTGGATTTGCCCGCCAAGATGATCCTCGACAGCCGCATCTACGGCACCGACACCTCGTGGATGGACACGCTCTATGCGCGCATTCCCAGCCTCAACTCGCTCTTCTACGCCTTCGCCGACCACCCCTACTGGTACGGGCACGACCCGGCCGAGGTCAGCCCCGCCGGGCCGTTCGGGCGGATCGCCGTGCTGCGCAAGCGGATGAACGAAAAAGGCGCCTCCCGCAAGCCGATCTTCATCACCGAGTACGGCGAGTCGACTGCCAACTGCGGCGGCGAGTGCGTCAGCGAGGCGGTGCAGGCCGAGCACCTGGGCGAGATGATCGAAGCCGCGATTACCAGGACCGCATGGAAGATCGAGATGGTCTCGCTGTACCAGCTGCAAGATCGAGGCACGGATAGCAGCGAGCGCGAGCTCGAGTTCGGCCTGCTGCGCGAAGACGGTACGGAGAAGCCCTCCTACCCGATCGTGCAAGCCGCGTTGCAGAATTACCGCGGTTGAGGCCGAGCGCCTCTCTGCAGTTGGACATGCGTCCATTTGCGGGAAACCCTGCTGCCAAAGGGGGCGACGCGATCCGATCAGGAATCTGAAGCAGAGAAATCCGGGGCCGCGGATGGCGCGACTCCCGACAAAGGCACACCCGCCGCGAGGCGGGGCCGCAAAGCAAGGGGCCTCTCGAGGCAGCCCGGCTACCGAAGGAGAAAACGATGACTTTCGCCAACGCAAGCCGGACCGTATTCCTCAGCTTGATCGCGAGCCTGCTCGCCACGGCGGGCATAGCCGCCACCGCCACCCAGGCCTCCACCGCGCACTCGGACCGGGTGGCATTCCACCTCTGCGCCAAGCGCGCCAAGCATGCCGCGAAAAACCTTGCCGCTGCCAGCGATGCCGCCGACCAACGACGCTCGGCGACGATGCGACGCTGCATCGTCCGGCATCGCGCCACCAGCCGGCAGCGGGATCTGACCGCACCGACCGTAGCCTGGCAGGCGCCCAGTGCCGACGCCACCGTCCAGGGCAAGCTGCAGGGCTCCAGCTGTCAGGTCAACGCCGGCGACGACCGTGGCGTCAGCAAGGTCGTCTTCAAGGTCGACGGCACGACGCTCAACACCGAGAGCGACGCGCCATGGAACTGCACCTTCGACACGACCAAGGTCGCCGACGGCGCCCACACGGTCACCGCCACCGCCTACGACGCGGCGGGTAACTCGCGCTCGGCAGCGCTCGCTATCACTGTCGCTAACGCCGTCCAGGCCGCGCCGGCGTCGACGCCGACGTCCGCACCGAGCTCGGCGCCTACTTCCGCGCCGACGTCCGAACCGAGCCCGGCACCCACGTCCCAACCGAAGCCGACCACGACCGCGGACACGACCTCCCCGGCCGTCGCCTGGCAGGTGCCGAGCGCCAGCGCCACCGTCAAGGGCAAGCTGCAGGGCTCCAGTTGCGAAGTCGCGGCCTCCGACGACCACAGCGTCGACAAAGTCGTCTTCAAGGTCGACGGCTCGACGAGCCTGAACACCGAGAGCGACGCGCCATGGAACTGCACCTTCGACACGACCAAGGTCAGCGACGGCTCGCACACCGTGACCGCCACCGCCTACGACGCAGCGGGTAACGCCAGCTCCGCCTCGCGCAGCTTTGTCGTCTCGAATGCCGCCGCGCCCGCCCCGGCGGTGGCCCCCGAGCCCACCCCGACCTCCAACCCGACCGGGATGATCGTCGGCCTCGATGCCGGAAGCTACGGCAGCTCGGGCGCCGCCGACGTGCGCGGTGCGGTCAACACCGTGCGCTACGACAGCGAGCGGGGCATCTCGGCGCTTGAAAACTTCAAGAAAGCCGGCCTGCGCATCCAGATGAACTTCTCGGGCCCCTACAACAGCGGCGGCGTCTGCGCGCTGAACGCCGATGCCTGGGTCGCCGAAAACCTCGCCTTCTACAAGGCCAACACCAACCCGACTCAGACGCCGGTGATCGAGGCGCTGAACGAGCCCGGCGGGACCTGGTTCTGGGGCTCGAGCGCAAACAGCTCCGCCAACGCAGTCTGCTACCGGAACCTGCTGAAGAAGACCCACGACGCCTTCCACGCCCAGTACGGCGAATCGGCGCCGAGGATCCTCGGCACCCTGGACGGCTCAAACGGCCTCGGCTTCGGCAAAGCCTGGTACACCTCCGACTGGGCGAGCTACGTGGACGGCTTCATCGTCCACCCCTACGGCGGTACCGGCTCCAAGGCAAGCTCGGCGCTCGGCAACCGCGCCCTGATCGAAAGCGCCCGGGCGATGACCGGCGGGCCGATCTACATCACCGAGGTCGGTTGGCCGACGGCGACGGGCCAGCCCTCCACCGGCGACAGCCTGCAGTGGACCGAGTCGGAGCAGGCGGCCAACATCACCAATTTCATCGCCTGGTGTCACGACACCGGCTACGTGGCCGAGGTCGTCTACTTCAACTACCGCGACTACGGCAGCAACGCCTGGTATGGCGTCCTGCGCAACGACGGCTCGCACAAGCCCGCTTACGAAGCGCTGCGCCTGGCCGCGGCGAAATACGGGGCCTAGTTCCGCCTGCTTCGCCACATTCCCGCAGAGGCGCACCTGCCATCCCGTCAAGCCACCGAGCTTCACCCCGCTAGCTCGAGACTGCATTGCGCGTCGTGATGCGACGCGCAATGCAGTCTCGTGGTGTGGCTCGGTAGACGCTCATCAGCTTTGAGAGCCCCGAGATCGCCTGTGGCGCTGAGCCGTGCCTTGTGGCTGCGCAGCGAGGAAGACTGGCCGTCCTGCAGGCGAATGTCGCGAAGCGGCGGAAATGCAATCCGATTCCGCGCGGCCGCAGGCCGCGCTCCTCATCCACCCCACGCGCAAGCGCGCGGCGTCTCAATTCGACTGCAGGACGGCCAGTCTTCCTCGCCGGGGAATCGTGGAATCAGCCATTTAGGCCCGGCCGTCCCGGGCCGGGCCTATACTCGCCGCCTCGTCGTCCCGCTCGGCGCCGGCGCATGCGGACCGTCCTCGCCACTTCACATACCCCCACCCTCGACTCGGGCCGCGCGCGGCGGACGTACGGCTTGGTTCGTGCCCTCTCCGCCCACGGTCGGCTCGACTTCGTCTACGGAGCATTTGGGGCTGAGAATCCCGACCCTTCCTACGAGGAGCTCGCCGGCGTCCGCCTGCACCGGGTCGAGCGGCCGGCGTCGCTCGGGCGGGCGGCGGCTTACCTGCGCAGCCGCCTGAACGGCGTCCCCGACGACTTCGCCCGGGGGATCTGGCCCGGCGTCGCCGCGCAGGCCGCAAAGCTCTTCGCGGACGGCGAGGACGTGCGCCTGATCGCCGAGGGACCAATCGCCGCGGCGGCGCTGCTGCCCCACGCGAAGCGACATCCGGCGATCTACAGCGCCCACAACCTGGAGTCCTCCTTCCGCCACCGACTCGCCGACACGGGGATGTCGCTGTGCAGCCTGCAGCGCTTCGAGCGCCTCCTGCTCGAACGCTACGCTGAGAGCTGGATGGTCTCGCCGGCGGACATGCAGGGAGCCGCGACGCTGGCACCCACGGCTCGCCTGCGGCTCGTCCCCAATGTGGTCGACGTCGCCGCGATCGCGCCGCTGCCGCCGCGCAGCGGGCAGCGCTCGCTGCTCTTCGTCGCCGACCTCACCTACGAGCCGAACCGGGAGGGGCTGCGCTTCCTGCTCGACGCGGCGATGCCGGCCCTCTGGGAGCTGGCGCCGGAGGTCCGGCTGACCGTCGCCGGCAAGGGCAGCGACGCGATCGACGCAACCGACCCCCGTGTGGAGGGGCTGGGCTTCGTGCCGGACCTGGGCAGCCTCTACGACGCCGCCGGCTGCGCCGTCGTGCCCCTGCTGGAGGGCGGCGGATCGCCGCTCAAGTTCGTCGAGGCGCTCGCCTTCGCCCTGCCGGTCGTCGCCACCCCGCTCGCCGCTGCCGGCCTCGAGGTGCGGGCCGGCGTCCACTACGTCGAGGCCGAGCCCGCCGGCGAGCCGTTTGCCCGGGCGGTGCTCGCAGCGCTCGATCCGCAGCGCGGCAACGCCCTGGCCGCCGCCGGGCGCGAGCTGGCCGAACGCGAGTACTCGATCGAGGCGCTCGAGAGGCGCCTGGCCCCTTGAAGATCGTCACGGTGATGACCGGCGCCGCCCCCGGCGGGGCGGAGTTCGCCGCGGTGGAGCTGCTCGACGCCATGATCGGCCGCGGCCACGAAGCGGTGATGCTCAGCGACTCGCCCGAGATCGGCCGCGAGACCAGAGTCGAGGTGCACCCGCTCGAGCTCGGCCCGAAGCTCTCGGCAAGCAGCTGGCCATCGCTGATGCTGCGCTGGCCGGTGCTGCGGCGGCGCTTGCGCGAGGCACTAGGAGCCGAGCTCCCCTACGACGTCCTCCTTCTCCACTACAAGAAGGAGCAACTGCTGGCGCCACGGCTGCCCGCCCGGCTTCGCCCCCAGATCGCCTGGGCCGAGTGGGGTCCGGTCCCCTTCCAGATGAGGAGCGGGCCGGGCCGCTGGGCGTACGCCGCGGCGGGGCGCAAGGCGGATCCGGTCCTGGCCATATCCGAGGGGACGCGCCGCTCGGTGATCGACGCCGGCGTCGACGCCGCGAAGGTCGCGGTCCTGCCGAACGCGATGCGGACCGACGAGATCCGCTTCAGCGAGGAGGGGCGCGAGCGGGTGCGGAGCGAGCTTGGTATCCCCGCCGGGGCCTTCACCGTCGGCTGCATCTCGCGCTTCCATCCGAAGAAGCGCAACGACGTCGTCATCGACGCAGTCGCGACGCTCGGCCCGGAGACGCACCTGATCCTCGCCGGAGCGGGCGAGACCGAGGCGGAGCTGCGGTCCCGCGCCGCGCCGCTCGGCGCCCGGGCGCACTTCCTCTCCACCCCGGGTGCCGCGGTCGGCGACGTCCTCTCCGCCTTCGACGTCTCGGTCTTCTGTCCCAGCCCGACCGAGGGTCAGCCGCGGGCGGTGATCCTCGGCCTGCTCGCCGAAAGGCCCTGCGTCTCGACCGGCGCCGAGGGGGTGCGCGACCTGATCGACGACAGCTTCGGCGCGATCGTCGCGCCAGAGAACGATCCCGCCGCCCTGGCCACGATCCTGGGCTCCTACGAGGGCGACCCCGAGCGGGTCCGGCGCGAGGGCAGGCTGGCGGGGCAGAGCGCCCGCGAACGCTTCGCCGCCGACGTCGTGGCCGAGCGGGCCGAGCGCCTGATCTCGGCCGCCGGGGAAAGTCGATGAACGAGCGGCTGCGGGTCCTCTTCCTCGACGAGGGGGTGCTCGGCCACCGCACCCTGACCGCCCAGCTGAAGGCGACGCTCGCCGATAACGCGGCAGTCGAGACGACCTTTGCGACCGTGCCGCCGCCGAACCGGTTGGAGCGGCTGTTCCTGCGCCGCTGGAAGCGCGCCGGAGACGCCGACATGTTCGCCCTGCGCTGGCGGCTGCGCTGGTCGTGGCGGGTGCGCCGCCTGCTCAAACGCCGGCGGCGCTCGGTCGACGTGGCCTTCATCAACACCCAGGCCTCCGCCCTGCTGATCCGCGGGCCGATGCGACGGCTGCCCTGCGTGCTCTCGATCGACGCCACCGTCGGCCAGTTCACCGCGCTCGAGTACGGCGGCCCGGGCGATGCCTGGACGCCGCGCCAGCAGCGCCTGCTGAAGCGGCTCGAGCGCCGGGCGCTGCGCGGGGCGGCGGCGGTCGTCGCCTGGACGGAGTGGAACGCGGAGGCGCTGCGGCGCGAATACGACACGTCAGAGGCACGGCTGGCGACGATCCATCCCGGCCTCGACGGCGCCTGGTGGGGTCAGGCCGCCACGGCGCGAGTGGCGCGGAACGAGGGGCCGCTGCGAGTCCTCTTCGTCGGCAACGAAGTCGAGCGCAAGGGGCTCGGCACGCTGGTCGACGCCGTCGGCCGGCTCGAGGGCGAGGCGATTCTCGACGTCGTCTCCACCGACCCCGTGCCAGAGGGCGATCTGGTGCGCGTCCACCGGGGCGTCAAGGCGCGAACCGAGCAGCTGCGAGACCTCTACGCCGCCGCCGACGTGCTCGCCCTGCCGACCAGGGCCGATGCCGTGCCCTGGGTGGTGCTCGAGGCGATGGCGGCGGGACTTCCCGTCGTCGCCGCCGACGTCGGCGCGATCGGCGAGCTGCTCGGCGACGGCGGGGAGCTGGTCCAGCCAGACGATCCCGAACAGCTGGCCGCCGCCCTGCGCCGACTCGCCGACCCGGAGCTACGCCGCCGGCTCGGAGCCAGGGCGCTGGAGCGGGTGCGTGAGAACTACGACAGCCCGGTCCAGGTGCAGCGTCTGCTGGAGCTGCTCGAGCAGGTCGCCGGCAGGCCTGCCTCGGCGCAGGGCCGAGGACGAATCCGGCGGCGGACCTTCGTCGCCGTCGGGGCCGGCGTGGCCGCGGTGGCGGCGGTCGCCCCCTACGCGGCGCTGATCCCCGACGACGAGTTCGAGCAGCTGGTCGCCTCCAACCTCGGCATCGACCCGAAGCTGGCCGGGCAGCTGCTGGCGCGGGCGCGGGCCGAATACGGCGACGCCGAGTACGACGCCCGGGCGACCGCCTTCGCGCTCGCCGTCCGCGATCCAGCCGCAATTGTGCTGCCGGACAGCGCCCGCGAAAAGGCGATCTCCGGCCTGCTCGACCCGATGCTGGGAGCGCCGGCGGCGAGCCTCGCCTACGCGGTCACCGGCACCGACCCCGGCAGCCCGGGAGCCTGCGCCGGGCTGGTGTGGGATTCGTGAAGACGGTCGAGACCGACATCGCGATCGTCGGCTCCGGCGTCTGCGGCCTGCTCAGCGCCTGGCCGGCGCTGCTCGCCGGACAGCGGGTGACGATGCTCGAGCGCGGCGCGCTGAAGACCCACGCCGAGCAGCTGGCCGACGGGCAGTGGGCGGCGGACGTGCCGGGCGCCGAACCCAACGACGAAACGGCGCCCGGAACGCCGCCCTACCCGTGGAGCTACGTCTACGGCGTCGGCGGGTCCTCGCTGCACTGGGACGGCGCCACCCCGCGTTTCACCGCCGCCGACTTCAGCATGCGCTCGGCCTACGGCGTGATGGTCGACTGGCCGCTCTCCCTCGCCGAGCTGGAGCCCTACTACGCGCGGGCCGAGCAGGCGCTCGGCGTCTCGGGTGCCCCCGGGGGCGCTGGAGCCACGGCGAGCGGAACCGTGCCGCCGGGCGCGCGCATCCTCCCCCCTCATCCGCTCAGCCCGATGGACCGGGCGATCGCTCCCCACTTGCGCCCCTTCGGACCGCTCCCCCAGGCCCGGCCGTCCCGGCCGCTCCAGGGTCGTCCCGCCTGCTGCGGATCGGCGACCTGCGAGCTCTGCCCCGTCGACGCCCGTTTCTCGGCGCTCAACGGCCTCCGCGGAGTGCTCGACCATCCGCGCCTCGACCTGCACCGGCAGACCGTTGCGGCGCGCCTGCGGACCGGCGGGGCCGGCCGCCGGGTCGAGGCGATCGAGGCGATCGAGCAGAGCGGCGAACGGCTGCTGGTGCGGGCGCAGCGCTACGTCCTCGCCGCCAGCGGCTTCGAAAACCCCGGCATCCTGCTGCGCTCCGGCCTGGGCGGTACCGCCGTCGGCCGCTACCTCTTCGACCATGCGCACACGACGCTGATCGTCGACCTGCGCCGCGATCTCAACCCAGGCCACGGCGACACCCTCTCGACCGGCCTCTCCGAGGTCCTCCGCGAAGGCAGCTTCCGCTCGAAGCGCTCCGGCGCGATCCTGATCCCCTTCAACCCCGGGGCGCCGCTCGCGCCGCTGGTCACGGAAGGCGTACTCGCCGGCGGCGACGGCGCGCGCACCCGCACCGGCGCGCTCTCGACCTGGAACCGGCAGCTGCCGCTCGACATGCTGACCGAAGACGTGCCGCAGGCGGGCCGGCGGGTGACGCTGGCGTCAAAGCGCGACTCCTTCGGCCTGCCGCTCAACCTGATCGCCTACCCGCGGTCCACCGGCTACGAGCTGGACGGGATCGATGCCGCCGTCGAGCAGGTCCGCCGCCGCCTCGCCCCACTTGGCGCCCGCGATGTCCAGGTCAGCCCCGGCCCGCGCGGAGGTCACCTGCTCGGCACCTGCCGGATGGGGACGGGAGACGAGGCGGTGGTCGATCCCGAGATGCGCCATCGGCAGATCGAGAACCTCTTCGTCGCCGGCGGCTCGGCCTTCCCCACCTACTCGGCGGTCCACCCCACCCTGACGATCGCCGCCTTGGCGCTGCGCCTCGGCGACCTGCTGGCCGACGAGATCAGCCAGAAGCCTGCCGCATCGCGCGCAGCTCGCGCAGGTCTTTGAGGCCGACCGCGCCGAACAGCAGCGCCAGCGGCACGTAGCTGAGCGGCGCCGCCAGCAACAGGGGCACCGCCGGCGTCCCGATCTGCCGCAGTCCCAGCAGCAGCAGCGTCATCGCCGCCGTCGCAAGCGCGGCCCGGAATACGCGTCCGAGCTTGGGACGGAAGCGAAGCTCCGACAGCACCGCCCCCCAGGCGAGGCCGACGACCGCGAGCTCGGTCGCGAGCGTCGTCCAGGCGGCGGCGAGGAACCCGTATCGCGGCAGCAGCAGCAGGTTGAGGCAGACGTTGAAGAAGAGGCCGATCAGCGCGTAGACGACGTAGCGCCGCTGCAGGCCGAGCACGATCACCATATTTCCCGAGAGGTAGCCGAAGCAGATGACGACGAAGGCGCCCATCAGGATCGGCAGCGCCGGCGCCGCATCGGCGAATTCGCTGCCGAAGAGCAATTCGATAGCCGGCCCGGAGGCGGCGAGGGCGACACCGAGCGCGGGCAGGGCGACCACCGTCAGGTAGTCGAGGGTCGTCTGCAGCAGCTCCCGAACCCGTGCGGGCTCGGCCGGGTAGGCGGCTGAGACGAGCGGCAACAGGGTCATGCTCACGGTCAGCGGCAGGAAGTGCGCCTGCTCGAGGATCCGGTAGACGGCGGCATAGAGGCCGGCCTCGCGGGGACCGGAGATCTCGAGCACGAGGATCTGGTCGATACGGGCGTAAGCAAGGACCAGCACGCCTGCCGTCGCCAGCGGCAACCCGACGCGCGCCAGCGGTCGCCAGAGGTGGCGCGAGCCGAGCAACTGGACGGCGCCGGCCCGCAACCCGACCCAGACCTGCACCGCGGTGGTGGCCAGCGCCGCGGCGAGGAAGGCGATCGCCAGCGGGACGAGACCGCCCCCGGCCGCCTCGACGGCGATCGCCGCCACCCCCCAGACGACCGAGGAGAAGGTCATCACGGCGACGTTGACGTCGTTGCGCAGGCGCAGCTGCAGCAGCGCCCGGATCGTGTTGGGGCCGCTGAGCAGGATCGTGGTGGAGACGAGCACCCCGGCAAGCGCCATCCCCTGGTCCTCGGCGATCAGCAGCGCGACGACGATCGAGACCAGGGTCGCCGGCAGCGAGACCAGGGCGCGCAGGACGATCGTCGCGCCGATCCATTCCGCCTCGCGCTCGGGCTCGGCCGCCGCCCGCCGCACCCCCACCTGCTCGAGACCGAGGTCGGCGAGGTAGGCGGCGATCTGGACGACGACGAGCAGGCTCGACCATTCGCCGAAGCCGCTGTCGCCGAGGGAGCGGGCGATGACCGCGGTGACGACAATGCCGAGACCGAGGTTGAGCACGCGCCCGACCAGCTGGCGCACGACGTCGCGGGTCGCGCGCGAACGCGTGCTCTCGGTCGTCACGGCGGCGACTGTACAGACGGTGCGAGTCGAACTCCCGCGGGAGCCGCTGCGATACTGCGCCGCTTGCCGGAGACCGTGACCGCCTGCGTGATCGCCAGCGACGAGGAGCGCCGGCTACCGGCATGCCTCGAGAGCCTCGGCTTCTGCGACGAGATCGTCGTCGTCGACGGCGGCTCGCGCGACCGGACCCGCGAGCTCGCCCGCGCCGCCGGCGCCCATGTCGTCGACAACCCGTGGCCGGGGTTCGCCGCGCAGCGCAACGTCGCGCTCGACCACGCGCACGGCGACTGGATCCTCGAGATCGACGCCGACGAGCGGGTCAGCCCCGATCTCGGCGCGGAGATCCGCCGCATGCTCGCCGACCCTCCGGGCGCGGAGATCCGGATGGCGGCCCTGCCGATGCGCGACGTCTTCCTCGGCCGCCCGCTCGGCCCATCGGCCCGCTACCCGCGCTACCGGCACCGCCTCTTCCGCCGCGAGGCCTTCCGCCACGACGAGTCGCGCACCGTGCACGAGGGGCTCTGGCCCGACGGCCCGGTGCTGCCACTCGCAGGCGAGCTCGAGCACCTGCTGGCGACGACCTGGGCCGAGGCGCTGGCCGACGCGATCGCCTACGCGCGTCTGGAGAGCCGCCAGCACGGGCGCCCGGGACCGCTCGGCGTGCTCAAGGGGGCGCTGCTGCGACCGGCCGCCAAGTTCGCCTACCGCGCCCTGCTCTACGGCGGCTGGCGCGACGGCGTTCGCGGCCTGGGGAGGATCTGGCTCGAGTGCGCCGCCGACTCGCTGGCGACCCTGTACGGGCTGCGCGGCGGCTCGGGCGAGCGCAGCGGCGGTCACGGCGCCGAGCCCCCGAGGGTGGGCCCGGTGCGACTCGTCGGCATCGGCCTCGGCGCGTCCGCTGGGGCGCAGCTGGGCGCCTGGTTGAGCGAGGCGGCCGAGGCGGGGGCCGACGTCGCGCTGATCTGCGGGGGGAGCGTGCCGGACATCGCCGTCCGCGTCCGGCGGGTTTCGGGGCTCGGCCCGGGGGCGCTCGCCCGCGCCCTCGATGCCGAGGACCAGTTGCGGCCGATCGATGCCGTCGTCCCGGCTGGAGCGCGCGAGCGTCGCCTGCTGGGCCTCTCGCCAAGAGCGCTGCGGGGCGCCGTCGAGCCACTCTCGCCCGCTCAGGCTCCGAACGCCGCGGTAGGGAGCGTGCGCGAGCGGGTACGCCAGGGGTGATGACCTCGCCCGCGGCTATCCTCCTGGGACTCGTACAACCGTCCAGCGAACTACCGGCCTGCCGGATTCAAGTCGAATCCGAGGCCACCCGATAGGTCCCTGCACCCGTGGAACTCACCGGCAATCTTCGTCTGATCTGGGCCAGCAAACGCTGGCTGGCGCTGTTCGCGGTCGTCGCCGCGGTGGTCGTCTACGCGATCTCCTCCTCCAAATCCGACGAATACGAAAGCAACGCCCTGGGCCAGATCGTCACCACCAGCCAAGCGGCAGGCGAAATCCTCAACGAAGAACAGCTGCTCAGCCTCTCCAACCTCTACGAGGAGCTGGCGAAGACCCGCTCGGTGATCGACGTCGCGCACGAAGACCCGGCGATCAAAGGGCGCGAAGAAGCGTTCGACGCGAGCATCGAAGTGCAGCCCGAAGCGCGAACCGGGGTGATGAGCTTCTCCGCGATCACCGGCAATCCCGAGGAATCGGCGGAATTCGCCAACGCCTACGCCGAAGCATTCTCCCGCTATCTCGGCGGTCTCTCGGTGACGCAGCAAAAAACGACGCTGCAGCCGATCCAACAGCGGATCGACGAAGTCGAAGCCGAAATAAACGAAGGCGGGAACAACGGGACCAGCATCGCCGGCCTGCAGGTCGAGCTGCAGGCGCTGCAGGACCAGATCGCCGAACAGAGCGCGAATCCGGGCGACACGATGCGGGTGATCGAGCACGCCGTCCCGCAGAGCACGCCGGTGGCGCCGACCCCGAAACGCGACGCGATACTTGCCCTGATCGGCGCCCTCGTCCTCGGCGCTGTCGCGATCTACCTGCGCGACCTCTTCTTCGACCGCTACGGATCGGCGCAGGAGGCCGCCCGGGACCTCGGCCTGACCCTGCTCGGCGAGATTCCCAAAGGCCGCGGCACCCCTGCCGTGGAGTCGTTCCGCAACCTCCGCACCGCGACGATGCTGACGCTGGAACGGGCCAGCGGCACAAAGTCCAACGGCTCGGGCACGAGCCCGGGTTCCAATGCGGTTCTGGTGACTGGCGCCGAGTCCGGCTGCGGCAAGAGCTACGTGGCTGCCAACATCGCCCGGGCGCTGGCGGCGGAGGGACGGCGGGTGACCGCGGTCGATGGCGACCTGCGCCGCCCGACCCTGCATGAAATCTTCAACACGTCGCTCTCCCCCGGCCTCAGCGACATGCTGGTCGTCGAGAACGCACCCGAACCCGCCCAGGCCGCGGTCAAGGTCAGCCTTCCGCCCGACGGGGTGCAGACCGGCGGCGCCCTGCACCTCCTGCCTGCCGGCGCCCATGCCGAGGACGCGGTCGAGTCGCTCTCCTCGACGAGGATGAAATCGGTCGTCCAGTACCTGCGCGCCGACAACGACGTCGTCGTCTTCGACACCCCGCCGGCGCTGGTGGTGGTCGACCCCGTCGTCCTCGCCCGCTACGCCGACGGAGTCGTGTTCGTGGTCGACTCGCGCCGCACCAGCCGGCGCGACGCCCGTCGCGCGGTCGAGGCGCTGCGGGCGATCGGCGCGCCGATGCTGGGCTTCGCCTTCAACCGCTCGAACACGAAACAGACTCGCTACGACGCCTACAGGACGCGCGACATGGCATTGCCGACGTCCCACGCCAGGGAGACCGCAGCCTGAGCCGGCCGACGCTCGCTATGCCGGACCTCGGCGTGGCGATCGCGGTCAGCGCCACCGGGATCGCCACTGGCCTGGTGCTGGTGGAGGCGATGAACCGTTTCGGTGCCGTCGGGGCGATCGCGCCCGCGGTGCTCGCGCTCGGCCTGGTGCTGCTGCGCTATCCCACCGCCGCGCTCGGCCTGCTGGTCGCCGGGGCGATCCTGGTCGAGTCCGAAAGCCAGGGCTTCCTGCCTCCGGTACCGACCTTCTACGACGTCATCGCGGTCAAAATGACGCCGCAGGACATGCTCCTGTTCGCAGGGCTCGGCGGCGTCCTGCTCCGCTTCGTCGCCGAGGGCGAGCGCCCCCGCTTCCCGGAGCCGCTGACTGCACCGCTGCTGCTGCTCGCCACGGCGGTCTTTGCCGGCGTCGTCGTCGGCCACTACTCGCACATGGTCAGCGTCGGCGAACTCTTCCACCGCTCGCTCACCTCCGGCTACATCATCCTCATCCCCCTACTGGCGGTGAATGTGGTGCGCGGCACGCGCGCGCTCAAGCTCTTCCTCGCGATCGGCGCCGGACTCGCGGTCTTCAAGGGGGTATCCGGCATCTACTCGGCGTTCGCCGGGCTTGGGTCGACGGTCGAATCGGAGACGATCAGCTATCTCAACCCGGTCCCGAACCTGACCATGCTGATCTTCGTCCTCGGCGTCGTCGCGGCCCTGATCCGCCGCGTCAAGCTGCCGGGCTGGATGCTCGCCGGAGCGCCGATCGCCTTCCTGGCGCTGGTCGTCTCCTATCGCCGCTCCTTCTGGATCGCCGGCGCCCTCACCCTGATCGTGGTGATCATCATCGCCAGCCGTCATCGTGGCCGCACGGTGCTCGCGATCGGCGCCGTCGCCTTGGCACTCGCCGTGGTCGGCGCCGTCGCGGTCGGCTCCTCCGAGGACCCGCAGGCGAGCCCACTCGTCCAGCGCGCCCAGACCTTGAGCCCGGGCAGCTTCGGCTCTAACCGCGGCGACCGTTACCGGATGGACGAGCGCAAAAACGTGCTCCGGAACATCCGCGAACACCCGCTCACCGGGATCGGCCTCGGGGTGCCGTGGGACGTCCACTACCCACTCGCCGAAACGCACGATCGCCGCTACGCCCACGTCGCCTTCCTCTGGTTCTGGCTGGCGTTCGGACCGCTCGGCGCGATCGCCTACGCGTTCCTCTTATTCAGCGCCCTGTGGACCGCGGTGAGGCTCTGGCGCCGCCACCCCGACCCGGTCGTCCAGGTGGGGGCGATCGCCGCCTTCGGCGGCGTCCTCGCGCTGGCGATCGTCGAGCTGACCGCGACCTTCACCTCGATCGAGCCTCGAACGTCGATCCTGCTCGGCGCGATACTCGGCTGGCTCGTCGCCGCCTGGCGTGACCTGCCCTCCAAGGAAGACGAGGAAGAGCAGGGCGCGAACGAGGCCCTGCCCGCTCTTGCCGCCTGAGCAGATGCGCATCGCCGTCGACGCCAACGTGCTGGAGGCCAACTGGGGCGGCATTCCGAAGTACCTCGACCGGATCGCACGGGAGCTGATCGACGGAGGCGACGAGATCCTGCTCCTGGCCAACACGCGGCAGCTGTCTCGGCAGATCCCCGGCGCGCACGAGGTCGGGGTGCGAATCAAGGGCAGGCCGATCTGGCGCGAGGCCTTCCTGCCGCTCTGGCTCGCTCGCAACCGCATCGACGTCTTCTGGGCTCCCGAGAGCGTTCTACCGCGCCGCTGCCCGGTGCCAAGCGTAATCACCATCCACGACCTGGCGACGCTGCGCTTTGCCGGAGTCAAGCAGGAGAGCCAGGAGCGTCACTTCGGCACCACCGTGGCGCGCTCGGCGCGCCGGGCCACGCGGCTGATCGCGGTCTCACAGGCCACGGCTGAGGACGTCGCCTCCTACTACAACGTCGAGGATTCGGTCAGGGTGGTGCCCAACGGCGTCGACGAGGTGTTCGCCCCAGGCGACCGCGCCGCGGCGCTCGCTGCGGTGCGCGAGCGCTGGGGGATCGAGAGCCCGTTCGTCCTCCATGTCGGTGCGATCGAGCCCCGCAAGGGCCTCGACGTGCTGATCGACGCCGCGGCCCTCGCGGCTGCAGAGAACGCCGACTGGCGGGTCGTCATGGCCGGTCTACCGGGCTTTGAAGGCGAGCCGATCGAAGCAAAGGCGAGGCAGAGCGGCGCCTGCTCGCTACTCGGTGCGGTGAGCGAGGGCGAGTTGCTCGACCTGCTGCGCGCCGCCGGCGCCCTTGCGGCCCCCGCCCTATATGAGGGCTTCGGGATCGCGCCGCTCGAGGCGATGGCATGCGGGACTCCGGCTGTGGTCGCCGCCGACGGGGGCGGGCTGGAGGAGATCAGCGGCCCGGCGGCCCTGGTCGTGCGCGAGCGCACGCCGGCCGCCTGGCGCACCGCACTGGAGCAGGCCCTGGAGCGACCACCCGAGCTGATCGAACGAGGCCGAGCCCACGCCGCGAAGTTCAGCTGGGCCAGCGTCGCGGCGCAGACGCGCGAAGTACTCGCCGAAGCCGCAGCCGCCCAAGCGCGCTAGATGACTGATCCCCGGCCGATCCTGCCCCGGCGGGGTAGACGAGATGGCGGGTGCGCCTCTGCGGGAATTGATACCCCAGCGCTGCGCGCTGGGGTGAATCTGGTGCGCGGCTTCGCCGCGCAGGAGCCGGATTGCATTTCCGCCGCTTCGCGACATTCCCGCAGAGGCGTACCCGCCGTCCCCTCTCGGAAGCACCGCGAACTTCAAAGGGAGTGCTCGCAGCGCTTCTTCACTCGAAGCTTTTCCAGACCTTGCTCCGCAGCGCTGGGTCGACGGTGTGCCTTATTCGGTGGCAGTGGCAGGCATGCCTACGGCGAGGTCGCCGTTGATCGCTGGCGGTGGCTTCTCGGCGTCGAGCCAGGGGATGAAGCGGCTGGCTATGAGGCGGATGTCGGCCCAGGAGGCGGGGCTGATCAGGCGCAGGGCCAGGGCGTAGGTGGTGAATCCGGCCACCGCGCAGGCCGCCAGCAGGGGCACGGCCGGGGCGTCGAGGAAGAGGCGGAGGGGCAATGCGG
>DASUZP010000099.1:0-23353 GCA_036376775.1 Solirubrobacterales bacterium | reverse complement strand
TCTTCCGGACAACCACTCGCCATACCGCTTTATGCAGTCTGATGTAGTGATGGTCATCGTGGTGGCGACCGCGTTGGCGTTCGACTTCACCAACGGGTTTCACGACACGGCGAACGTCGTCGCGACTTCGATCTCGACCGGTGCGGCGCGGCCGCGGGTGGCGATCGGGATCGCCTCGCTGCTCAACTTCGTCGGCGCCTTTATCTCGATCTCGGTCGCCGCGACCGTTGCCAACGACGTCGTCGACGCAGCGGTGATCACGCCGACGATCGTCTTCGCCGGCCTGATCGGAGCGATCGCCTGGAATCTGATCACTTGGTGGTTCGGGCTGCCGTCCAGTTCCTCCCACGCGCTGATTGGCGGTGTGGTCGGCTCGGCGGTCGCCGCTGCCGGTCTTGATGCGGTGATCGCCGAAGGTCTGGTCGGCAAAGTCCTGATTCCGGCCTTGGTCGCGCCGCTCCTCGCCATCCTCGTCGCTGGCCTCGGCATCGGGCTCGCCTACCGGATCGCCGGCCGGCAGCGACCTGGACCGGTGACACGCGGTTTCCGCTACGGCCAGGTGATCTCGGGCAGTCTGCTAGCGCTCGCCCACGGCACCAACGACGCGCAGAAGACTATGGGGGTGATCACCCTTGCCCTGATCGCCAACGGCACCCTGGCGGCGAACGCCGACCCGCCGCTCTGGGTGATCGTCTCGGCGGCGACGGCGATCGGGCTCGGCACCTACATCGGTGGCTGGCGGATCATCCGCACGACCGGTAGCCGAATCATCAAGATGGACGCCGCGCAGGGCTTCTCCGCGCAGGGCGCCGGTGCCGCTGTGATCCTCGCCTCGACCCACTTCGGTTTCCCGCTCTCGACCACGCACGTGATCAACGGCGGCGTGATCGGCGCCGGCGCGGGCAAGCGGATCTCGGCGGTGCGCTGGGGAGTGGCCGGCAACATAGTCGGCGCCTGGCTGCTGACGCTACCGGCGGCAGCGGCGATCGGCGCCGCCGTCTACGCCCTCACGCATGTCTTCGGCAGCGGCGCTCTGGGTCCGGTGCTGGTCACGCTGATGGCGCTCGGCCTGGTCGTCGCGATCTTCGCCCGGCGCGCGCAACAGGGCGCGCCCGTCCCGGCGGGTTGAGCGATGGCCACGATCGTCGAGACCAGGGACCTGATCGAGACCGTGATCGCCTCGCTGGTGGCCGGGGTCGGCATCACCGCGGTCTTCTCGATGGCGATCTGGGGCGGCGCCCGCTTCGTCGACCTCAGCCGCGACGGGCGACCGGTTGCGGCGGGGGCCGCGGCCGCGCTTGCGGTGCTGGCCTTGGCGACGACCTTCGCCGCAGTCGTGTTCGGCATCGTTGCGATGACCTCGAAGTAGATCCTGCCCGCCCGTACAATTTCTGTATGCGGAACCTGCGAAACGTCGCGATCATGTTGCTGCTTGCCGCCGTGGTGGCGTTCGTCCCGGCGGGCGGCAATGCCGCCGATGCGATCCTGACCGCGATCACGATGGGCTTCCTGGCGGCGATCGCCTGGACCGTGTTCGTGTTGAGCCGCCAGAACCAGCTGACCCTGGCGACGCTGAGCGACGGCCGCCGGGCGATCCTCTACGCCGGCCTGGGGACGATCGCGCTGCTGATTGCCGGCAGCGACGAGCTTTTCGCCAGCGGCGGTGGCACGCTCGTCTGGATCCTTCTACTCGGGGCCTCGGTCGCCGCGATCTGGAAGGTCTGGACGGAAGCCAACACGTACTGATTCGACCCAGGGTCGTTACAGAACTTTTCGTTTGAGCGCACCACACGCGCGTTCTGCCCTGGGACCGTCGGCGTGTGTCGCACCAGGCCGCCGGCAGCTTTCGCAGGGAGGACGGGACCGCTTCGGTCGAGATGGTCGCCGCGGTCCCGTTCCTGCTGCTGGCGGTCCTGGTGGCGGCACAGATCGGACTCGCCGGCCAGGCACTCTGGGCGGCGGCAGTGGCGGCGCGGGCCGGGGCGCGGGCGGCGTTGATCGGCGGCGATGCGACCGCGGCCGCACGGCGGGCGCTGCCCCCGTCGCTGCGGGACGGCGCGGAGGTGGGCGATGCGGACGCCGTCTCCGTACGCGTCGTCATACCCACGCTGCTGCCCGCGATGCCGCGGTTGACGGTCGGCGCCAAGGCCACGCTGGAGCCTGACGATGACTAGGAGCCTGTCTCAAAACCCTCGCGCACGCCTGGCGGCGGCGGACACACTTCGCGGTGCGGCGTCCTCAGTCGGCCGAATAGCGCTGCTACTCGGCCTCCCTGCGTCCTTGCATCGCTTGGTCCGGCGCTCGCCAGTCGCACACGCCGGTTTTGAGACAGGTTCTAGGGAGGATGGACAGAGCACGGTCGAGCTCGTTGCCGCGCTGCCGGCGCTGCTGCTCGCCGCAGCGATCGCCCTGCAGCTCCTCGCCACCGGCTATGCCCTGACACTTGCCGACGGCGCCGCCGAGGCAGGTGCGCTGGCACTTGCCTCGGGCAGGCCGGCGGTCGATGCTGCACGCGGCGCCCTGCCCGGTTGGGCCGAGGGTGACGTCGACGTCGCGGTCCACGGCGGCCGCGTCACGGTGCGGCTGCGGCCGCCTTCGCCGCTGCCCGCCCTGGCCGACCGGCTCGCCGTCACCTCTTCCGCCATGGCAAGGCCGAAGTGAGGGGCGCGAGCGAGTCGCGGGGTTGGAGGGCGAGCGGCGATCCAGCCCCGGTCGTCCTCGTCGCCCGAGTCGGTGCGGCAACGGGGGCGAGGGCGGCGGCCGCAGCGCTCGCCTGCTCCGCCTCCGAGTCGGACCGTGCGGCCCTGCTCGTCGATCTCGGCGAGGATCGCGCGCCGCGCTCCACGCTGGTCGCGACAGCCGGCGCGCGGGCGCTGGAGGAGCGCCTGGTGGCCCACCTGCCGGATGCGGCGGTCGCCTCGCGCGGACAGATCTGCCACCTCATGCTGCCGCCCGAGCCGGAGGGGGCCGCGGCGATCGCCGCAACTCTGCCGCTGGTCCGCGAGTCGGCCGCGGTCATCCACCTGCCGCCACGCCTTTTGCAGCCGCTGCTCGGCGAGTCGCACATCCGACCGACGGCAGCTCTGCTTCGAGCGGACCTGAGAAAGGACCGCGCTCTCACTGCGCTAGCCGCCCGCGACCTGATGGCCCGAGGTCTGCGAATAGCGGTCCTCAAGCGCCCGCTGGGCTGGCTGAGCGCTCGGGCCGCGCTCCTCGGCGCCCTCCCGAAAGCCGGCCAAGCCGTCCCGCCTTGGGTCGCCGAGCGCCTGTTAGATGCTGACGACAGTAAGTTTCGTCAATGCTACCCTGGAAAGGATGAATCGGAAGGTGACCGGCGAGAGACCCCACAGCAAGATCGGTATGACGTTGCGCATACTCAACGGTGGCAAGAGGGACGACTCTCCCGTGACGACCAGGGGCACGCGTGAGACGGTACGCGACAAGCGCGATCAGCGCGCTGCGGCGAAGGAGTTCGTCGCAGCCGTCGCTGATATCCCGAGAATCGACTACGAGCAGCTTCGGGCAGATCTCGACGCCATCGCCGATCCTGGCCGGAAAGATTGGTACGCCTGGGCGGCGCGCACTGATCGACACATCCGTCGCGGTGCGCTTGATTGAGACTGAGATGCTCCAGCTCGCACCGGGGCTTGCGACTTCCACCTTGACGGTCGCCGAGCTGGCCGGTGGGACACATGCAGGTATCGATGATTTGGAGAAAGAGCGCCGACGGCGTCACCTCGAGCAGGTAGAAGCAAGCATCGAGGCACTCCCGTTCGATACCTCCTGCGCACGCGCGTATGGCGTCGTCTCCGCTGCCGTCGAACGCATCGGTCGCAAGCCCCGAGGAGCCCGGGCGGTCGACCTGATGATCGCCGCAACGGCGTCCGCCCATGAACTACCTCTTTACACGCTCAACGCCCGCGATCTGCGTGGCCTCGAGGACGTGATCGAGATCGTCGACGTCGGCTCCTGACTTGTCTGCTTCTGACTACGGCGTCGCGGCGTGCCAGGTTCCGACGTCCTTGATCCCCTCTCCGGTGGCGTCGCCCTTTTTCGAGTCGCCGTCGAAGGTGTAGAGCGGGCGTCCCTCGAACGTCACCTGGCGCCTGCCATCGGGTCGCTTGACCGTGCCGAGCGCGACCGGGCCGGTCGGCTTAACGCCGACGGCGACGACCAGCGGGAACCAGTCTTTGAGGCAGGACCCCTTGCAGATGAAGTTGCCGTGCTTCTCGACGCTGAGGCTGTAGAGCGTGAGGCCGTTGTTTGCGGTCAGCACGGTCTTACCGAGCGAGCTGTTGTGCGCCTCCTTGACCACCTGTTTCGTGGTTCGTGCGGCGGCGAGGGAGCTGAAGAGCCCGGCCACGGCCAGGATCGCGACGATCGGCAGGATCGCGCGAGTCAGCGGGTGTCGGCGGTGCCTCGTTCCTAATTGCGGCATGACGCTCCTTGGGTCGAATTGCGGCTAGCTCGGTCTACGGACACGGTTTCGTGCAGGTTCGATCGCAGAACATTTTGTTTGTGCGCGCCACGCGCGCGTCGGCGCCCGGCAGGGTCGCAGCATGGACTCTCGCAGAGAGGAGGGCCAGGCACTGTTGCTCGCCTTGGCAGGGGCGTTCGCGCTGATCGTCGCTGCCCTGGCGCTGGTCGCGATCGCCGGGGCGGTGACGGGCAAGGGGAGGGCGCAGCGGGCAGCCGACCTGGCGGCGATCTCCGCCGCGCGCTCGATGCGCGACGACCTGCCCCGCCTGCTGGCGCCGCCGACGCTACCCGGCGGGCTGCCCAACCCGGCGCACATGGAGAAGGCGACGTATCTGGCGGAGGCGCGGGCTGCGGCCGTCGCGATCGCTGCGGGGAACGAGGTCGACGAGGGGTACCTGCGGGTCTCCTTTCCGGACCGCGACTCGTTTGCGCCGGTTCGCGTGAAGACGGTTGTCGTCGGCAGGCTCGAACTGAGCCGGACGGCCAAGCTGCACGGAGGGCGACCCGAGGTCGAAGCCTCGGCCGTCGCCGAAGCCGCGGCGCCCACGAGCGGAGCGGGGGCGATGCCCGCGATGGCGAGCGGCGGCGGCTACAGCGGCGCGCTCGTATACAGAACGGGGCAGGGGCTGCGCCCCGATGTCGCCGCCGCGTTCGACCGGATGGCCGCGGCTGCATACAACGACGGCATCTCGTTGGTGGTCAATTCGGGCTTCCGCTCCGACGCCGAACAGGCGGCGCTCTTCGCCGCCCACCCCGACCCGCGCTGGGTCGCGCCGGCCGGTCACTCGCTGCATCGCTGCGCGACCGAGCTCGACCTCGGGCCAGAATCCGCTTACCGGTGGCTGGCTGCCAATGCGAGTCGGTTCGGCTTCGTCCAGCGCTACAGCTGGGAGGCCTGGCATTACGGCTATGACCGTCCGCCGGCACCCTGCTCGGCAGCTGGGAACGCCGTCGGGAGCGCCGGAACGGCGATCGATGGTGAGGGAGACGGGGCCCTCGCCGGATCCAGTGGGCTGCCGGCATTCGTCCCAGCCCGTTTCCGGGCGCCGCTACTGCGCGCCGCCGCCCATTGGAACGTCTCCGCAGCCCTGCTCGCCGCCCAACTGATGGCCGAGTCGAATTTCAACCCCTTCGCGATCTCGTCCGCTGGGGCGCGAGGCATTGCGCAATTCATTCCCAGCACGGCAGCCTCTTATGGTCTGCGCGACCCCTTCGATCCCGTCGAAGCGATCGACGCCCAAGCCCACCTGATGTCCGATCTGATCCGCCAGCTCGGCTCCCCGCAACTGGCACTGGCCGCCTATAACGCCGGACCCGCACCGGTCGAAGCCTGCCATTGCGTCCCTTCGATCCCCGAAACGACCGCCTACGTAAGCCGAATCCTCGCCCTGCTCGGCGGCGCCGGCGCCTTGGTCATCCCCGACTTCGAAGTGCGGTTGGTGTCGTAATCCTGCCTACGCACCGGTTGGGAGCGCTTTTAACGACGCGCGAAGCCAGAATAATAGTGCTACCAGTTTGCTACCATTTTGGGATGAGCAAGCAGATCGCAGTTCGACTCCCAGATGAGCTTGTCGACTTCGTTGACGAGATCGTCGACTCCGGAGCCGTACGAAGTCGGGCGGCAGTCGTCACTCATGCGCTCGAACGCGAACGCCGGCGCGCACTCGCCGAACGCGATGCCCGGATCCTTGCCCGCACCGGTCCCGACCCCGAACTCTTAGGGCTTGCCGAGCACGCGGCCAGCCTGCCCCGTGACCTTGCCTGATGCGGGCCATCCACGTCGCGCAGCTCGACAAGGCCCGGCCCGTGTTGATTCTCACCCGGGAGCTCGTTCGGCCGCATCTCAAGACGGTCACCGTCGCACCGATTACCACGACCATCCGCGGACTCTCGACCGAGGCGGCGGTCGATGCGGCAAACGGCCTCACCGAGCCCTCGGTTGTGAGCTGCGACAACATCACCACCATCCCCGCCGACGCCTTGGGGGCGCAGATCGGCGTGCTGCTCGACGGTCAGGAGTCGACCCTCGGTGACGCGATTATGGCCGCGTTCGATCTGGATTGACTGCTGGGCATCCTCCGATGCCTGAGTTGCGCGTCGAGCGGTGGTCGCCGGCTCCCGTTTAAACTGCGGCCCGATGGCAACCGTTGAGGTACAGGGAGTCGAGGGAATGCAGGCCCTGCTCGGGCAGGAGATCGGCCCGAGCGGGTGGCGCACGGTCAGTCAGGACGACATCGACGCCTTCGCCGATCTCTCCGGCGACGACCAGTGGATCCATGTCGATGTCGAGCGGGCCAAGAGCGAGAGCCCCTACGGCACGACGATCGCCCACGGCAACCTGACCCTCGCCATGGTCGACGGCTTCCGCAAAGAGCTGATCTCCTCCAGCGGTTTCGCCCTCGGCGTCAACTACGGCTGGAACAAGATCCGCTTCCCCGCACCGGTACCGGTCGACTCCAAGGTCCACGCCAAGGCCGAGGTCGTCTCAGTCGACGAGGTCGGCGACGGCTGGTGGCAGGTGGTGACCCGCTTCACCCTCGAGGTCGAGGGCAACGAGAAGCCCTGCTTCGTGGGTGACTCGGTGACGCGCGTGATGGTCCCAGCCAGCTGATTGCCTCACGCAGCTTCCTTGCCGTAGCCGACATTTACTCCACCCGGGTGTGGCGAAAGTCGGCCGCACCAACCGCGATACGTCGCTGTGGCCAAGGGTGCGCGGGGTCGTTGGCCAGCGTGGCTGTTGACTGGATTTGGTCACGGGGGTGACACTCAGCTGGCAATAGTCGGTCGACGCCTGAGGAGAGCAATGAGGATCCGGTGTCTCGTCCCTTTGGCAGCTGTCAGCGCTGTGGTCTTGCTCGTCGCCTGCGGTGACGGTTCCGACTCGGAAACGATCGCCCTCGTCGAGCATGCCGACACCGACACGGTTCGCCATATCGGCCCGGCTTCCGAGGAAGACTCGGTCGGTGACGTACTCGCCTTTGCCAACCCGGTTTTTGACGAGTCGAACAAAGAACAGGTCGGGACCGACAACGGCCAGTGCATTCGCACCGCCGCGGGCAAGGCGTGGGAGTGCATCTGGACGGTCTCTCTTGATGGTGGCCAGATCACCGTCGAGGGTCCGTTCTACGACGGCAAAGACTCGACTCTCGCGATCACGGGTGGCACCGACGAGTACGACGACGCGAGCGGACAGATGCAACTGCACGCCCGCAATGAGGAAGAAACCGAGTACGACTTCACCTACGAAGTCGAAAAGTGAGGCTGGGCGGCGTTTAGGATTGTTTTGTCTGTGTTGGCGACGATCGGGATCGCGCTGACAATTCATGCAACGACAACAAGATTTGCTTTCCCGCACCGATACCGGTCGACTCCCAAGGTCCACGCCAAGGCCGAGGTCGTCTCAGTTGACGAGGTCGGCGACGGCTGGTGACAGGTGGTGACCCGCTTCACCCTCGGGTGTCGGGTGAGGACGGCTACACTCCGCACTTGCCGGGCGAGAGAATCACGGTGCGTCGCTCCCGTGGGGGCGATGTGGACGCGGTGCTGGAGCTATGGGCTCTTGCCCGGAGCTCGCACGCCAGCGTGGCAGACCATCGGGAGGACGTCGAGCGGCTGTTGGAGGAGTCTCCAGCCGCTTTGCTCGTAGCAGAGGCTGCCGGGCAGGTCGTGGGTACGGTAATTGCAGCCTGGGATGGTTGGCGAGGGAACATCTATCGACTCGCCGTTCGTGATGAGTATCGACGCAAGGGCGTTGGCTTGCGGCTCATGCGGGCTGCCGAGGCTTACCTGCACGACTGCGGGGCGCACCGCGTCACTGCGCTCGTTGCATACGACGACGAGGCGGCCGGTTCCTTTTGGGATGCTGCTGGCTATCCGCAGGACGCTGAGATCGGTCGGCGGGTGCGCAACATATGAACTTCAGGGCGTCGAGAGCGACACCGATGCTTTGGCTACCCCGTGGGTTCGAAGCTGGATGTCGGTAGTCGTTTGAGAGCGTCGATCGTGTGAGCGCAGGCTCGCGCGGCCTCGACTCCCTTCGTTTCAAGGTGCTCGAAGAAGAAGGCGCGATGAGTCTCGTGCTCATGAAAGTGGTGCGGAGTGAGGACGGCCGAGATGACCGGAACGCCGGTGTCGAGCTGGACCCGCATCAGCCCGCCGATCACCGCATCGGCGACGAACTCGTGACGGTAAATGCCGCCATCGACGACGAGTCCCGCCGCGACGATTGCGTCGTAGATCCCGCTTTCCGCGAGCCGCAAGGCGTGTAGCGGGATCTCGAAGGCGCCAGTCACCTCGAAGAAGTCGATTTGCGACTCCGGGATGCCGAGCTGCCCAATCTCCGCGATGAACGTCGTCCGGCTCTGGTCGACGAGATCCTTGTGCCAGCACGCCTGGACAAAAGCGATATGCCTGCCCTGATCGGACCCCTGGGTCGAATGCCTATCGTTCATTTGGGCAGTTCCTCTCTGCTGGTTGGGTTGGGGGAAGTGTAAGTCTGGCAGTCACCAAGCGCAGGCCGACGTCCAGCTCGGACAGGTCAAGCAGCCGGGCGTTGCGCTCCTTCCAAGTTCCATCGTCCAGGTCTCGCCGAAGTCGCTCCATCGCAGCGGCGACTTTATCCTCGGGCAGGCGATGAAAGACCGAGATACCGTGCCTGATCCGCTTATCGCAGTAGGCGCTCGGGCGACGCCAGTACGCCTGGTAGAAGCCGTCGAGGCAGTCGTGCGGGACGGGAACCGGCTGTACATCGATCTTCCCCAGGAGGCTTTCTAGCTCTGCGCGCCAATGGCCTTTGTGCCGATACCGCTCGGGGATCAGGCTGGCGAAGCCAGGTAGATAGTCCCGCGTCAGCCAAAACTCCAGAGCGAGGCTCGGATCGGCATTGAGAAGGAGAACGCGATGACGCGCGACGCGAGCCATCTCGCGCAGGCCCGCTCCTCGGTCGCGCCAGTGGTGATCGGAGACAATCGCCATTGCGGCGTCGAAGCTGTCGTCCTCGAAGGGCAGAGCCTCGGCGCTTGCCTGCACGACCGGAGCGGCGCCGGGGGGCCGCTGGGAGATCATCTCGGCGGACGGCTCTACAGCCGTCACCTCGCGGTCGGCTGGCTCGTAGGAGCCGGTGCCGGCGCCGACGTTGAGGACCGTGCGGGCATCGCCAAGTGCCTCGACGATCCTCGCCGCGATCGTCGGATCGGTGCGGCGAGCCTGGGTGTAGCCGACCCCGATCCGGTCGTAGGCGGCATCGGTCACGAATCCACTTTATTTCCAACGAGAAGCCGTGTTTCGTGGCGCCTCGGTGAGCGTGTGATGGCGCCCGTCGACGACCAATTGCGGTCGACGTTTGCCCTGAGACAATGCGGCCGTGTTCGAGCTGCGCTCGTTTCGACCTGGGGATGCGGAGGGGGTGTGGCGGCTCCATGATGCGGCGCTGGAAGACGCCGGGGTGCATGGCGGTCGCGGGTCCTGGGAGGACGATCTCCGCGACATAGCGGGTGCCTATCTCGACTCCGGTGGGGAGTTCCTGGTTGCTCTTGCCGGCGAGGACCTGGTGGGTATGGGGGGTCTCATGCGCCGGTCCTCGACCGAGGGTGAGATCCGGCGCGTGCGGGTGCGTCCGGACTTCCAGCGTCGAGGTTTGGGCCGCCGCATCCTTGAAGCGCTGGAGGAGCGAGCGCGGGAGCTCGGAATGGGCACGATCCGCCTTGACACCACCGAGGAGCAGGTCGCAGCGCGGCGGCTCTACGAAAGCGCCGGCTACCGCGAGACCGCTCGGCGAAACACCGAGCGGTTCGTCTTCGTCGACTTCGCCAAGACCTTTGGAAGCGATCCGATTCTGATCGTCACCGGTCCGCCGGGCGTCGGCAAGACGACCACGGCCCGGATCCTCGCCGAACGCTGGGAGCGCTCCGTCCACCTCGAGGCCGATGCCTTCTTCGGCTTCATCCGCTCGGGCCAGGTCGAGCCATGGAAGCACGAGTCACGTGAGCAGAACAGGGTCGTGATGCGGATCGTCGCCGAGGCCGCCGCTGCCTATGCGAGCGCCGGCTACCTCACGCTCGTCGACGGAATCGTCCTTCCGGAATGGTTCTTGACCCCCGTGAGCGACGCGCTTCACGCCGCGGGGCACCGGGTGGCCTATGCCGTGCTCCGCGAGCCCGTTTCGGTCTGTGTCGCCCGGGTGCAGGCCCGCGAAGGCGATCCCGCGCTCGCCGACCCCGACGTTATCGAGCAGCTTTGGCGGGGGTTCGTGGATCTGGGGGACCGGGAGCGGAATGCGCTGGACTTGGAGGGAAGGAGTCCGGACCAGGCAGCCGATCTGCTTGCGCAGCGGTTGGCTGATGGGCACCTCGCTGTCGCAGCAGAGCGACCATTGCGATAGATGCGTCGATCGCCGCGGCCAGTAGGGCGAGATCCCGTACGACGATGTTCGCGGGGGATTTGAAGAGGCTCGTGGTGAGGACGGTCGCGCCGAGGACGAGCCAGGCGGGGCGCGCCAGGCGGGTGGTGCCGGCCGTCAGGACCACTGCTGCCAGGCCGAGCAGCCAGACCATGAATTGGGGGCTGAGCACCCGACTGGTGACGACCAGGAGCAGGACGATGGTGAAGACGAAGTCTCGGCTCACCGCCGCATCGGCGAGCTGGGCTTGGCCGGCGCGTATCGCCTTGGCGCGGAACCGCCACCACACCGCTGCGGCTCCGAGCACGATGAGGCTGAGCCACTTGAGCAGCCCGGCGACCGCGTCGGCGTCGCCGGTCGCGATCTCCCACGCACCGAAGCGGATCGCCCGGTACGGGGCGTCTCCGCTGACGATCGCCTGCAGGTGCCAGGGGATGGAGGCGACCGCTTCCTCCTGCAGCCCACGTCCGCTCTGCTCGCCGAGGAACGAGGCAGGATCGCCGAAGGCGACCGCCGAGATGCCGAAGACGAGCGCGAGCACGGCGAGCGCCGCGGCGCCGGCGCGGATCAGGCGCCGCCGGTCCCACTCGCCGAAGAGCAGCACTACCGGCCAGACCTTGATCGCCGCTCCCAGGCCCGCCAGGGCGCCGAACCAGTTCGGGCGGCGGTGGATGACGACAAGCGCCGCGATCCCGATCACGGCGGGAACCAGGTCGAAGCGCAGCACCGCGAAGGTGCCGAGCAGCGGCATGCCCAGCAGCCAGACCCAGACGCCTTTGTAGTTGCCCGAGCGGCGCCCCAGCGAGGCCAGCAGTCCGAGCCCGGCCAGATCGAAGAGCAGCATCAGGCCGACGAACGACTCGCCGTAGGTCCCCGGACCGAGGCGCGGCAGGAGCATCAGGAACGCAGCGCCGGGCGGGTACTGCCACGATCTCCCGTCCGGGATCGCGTGCTCTGCCGTCAGGTAGTGCGACCAGACGTCGTAGTTATTGACGTCCTCGAGTTGCAGGTGCGACGCGTGGCCCCAGAAGCCGATATCGGCAACGATCAGCCCACGCGTCGCAAGCCAAATTCCCGCCCAGATCCACAGCGTGCGGCTGCTGAGGATCGAGCGCATCCACTTACTTGACAGTAAGCGTTCCTTCCATACCCGCTTCGCGGTGTCCGGGGACCGAACAGTAGAAGGTGTAGGTGCCGGGTTTGAGATCGACCGTGGTCGACGTTTCTTCGTTACCGATCAGTTCGGTCTGGCCGACGGTCTTGCCGCTCGAGTCTTCGATCGCCACGTCGTGGGTGAGGCTCTGCGGGTTGTTGAAGTCGATCGTCACCTTGCCGGCCTTGGCCGAGGCTTTGGTGGTCGTGTAGGCGAGTTCGCCGTTGGGGTCGGCTTCGAATTCGACCGTCGAGCCACCGCCGCTCTTGTTGTTGCTTCCAGCCGCGGCGCCACTGGGGGCTTCGGCTTCGACGGCAGTCGAGGTCGGGTTCGTGGTCGAGTCGCTCCCCCCGCAGGCGACGAGCGCAACTGAGGCGAGGGCGAGAACGAACAGCGCGGCGAGCTTCTTCATCGGGCTGGATCCTTTCCTGGGGGGAATACTCAGGGAGACTCTAGACAGTTTCTGACTCGGATACGACTCGCGACGCCCCTCCGTTCAGCGGCCGGTGAACTCGGGCTTATCGCCGCCGAAGAATGCGATCGCGCCTGCGCGCAGGTCCTCGGTCGCCATGCTGTCGGCGATCCCGTGCCGCTCGAGCTGCAGATGCTCGGTGATGCTGTTCTCGACGCTCACACCGCAGAGCCGTTTCGCCATCTTCACGTAGTGGGGCGCTTTGGCGGCGAGCATCTCGGCCTTGGCGCGGGCGGTCTCCATCAGCGCATCGAGTGGAACGACCTCGGATACGAGACCCTCCTCGAGCGCTTCGGGCGCCTTCAGGTCGGGGTCTTCGAGGAGTATTTCCAGTGCCCGGCTCGGCCCGACCACGCGTGGCAGGAAGTAGGTCATGCCGCCGTCGGGCGAAGCGCCGATCCGACCGTAGGCGCAGGCGAGGAAGGTCTTCTCGGAGGCGATCCTGATGTCGCAGGCGAGCGCCAGCGAGAAGCCGGCCCCGGCCGCCGGCCCGTTGAGCGCGCAGATCACCGGATAGGGGATCCGGCGCAGATCGACGATCGCGGTGTGGAGCGCCTCGGCGCCGCGCCGTACCTGCGCCGGCAGGTCGATCGAGTCGTCTTCGACCCCGGCTTTGAAGCCGTTTATGTCGCCGCCGGAGCAGAAGGCCTTGCCGGCGCCGGTGACGATCAGCGCCCGCAGCGGTGCCTGGTCGGCGAGCCAGGCGAATGCGGTCCCCAGATCAAAGATCATCTCGGGGCTCATCGCGTTGAAGCTGTCCGGGCGATCGAGGGTGAGGGTGCCGATCTCGCCATCGACCTCGATGCGCATGGTGTTCAGCTCGGGCGGGCTGATCGTCTCGGTGGTCATCTCGCTCTCTCCGTCTCCGTGTCGAAGGTTGGCCAACTGGCCAGGAGCCTACTCTTTGGCCGGTGAGCGAAAGCGACCGAGATACCTCGCGGGCGGAGCGGTTGGCGCAGCAGCGCCGCGAGCTGCCCGACTCGCCAGGCGTCTACCTCTTCTACGCGGCAGACGGGGAGCTGCTTTACGTCGGCAAGGCGCGCTCGATCCGCAAACGCGTCGGCTCGCACTTCTCCGGCGGGGAGACGCGGCTGACCTCGCGCGTCGACGGCATCGAAGTCCTCGTCACCGCGAACGAGGCCGAGGCCCTGCTCGCCGAGCAGAGCTTCATCAAGCGCCACCGGCCGCGCTTCAACATCCGCCTGCGCGACGACAAGTCCTATCCCTACGTCTGCGTCAGTCTCGACGAGGACTACCCGCGGGTCTACTTCACCCGCGAGAAGCACCGCGCCGGTCGCGCCTACTTCGGTCCCTTCTCCAGCGCCAAGCGGGTCCGGGAGACGCTCGACCTGCTCGGCAAGCTGTTCCAGTTCCGCACCTGCGAGGGGGCGGAGCCCGGCCGCCGCTCCGGCAGCCCCTGCCTCGACTACTACATAAAGCGCTGCGGGGCGCCCTGCGTCGGCTACGTCACGCAGGACGAGTACCGGCGCAACATCGACGCGATCGTCGACTTCCTCTCCGGTCGCTATCGCCGGGTCGAGGCTGACGAGCAGGCGAAGATGGAGGCGGCCGCCGCGGCGCGCGAGTTCGAGCGCGCGGCCCTGCACCGCGACCGGCTGAAGGCGATCCAGTCGCTGTTCGAGCGCCAGCGGGTCGCCGGCGGCTCGGTCGGCACCGCCGACCTGATCGGGGTTGCGACCGAGGGCGCCGACGCCAACGCCCAGGTCTTCCAGGTGCGCGACGGGATCCTCGCCGAGCGCCAGAGCTTCTACCTCGACAACCAGGCCGAACGCGAGCCGGCCGAGGTCGCCGAGGAGTTCATCGGCCAGTACTACTCGGCTTCGCCGGCGATGCCGCGGACGATCGTCGTCGGTCCCTATCTGCGCGAGCGCGCCGATCTCCTCGCCGCGGCGCTGGGCGAGCGGCGCGGCTCGCCGGTCGAGGTGCGCGTCGCCGAGCGCGGCGACAAGCGCCGCCTGCGCGAGCTGGCCGAGCGCAACGCCCGCCTCGCCCTCGATCAGGACCGGCTGCGGCGCGAGCACCGACGCCAGCGTCGGGTCGACTCGCTCGCCGACCTGCGCGAGGCGCTGCAGATGGATGAGCTGCCGGTCCGCATCGAGGGCTTCGACATCTCCAACCTCGGCGGCGAGCACACCGTCGCCTCGATGGTCGTCTTCGAGGGGGGCGCGACGAAGAAGTCCGACTACAGGCGCTTCCGCGTGCGCGGCGAGCGCAGCAACGGGTCCGATGACTTCGCTTCCATGCAGGAGGTGTTGAGCCGTCGCGTCAGCCGCTACGAGGAGCAGGTCGACCTCTCCCCGCACGACGGCAAACGCGACGAGAGCTTCGCCGCGCTCCCCTCGCTGGTCGTCGTCGACGGCGGCAAGGGTCAGCTTTCCGCGGCGATGCGCGCCCTGGGACCGTTCGTCGAACGCGGCGTCACCGTGGTCTCCCTGGCCAAGCGGGAGGAGGAGGTCTACGTGCCCGGCCGACGGGTACCGATCGACCTGACGGCCGACTCGGAGGCGTCGAAGCTGTTGCAGCGGGTCCGCGACGAGGCGCACCGCTTCGCGATTGAGCATCACCGCGGTCGCCGCGACCGGGCGATGACCGGTTCAGTGCTCGACGACCTCAAGGGGGTCGGCCCGGCTCGCAAGCGCGCATTCCTCAAGCACTTCGGCACGCCGGAGCGATTCCTGGCGGCAAGCCGCGAGGAGCTGGAGGCAGTACCTGGCGTGCCGGGCAAGCTCGCCCGCGAGATCCACGAGCAGCTGCACAGGACGGGCGGTTAGAGGTGGCAAGCGAAGTCGACCTGGTCCTGATCACCGGCCACTCCGGCGCGGGCAAGTCGGAGGCGATCGCGGCCTTCGAGGACGGCGGCTACTTCTGCGTCGACAACCTGCCGCCGCGGATGATCGGCAGCCTCGGCGAGCTCTTCCGTCACGAGGGCAGTGGGGTCGAGCGCGCCGCGGTCGTCTCCGACGTGCGCGGCGGCGAGTACTTCGAGGGTCTGCTCCAGGTGCTGGACGAACTCAGCGCCGACGGGCTGAAGCCGAAGTTGCTCTTCCTCGAGGCCGACGAGGAGACCCTGCTCGACCGCTACAAGGAGACGCGCCGTCGCCACCCGCTCGCCCCCGAGGGCAGGATCGTCGACGGCATCCGCGCCGAGCGCGAGCTGCTCTCGCCGCTGCGGGCCCGCGCCGACGTGGTCATGGACACCAGCGGCTCGACCGGCGGTCAGCTGCGGCGGCGGATCGCCGAGGAGATTCTGGGCACCCAGGACGGCGGCAAGCTGGCGCTCACCCTGCTCACCTTCGGCTTCAAGAACGGGCCGCCGCGCGACGCCGACCTCACCCTCGACGTTCGCTTCCTGCCGAACCCCCATTACGTCGACGAGCTGCGCCCGCAGACCGGCCTCGACGAAGCGGTGCGCGCCTACGTCGAGTCCGGCACCCAGGCGGGCGAGTTCTACGGCAGGCTGCTGCCACTGCTCGAGTTCCTCGTCCCCGCTTACGTCACCGAGGGCAAGAGTCACCTGACGATCGCGATCGGCTGTACCGGCGGTCGCCACCGCTCGGTGACGGTCGCCGACCGCATCCGCCGCGCGCTGGAGAGTCGCGATGACGTCGTAGTTCGGGTCAAGCACCGCGACCTCGAATGACGGCCCCAGACGCCGCCATGCGGCGTCCTCGGTCGGCCTCCTCGGGTTACGCACTAAAGTGCGCTCCCCTCGTCGCCCTCCCTGCGTCCTTGTCTGACGGCGCCTGGAACCGTCACTACCAGTCCGTCCATAGAATCGCCGAGTGCCCGCCCCCGGAGTGTCCGACCCCGTCATCTCCATCCGCGGCCTGCGTAAGAGCTATGGCGATGTCGAGGCGGTGCGTGGCATCGACCTCGAGGTGCGGCGTGGCGAGGTCTTCGCCTTCCTCGGACCTAACGGTGCCGGCAAGACGTCCACGGTCGAGATCCTCGAGGGGTATCGCAAGCGCAGCGGCGGAGAAGTGTCGGTGTTGGGCGAAGACCCGGAGCGCGCCGGCCGCCGCTGGCGCGAGCGGATCGGCATCGTTCTGCAGAGCTGTCGCCTCGACCCCTACCTGACCGTGCGCGAGTCCCTCGCCCTCTACGCCGGCTACTACGAGGCGCCGCGGCCGATCGAAGAGACGATCGAGCTGGTCGGCCTCGCCGGTAAGGCCGACGCCCGCGCCAGCTCTCTCTCCGGCGGCCAGCAGCGGCGGCTCGACGTCGGCATGGCGCTGATCGGCGACCCGGAGCTGCTCTTCCTCGACGAGCCGACGACCGGCTTCGACCCCTCGGCGCGGCGCCAGGCCTGGGAGACGATCGCCGGTCTGCGCGACCTCGGCAAGACCGTCTTCCTCACCACCCATTACATGGACGAGGCGCAGCGGCTCGCCGACCGGGTGACGATCATCGCCGCCGGGGAGATCGTTGCCCGGGGCACGCCGGAGGATCTCGGCGACCGCGAAGCGCGCCCCGCCCGGATCGCCTACCGGGAGGGCGGGCGCGAGGTGGAGATAGAGACGAGGACGCCGGTGCAGACGCTCAACGAGTTGACCGGCAGGGCGCTGGCGGAGGGGCGGGAGCTGGAGGGGTTGGAGGTCACCCGGCCCAGCCTCGAGGACGTCTACCTTGAGCTGACCGACCAGGCATGAGCCTTGTCTGGCACCAATTCCGCTTCGACCAGAAGGCCTTCTGGCGTAACCCGGCCTCGGTCTTCTTCACGGTCGGCTTCCCGGTCATCCTGCTGCTGATCTTCGCCACGGTCTTCGGCGACCAGACCGTCGACGTCCGCGGCGGGATCGAGACGACGACCTACTACGTGCCGGCGATCATCACCCTTTCGGTGATCTCGGCGACGATGCAATCCTTGGCGATGTCGCTGGTGATCGCGCGCGAGGACGGGCGGCTGAAGCGCGGCCGCGGCACGCCGATGCCGCCCTGGGTCTTCATCGCCGGTCGGATCGGCAACTCGATTGTCGTCGCCTTGATGATGCTGATCCTGATCGCGGCGATCGGCCGCCTTGCCTACGGCGTCGGCATCCCCTGGAGCCGCCTGCCGGCGATCGTCCTGACCCTTGTCGTCGGCGCTGCCGCCTTCTGCTGCCTTGGCATCGCCCTGACCGCGGCGATTCCCTCTCAGGACGCCGCCGCGCCGATCGTCAACGCCCTGCTGTTGCCGCTCTACTTCCTCTCCGGCGTCTTCATCCCCGACGACCAGCTACCCAGCGGCGTCATCCATTTCGCCGACGCCTTCCCGATTCGCCACTTCTTCGAGGCCTTCTTCGACGCCTACGTCCCGGGCGGTGGCGGCGCGGTCTCCTGGGACAACCTGGCGGTGGTCGCGATCTGGGGTGCGGTCGGCGCGCTGCTCGCCGTCCGCTACTTCCGCTGGACCCCGCGCAGCGGCTGACGGTCGCAGCGGCTGACGAGGGCTATGTTGAGCCCCTGGTGGGGGCCAAACATAGACTTCGTCCCCTTGGGCGGCCGACCGGACGCCCGGTTGCCCGTATAGCCTCCCTGGCCCGATGTTGCACCATGTTCTCCTAGAGGTCTCCGACCTCGAGCGGAGTGCGTCGTTCTACGACGCGCTGCTCGCGCCCCTTGGCTGGCGGCGCCATTTCGAGGAGGACAAAACGATCGGCTGGGGCATCGCCAAGCCGGTCTTTTTCATCGCCGCGCACCACCCGGCCAAACCCGGCTTCGGCCTGCTCAGCTTTTCGGGACTGGGAATCGTCGCCGTCAAGGCGGCCTGGGAGCAGGGAGTTGCGTCCGGTGGCACGGCGGTCGGCGAGCCGGGCGAGCGCCGTTCGCACGGCTCGGGCTCCTATTCGGCGTTCCTGCGGGACCCGGACGGGTATGAAATCGAGGTGACGATCGGCAGTGACTAGCCAGGCAACCAAGCATCGACTCCAGGAGGAAATGACTTCATGGCTGTGAAGGTCGGCATCAACGGCTTCGGCCGCATCGGGCGCAATCTCTTCCGTGCCGCCCACGCGGCGGGTGCGGACCTCGACTTCGTCGCCGTCAACGACATCACCGACACCGGCACGCTCGCCCACCTGCTCAAGTACGACTCGATCCTGGGCCGCTTCCCGGGTGAGGTCGAGGCGGGGGAGGGGTCGATCTCGGTCGACGGCAAGGAGCTCAAGGTGCTCTCCGAGCGCGACCCCGCGGCGCTGCCCTGGGGCGAGCTCGGCGCCGACGTGGTGATCGAGTCGACCGGGCTCTTCACCGGCCGCGACGATGCTGCCAAGCACCTCGCGGCGGGTGCCAAGAAGGTGATCATCTCGGCTCCGGCCAAGGACCCCGACATAACCGTGGCGCTCGGCGTCAACTTCGAGAGCGACTACGACCCAGATAAGCACCAGATCATCTCCAACGCCTCCTGCACGACGAACTGCCTGGCGCCGCTGGCCAAGGTGCTGAACGACACCTTCGGGATCGAGCAGGGCCTGATGACCACGATTCACGCCTACACGGCGGACCAGCGCCTGCAGGACATGCCGCACAAGGACCTGCGGCGGGCGCGCGCCGCGGCGATCAACCTGATCCCGACGACGACCGGTGCAGCCAAGGCGGTCGGCCTCGTCCTGCCGGAGCTGAACGGCAAGCTGAACGGGCTGGCGATGCGCGCCCCGGTCGTGACCGGGTCGGTCGTCGACCTCGTCTTCACGCCGTCCTCGCCGACCGATGCCGAGGCGGTCAACGCCGCCGTCAAGGAGGCCGCGGAGGGACCGCTGAAGGGAATCCTCAGCTACACCGAGGACGAGATCGTCTCCACCGACATCGTCGGCGATCCGCACTCCTCGATCTTCGACGCCGGCCAGACGATGGCGATCGGCGACGGCAAGATGATCAAGGCGGTGTCCTGGTACGACAACGAGTGGGGCTACTCCAATCGGTGCGTAGAGCTTGCCGGGAAGGTGTAGGCGACCATTTCTAGTCTCAGCCCGTAAATGACGGCCTCGGATCGTCGCCATGCCGCGTCCTCAATCGCCCGAATAGCGCTGCTATTCGGGCTCCCTGCGTCCTTGCCTGGCGACGCCCGAGTCGCGTCATTGACGGACTGATCCGTCGAAATGGCCGCCTGCACCTTCCCCAGATCTGTTCAGCAGTTGGTTGGTGAGGGCAAGCGTGTGCTGGTTCGGGTGGATTTCAACGTTCCGCTGGAGGAAGGTCGTGTCACGGATGCCACCCGCATTCGGGCAGCGTTGCCGACCCTTGAATTGCTGAAGGACCGAGGCTTTTCGCTGGTTTTGGTTTCGCATTTGGGCCGACCGAAGGGCAAAGTCGATCAGGCCCTTTCAATGAAGCCCGTAGGTGAGCGTTTGGCTGAGTTGCTTGGCTGCGAGGTCCGGCAGGCGCCCGCGGTCGCTGGCCCGGAGGTCGAGGCAATGGCCAGTGAACTTGGGGCGGGCGATGTCCTCCTTCTCGAGAACGTTCGCTTTGAGCCGGGTGAGACCGAAAACGATTCCGGCCTCGCGGATTCCCTGGCGCGGTTAGCCGACGTATACGTCAACGACGCCTTCGGCGCCGCCCACCGCGCTCACGCCAGCACCGAGGGGGTCGCCCATCGGTTGCCCGGCTATGCCGGTCTGCTGCTGGAGAGCGAGGTGAAGGAGCTGACCGCGGTGGTCGAGTCGCCCGAGCGGCCGCTGGTCGTCGTCCTCGGCGGTGCCAAGGTGAGCGACAAGGTCGGCGTCATCGACCGCTTCCTCGAAGTCGCCGACAGCATCCTGATCGGTGGCGCGATGTGCTTCAGCTTCTTCCGCGCGCAGGGGATCGCCACCGGCAACTCGTTGGTCGAGGAGGCCGGGGTCAAGCTGGCCGGGGAGGCGCTGCGGCAGGCCGAGGGGTCCGACTGCGAGTTGCTGCTGCCGGTCGACCTGGTGCTGGGGATCGAGTTCGATGCCGCGACCGAGCGGCGCGAGAGCGACGACGTCGAGGTGCCGGACGGTTGGATGGGGCTCGACGTGGGGCCGCGCACCGCCGCTGCCTACGCCAAGGCGATCGCGGCGGCCGGCACCGTGCTGTGGAACGGGCCGATGGGCGCCTTCGAGCTGGAGCCCTTCGCCGCCGGGACGCGGGTGGTCGCCGAGGCGGTTGCCGCGGCGCCGGGGACGACCGTGGTGGGCGGTGGCGACTCGGTCGCCGCGCTGCATCAGTTCGGCCTGGCTGAGAAGGTGGATTGGGTGTCGACCGGAGGAGGAGCCTCGTTGGAGCTGCTGGAGGGAAAGAAACTGCCGGGAGTGGAGGCTCTACGCGATGCCTGAGCGCACCCCCTACATCGCCGCCAATTGGAAGATGCACAAGACGGCTGCCGAGGCGGCCGTCTTCATCGACGCGCTGCTGCCGCGGATCGCGGCGACGCAGCACGACGTTGTCATCTGTTCGCCGTTCACCGCCCTCACCGCGGTGGTGGAGCGGCGCTACGGGACCGCGGTAAAGGTCGCGGCGCAGAATATGCACGAGGAGGACTCGGGAGCCTTCACCGGCGAGGTCTCGGCGCCGATGTTGGTAGAGCTCGACGTCGAGGCGGTCGTCCTCGGGCACTCCGAGCGGCGCCAGTACTTCAACGAGACCGACGAGGCGCTGGCGCGCAAGGTTCCGACGGCACTCGCCGCCGGCCTGGAGCCGATCCTCTGTGTCGGCGAGAGCGAGGAGGCCCGCGACGCCGATCAGACCAAGGGCGTTCTGGAGCGTCAGCTTCAGGCCGATCTGGTCGATGTCGAGTCCGGCAGCCTGGCCGATGTGGTCGTCGCCTACGAGCCGATCTGGGCGATCGGCACCGGTCGCACCGCGACTCCCGAGCAGGCCCAGGAGGCCTGCGCCTTCATCCGCGACGTGCTGCGCGAGCGGGGCGCCTCGGCCGACGCAGTGCGGATCCTCTACGGCGGTTCGGTCAAGCCCGCCAACGCGGCCGAGTTGCTGTCGCAGCCGGACATCGACGGCGCGCTGGTCGGCGGGGCAAGCCTCGATCCGGAGGAATTCGCCAGCATCGTGGAGGCCGCATGACGGATCCAGGTGCCGCCATGCGGCGTCCTCGGTCGGCCTCCTCGGGTCACGCACTAACTAGTGCGCTCCCCTCGTCGGACCTCCCTGCGTCCTTGCCTGGCGGCTCCTGGATCTCGTCATGAGTCAGTCAGTTCCTTCGTTGACCTTGGTCATCCTCGATGGTTGGGGCCTCGCTCCTCCTGGACCGGGCAACGCGATTTCGCTGGCCGATACGCCGGTCTTCGATCGCCTCTGGGATACATATCCGCATACCGAACTCTCCGCCCAGGGCCGCGATGTCGGCCTGCCCGACGGGCAGATGGGCAACTCCGAGGTCGGCCATCTCAACCTCGGCGCCGGGGCGATCGTCAAGCAGGACCTGGCGCGGATCGACGACGCGATCGCCGACGGCAGCTTCTTCGACAACGAGGCGCTGCGGGCGGCCTGCGAGCGGGCGCGGCGCAGCCCGCGCGGGCGCCTGCACCTGCTCGGCCTCGTTTCCGACGGTGGTGTCCACTCTGGTTGGGAGCACATCGAGGCGACGATCGAGCTGGCCTCGCAGGAGGGCGTTCCCGACGTCGTCTTCCATGCCTTCACCGATGGCCGCGACACCCTGCCGCATGGCGGTCGCGGCTACCTCGGCGAGCTCGAGCGCTGGCTGCGCCAAGCCGGCCGCGTCGCCACGGTCAGCGGCCGCTACTACGCGATGGACCGCGACACCCGCTGGGAGCGGACCAAGCTCGCCTACGACGCGATCGTCCACGCACGTGGCCTCCACGCGGCGAGTGCAACCGAGGTGATCGAGGAGTCCTACGAACGCGAGGAGACCGACGAGTTCGTCAAGCCGACTGCGATCGGCGACTACGACGGCGCCGCTGAGGGTGACGTGGCGATCTTCATCAACTTCCGCCCCGACCGCGCCCGGCAGCTGACGCGCGCCCTGGCCGAGCCCGGATTCGAGGAGTTCTCGCGGGCCGGGGCGCCGCTGCTCGATCTGACCGCGATGACGCAGTACCGCAAAGGCTGGCCCTATCCAGTCGCCTTCCCCGAGGCGCGCCCGCAGACGACGCTTGCGGAGGTCGTCGCCGAGGCCGGCGGGCGCCAGCTGCACGTGGCCGAGACCGAGAAGTATGCCCACGTCACCTACTTCTTCAACGGCGGCCGCGAGGAGGAGTGGGAGGGGGAGGAGCGCTGCCTGGTCGACTCCCCCCGCGACGTCCCCACCTACGACCACAAGCCGCAGATGAGCGCCCGCGCCGCCGCCGACACCTTCGTCTCGCACTGGTCCGGCGGCGACTACCGCTTCGGCATCATCAACTTCGCCAACCCCGACATGGTCGGTCACACCGGGGTCATCCCGGCGGCCGTGAAGGCGGTCGAGGAGGTCGACGGCTGCCTCGGCGACGTCGTCGCCGCGGTCGAGGCAACCGGTGGCGCTTGCATCGTCACGGCCGACCACGGCAACTGCGATCACATGCTCGAGCCGGACGGCTCGCCCAACACGGCGCATTCGCTCAATCCCGTGCCGCTGGTGGTCACCGCGGATGGGCTCCAGCTACGGGATCACGGCATCCTCGCTGACGTGGCGCCGACTGCCCTGCGGCTCCTGGAAATCCCTCAGCCCGAAGCTATGACCGGCAGGTCTCTGATTGAGGGCGCCGGTGGTGGGTCCGGCGGTGCCTAGCACCGGCCTGCGGCCGGTGCAATCTGGTGCGCCTTTGGCGCAGGATTCACGCCGCGGCGCCGAGGGGAGGCACCGGCGGACCCACCACCGGCGCCCTCATCTCCCCTCCCCTCCCAGCCGACGGGCCGATAGGTCCAGCTCGATTGGACCTATCGG
>DASUZP010000098.1:0-21280 GCA_036376775.1 Solirubrobacterales bacterium | reverse complement strand
GCGCTGGTCGCCGTGCCGGCGAAGCGGCAGGCAGCGGGGACGGTGCCGGTTGACGAGGCGATCGTGGCGCGGGTGCGTCTGCACGACGGCAGGACGTTGCCGTTCTGGCGGGCCGACTGGGTCCGGCAGCAATATCTGCCGGGCACCGACGTCCTGCGGACCGTCGCACGCTTCGGCGGGAAAAGGGTCGTGCGACAGATCGGCAGCGCGGCTGCGGTCCGCGAGGACCGGCGCTGGCTGGGCGGGGCGAGGCCACTGGGCGCCGGCGCCCCACCTTGGGCGCGGGCGATGTACCGGCGCTCGCTGCTGGTGCTGCGAGCGCTGACCGACCGACACACCGGTGCCGTGGTCGCCGGGGCCCGCGACGGCTGGGCCTATGTCTGGCCGCGCGACGCGGCAGCGGTGGCGCTCGCCCTGGTCGATGCCGGGTACGGCCCGGAGGCACACCGGGTCGCCCGTTTCCTCACCGGCCTCGACCTGAACGCGGCGGCGCGGTTCCGCGGGAGCGGCGCGCCCGTCCCCGGCCGCGGCGCACAGGGCGACGCCGCCGGCTGGGTTGCGGCGGCGGCACGGGCCGCCGGACTGGGGGCGCGGCCGATCCGGGACCGCTGGCGGGAGCGAGTCGATTACCAGGAGGGCGATGCGGGCGACTATCTGGGCAACGCGATCGCCTCAGGTGTCGGGGCAGCCGCTATTCGCAAGCTCTTTTCATCCCCCCGGGGGCTGGCGAGAACCGCAGGCGACCCGGCATCCGGCCCCGACTCCGCCGCCGCCTGGGCTATACGACCGTTTCCACGGCCCGCCCTCTTTCCCGCGATCCGCCGCACTCTGCTCCGACTTGTCGCCCAGCGTGGCAGCCGCTTCGGGATCGTCCCGTCGGAGCACTGGCCCGGGGGCGACGACCCCTGGACGGCGCCCACGGCCTGGACCGCCTGGGCGTTTGCCGCCCTCGCGCGCGAAGGCGACGAAGGGCAGACGCGCGGTGCGATCGCACGAGAGGACCGCCGCGCCGCCCTGCGCCTGATGGCCGCCCTGCGCCGCGCGGCTACCCCGCTGGGCCTGCTGCCCGAGCGCGTAGACGCCCAGACCGGCCTGCCGACCTCGACCACGCCCCTCGCCTGGTCCCACGCCTTCGCGATCCTCGCTCTGCGCGAACTCTGGCCCAGACGTGCCGGTGATTAGCGGCCCATATGGGTGCTTAATCACCGGCACGTCTGGACTAGATGGTTTCGAGCGCAGCGGCTACTGCTTCGGCCGGCGTCGATACGGCGGTCACGCCCGGGGCGCTCTCCATGTCTCCCTTGCCCGACACGGTCCAGCTGCGCAGGGCCACCACCGGGCGGCCCATGCTGCGGGCGTGGCCGATCTCCGAGAGCGTTCCCCACTCGCCTCCCACCGCGATCGTCGCCTCGCCGGATGCGACCACTGCGACGTTCCGCGCGTAGCCGATCCCCGTCGCGACCACATGGGTGCAGTAGGGGTTGGCGTCACCGGTCGAGGTCCAAGGGACGATCCCGATCACCGTCCCACCTGCCTTGGCTGCGCCGGCTGCGGCCGCCTCCATCACGCCGCCGCGGCCACCGCAGACGACGGCGAAACCCGCCTCCGCAAGCAGCCGGCCGACCTCTTCGGCGAGCGCCCACGCCTCCGAGCCCTCTTCGCAGCTCCCGGACCCGATCACCGCGATCTGCTTCGGTCGCGCCCGTTCGCTCATCGCCCGCCGGAGTCTTGCATCGTCCGCATCAGCTCCAACGCGCCGGCCTTGTGCAGCGGTTCGTTCAGATTGCCGCACTTGGGGCTCTGCACGCAGGCGGGGCAGCCGGACTCGCAGGGGCACTCGCCGATCAGGCGCTCGGCGTCGCCGAGCAGGCGCTCGAACTGCTCGTAGCCGCGCAGGGTGATGCCGACCCCACCCGGATGGCCGTCGTAGACGAAGATCGTCGCGCGGCCGGTCTGGAAGTGGACGTTGGTCGAGAGGCCGCCGATGTCCCAGCGGTCGCACATCGCGATCAGCGGCAGCACCGCGATCTGCCCGTGCTCGGTCGCGTGCAGGGCGCCGAGGAGGACATCGGGCGGCAGAACGCCGCTGAGCCGGTCGGGCAACACGTACCAGAGCGCCTGGGTGACGAAGTGCTGCTCGGGCAGCTCGAGGGCGACGATGTCGATCGGCTCCTGCTCGGAGATCGAGACGCGTTGGAAGGCGATCACCTGCTCGCTGACCGAGACTTCGCCGAAGTGCAGCTCCACGCCCGAGGTCGTCCGCTGCTCCCGCACCCGCTCGATGTAGATCTCGGTCTCCTTTTTCGGCCGCGTGTACCAGTCGCCGTCGAAGCGGGTGACGATTGCCCGCCGCCCCTCGATGTCGAGCTGCTCGACCTCGTAAGACCGCCCGAGGTGAAGGTAGATCGCGCCCGGGTGGATCGTGGTGAAGGCGCGCTCGGACTCGACCAGGCCGAGCATCTCGCCGGAGTCGCGCTCGATCACCGCGATCGAGTCGGCCGAGGCCGAGCGCAGCGGGATCTTCGCGGCGACGAACTCGCTGCCGGCCGGGAGCAGTCGGCCCCCGGCGCGGCGCAGTTCGCCGGCCGAGGTCAGCCGTTCGGCCCGTTCGCGCCAGCCGTCGCCGAAGAACTCGTCGTCCTCGCCGCTCAACGGCAGCTCGTAGGCGGCGGCGACGATGTGCCGCGAGGCGATCTGCTCGCTCTCGTGGTCGAGGATCGCCGCCTCCACCGGCCGGCCGACGAACTCGTCCGGATGGCGGCAGAAGAACTGGTCGAGCGCGTCGGCGCCGGCGACGTAGACCGCGAGCCCGCGCCGCTGCCTGCCGGCCCGGCCCCACATCTGGCGCAGGCTGGCGACGGTGCCGGGGAAGGTGACGCAGATCGCGGCGTCGAGCTCGCCGACGTCGATGCCGAGCTCGAGCGCATCGGTCGCGACCACGGCGAGCAGCTCGCCGGCTGCCAGTCGGGCCTCGATATCGCGCCGCTGCTGGGGCGTGTAGCCGCCGCGGTAGGGGGCGATCCGCGCCGCCAACTCGGGCTTGCCGCGCCGCTGCAGCGCCTCGCCGGCGAAGCGCTGGATCAGCTCGATACCGCGGCGGCTTTTGAGGAAGCAGATCGTCCGTACCCCCTGCGAGACCAGCTCGGCGAGCAGGTCCGCCGCCTCGGAAAGCGCCGAGCGCCGCGTGCCGCTCGCCTTGTCGATCAGCGGCGGGTTCCACATCGCGATCTCGCGGCCGCTGCGCGGGGCGCCGTCGTCGTCGATCAGCTCGAAGGGCTCGCCGACCAGCCGCTCGGCGAGCTCGACCGGGTTGGCGATCGTCGCCGAGGCGAGCAGGAAGCGCGGCTCGGCGCCGTAGGCGCGTGCGACCCGCCGCAGCCGCCGCAGCACGTTGGCGACGTGCGAGCCGAAGACGCCGCGGTAGGTGTGCGCCTCGTCGACCACGACCCAGCCCAGGTTGGCGATGAAGTCGCCCCAGCTCTTGTGGTTGGGCAGCAGGCCGACGTGCAGCATGTCGGGGTTGGTGAGGACGAGGTTGTTGCGGCGGCGGATCGCCGGACGCTCCTCGCGCGGCGTGTCGCCGTCGTAGATCGCCTCGCGCAGCCCCGGCGGGCGCAGCGCGGCGAGCTTGCGCGCCTGGTCCTGGGCCAGCGCCTTGGTCGGGTAGAGATAGAGCGCACGCCGTTTCGCGTCGCGGGCGATGCCGTCGAGCACCGGCAGGTTGAAGGCGAGGCTCTTGCCCGAGGCGGTGCCGCTGGTGATCACCAGATTGGAGGCGGCAGCCGCCTTCAACGCTTCGCGCTGGTGCGAGTAGAGGCGCTCGATCCCAGCCCGGCCCAGCGCCTCGACCAGGCCTGCGTCGAGCGAGCGCGGCATCGCCACCGGCTTCGCTTTGCGCTCCGGCTCGCTGCTCTCGGCGACGATGCGGCCATCGCGGCGCGCCGGGTCGATCGCGATGCTCCAGGGCGCCTCCAGCAGGCTGGCGGCCCCAGGCCTCGTCATGCGGCGTCCTCAGTCGTCGAAATAGCGCTGCTATTACGACTCCCAGCGTCCTTGCCTGACGAGCCCTGGATCGCGCCAGCAACCCTGACCGCCTGGAGAGTGGACCGATCATGAATTCGCAGGACGTCCGCTCCCTCGCGCACCGCCAGCGTCGCCGCCGCGACCGTGCCCCACTCGCGCTCGCCCGCCGGCAGCCGCTCCTCCCAGCTCCCACCCAGGACCTCGCCGACGAAGTCCTTGCGCGAGAGCGAGACGTAGAGCGGCAGGCCGAGCGAGCGCAGCTCGCCGAGTCGCCGCAGGATCTCCAGATCCTGCGCGGTGGTGAGGTCGAAGTCGAGTCCCGGGTCGATGGCGATCTGCTCCTCGCCTACTCCAAGCCGCGAGGCCACCTCGACTCTCCCCCCGAACCACGACTTCAGATGCTCGACGACGTCGTCGTAGGCACGCGCCGGCCGGTCGACCCGCGGCGGGCCCTCGATGTGCATCAGCACGTAACCGCAGCCCGTCTCCGCGACCAGCTCGAACATCTCCTCCGAGCCGCCGGAGATGTCATTGACCGCGACAGCACCCGCTCCCAGCGCCCGCCGCGCCACCTCGACCGAGAAGGTGTCGGCGGAGACCGGCACGCCCGCGCTGGCCAGCCCTTCGATCGCCGGCACCAGCGCCGCCGCCTCTTCCTCGGCTCCGACCGGCGGCCCACTGCGCGCCGCGACCGCCCCCGCGTCGAGCATGTCGAAGCCGGCCTCGACCAGCCGCCCCCCATCCTCGATGGCCCGTTCCGGAGTTTCGCTTCGAGCTCCCTCAAACATCGAGTCGGTCGTCACGTTGACAATCCCAGCGGCCACCGGAAGCTCAAGCCCAAGGTCGCGGTCGGACAGCTTCCAGATCATCGACGCAACCCTCCCGCGGGTGGCGCGGCGGCGGGGGTCCCCCATAGCGGAGGACTCCGAAGGAGTCCGAGCACATGGGGGAGGGCCGCCGCGACAGGACCCGCGGCCGTGGGCATCGAGACTCGCGCGAACATGGACGGCTACCGTAGCGACCGCACCATGGCACTGAGTTGCGTCTACACCGACCTCGACGGCACCCTGCTCGGGCAGGGCGCCTCGCTATATCGCGACGCCGAGGGTGGCTTCTCGCTGGCTCAGTCGCGCGGCCTCGAGGCTTGCCACCGGGCCGGGGTCGAGGTCGTGATCATGTCCGGACGGCGCGAGGCCCAGGTTCACGAGGCGGCGCGCCTGATGGGACAGACCTCCTACATCTACGAGGCCGGCTGCGCCTTCGCGATCGACGGCGAGACGACGCTGCTGACCGGCGACCTCGTCCCCGACGAAGACGGCACCGTCTACGAGAAGCTCGAGCGGCAGGGGATCCCGAAGATGCTCTTCGAGCACTTCGAGGGGCGACTCGAGTACCACTCGCCCTGGCATCACGGCCGCGTGCTCTCCCACCTCTTTCGCGGCAAGGTCGACGTCGCCGAGGCGAACGATCTGCTCGCCACGCAGGGCCACGGGAACCTGCGCCTGCTCGACAACGGCGCGATCGGCCGCGAGATGCCCGCCATCGACGGCCCCACCCACGCCTACCACCTGGTGCCGAAGCCGGTCAGCAAGGCGAACGCGGTCGCTGCCCACGCCCGCGGCCGCGGCTTCGACCCTGCCGACTGCATCGCCGTCGGCGACTCGGTCGAGGACCTCGAGGTCGCCGCCGCGGTCGGTCGCTTCTTCGTCGTCGCCAACGGCCCCGAGCGCGACCCCGGCCTGCGCGCCGCCCTGGCCGCCTGGGACAACGCCACCGTGACCGAGGGGGCGATGGGAGACGGCTTCTACGAGGCGGTCGTCTCCAGTCTGATGGAACGCCGCTGATGTCGCAGTTGTTCCCGCTATACGAGCCTCAGTGCGACATCGCGGCGGGGACGGGCGGCGCTGGGCTCAAGCTAGTATCGAGGCGATGATGGAGACCGCGACCGTCGCCGAGCAGGAGTATCTGGAGATCATGTTCTGGCTGGAGGAGGCCGGGCTGCCGATGACCGGCGCCAACATCGCCCGCGCGATGCAGCTCTCCCCGCCCACCGTGCACGAGATGGTCGGCCGCCTGGTCGGCGATGGCTACGTCGAGCGCAACGCCGACAAATCGCTCGCTTTCACCGAGTCCGGCCGCGAGCACGCCAGCCACATCGTCCGCCGCCACCGCATGATCGAGCGGTTCCTCACCGATGTGCTCGGCATCCCCTGGGACGAGGTGCACGAGGAGGCGGAGCGAATCGAGCACGCGATGTCGCCGGTGCTGGAGGAGCGGATGCGAGCGGCGATCGGCGACGCGACGACCTGCCCGCACGGCCACCCGATCGTCGAGGGCGTGCGCGAGACCGGCTCGCTGCTGGCCGACGTCGAGGTCGGCGCCGAGATTCGCGTCCTGCGCTTCGAGAACGAGGCCGAGGAGCTGCTGCACTACCTCAAAGCGGCCGGTCTCGAGCCCGGTCTGGAGGGCAAAGTCGAGAGCTCCGACGACGAGGGGATCACAATCGCCTCCGCCGACGGGGCGCACCGGGTCTCGCGCAGCGTCGCCGAGACCGTCTCGGTCCGCGCCGACCCAGCGCCGCCGCCGCGCGCAGCGATCCCAGAGCAGCTGGTTCTCTCCAGCGACCGCTACGGCCGCTGAGGCGGCTGCAAATCGTCGACTGGCGTTGTCCTCGGTCGGTCGTCTGCGGGTCACGCACTGAAGTGCGCTCCCCTTGCCGACCTCCCTGCGTCCTAGCCAGTCTCGATTTTCGCCGCCTCAGACTCTCTATTGGGGAATAGCCACTGAGACGATCGGGTCCGAGGTCGGGTAGTCGCTGCCGCCGCGCGGCTCGGTCGTGACCATCACCGCGTTGACGTCGTGCATGTCGTCGATCACCGCCGTCGCGGTGCCGTCGCGGTTGGGGATGAAGAGCGTCTTCGCCGATTCGATCCGCTTGCCGCGCCGCACCCACGCCTGCAGGACCTTGTCGGGCGGCAGCTGATGGACGTGGGCCAGACGCAGGGTGCCGCTGTTTTCCGCGCGGACGAGCTTCGCCGTCACCCCGGGGGCACGCCCGGAAGCCACCGTGGTCGTACTGCCCCCGCCACCGTCGCGGATCGCGTAGCCGGCGACCGCGGCCGCAAGCAGCGCGAGCACGGCGAGGCCGGCCAAAGGCCGTAGGACCGGCATGCGCCGCCCGCCAAAGCGGATTCCCGAACGCCTCGCGTCTGCATCGGCCTCGACTTCGCCCATGATCCGCGTCCGCAGCTCAGCCGGCGGCTCGACCCGCTCGACGGCCTCGGGCAACAGCTGCGCCGCTGGGCGCAGCCATTCGAGCTCGCTGCGGCACGCCTCGCAGCCGGCGAGGTGCTGCTCCAGTTCGGCCGCCTCGCCTGGATCCAGTGCCCCCAGCAGGTAGCCGCTGAGTTCTTCGCGGCGCATCTCGTGCTCTCTCTCGTTCATGCCAGCCCCTTCGCAAGTTGTCCCCGGATCTTCTCCAAGCCGAGGCGCATCCGCCCCTTCACCGTGCCCAGGGGCACGGTCAGCATCTCGGCGATCTCCGACTGACTGAAGCCCCCGTAGTAAGCGAGCTCGAGCACCTGCGCCTGCTCTCCGGGCAGCTCGCCCAGAGCACCGCGGACCTCCTTTGCCGTCTCGCGCCGCAACGCCTCCTCGTCGGTGAGCTCGCCCGACGGCCGCTGCTCGAGCGCCAGCTCGTCGTCAAAGCCGAGCTTCGGCGCGCGGCCCGATCGGGTCCTCAGCAGGTCGATCGCCCGGTTGCGGACGATCCCCAGCGTCCAGGAACGGACGCTGCCCCGCCTCCGGTCGAAGCGGGCGCCGCTGCGCCAGATCGAGACAAAGGCCTCCTGGGTAACATCCTCGGCCGCCGCTCGCTCGCCGACGATCCGGTAGGCCAGCGAGTAGGCGGCGCCGCCGTGGCGATCGTAGAAGACCTCGAAGGCGCCGGCGTCCTTTTCGCCGATCAGCGGCATCAGGTCCTCGTCGGCGAGCCGCTCGGTTACTCGCTTCCTCTTCTTCATCTCGAACGGCTCGCCAATCGTCAGTCGCTGCTCATCCCTACTGGATGAAGGGTTCCACGGCCTTCAACACCTGCGCCTTGGGCAGCGAGGGGTCGAACGCTTCCGGCGACGGTTCTTCCTTGTTCTGCAGGCGGATCGCCGCCGCGTGCCGCGCCTCGACCTGGACGATCGAGCCGGCCGCGCCGAGCACTTCCTTGGACTTGATCTGCGGCGCGGCGCCGTTGTAGGCGCTGACGCCGGTGTCCTCGAAGGTCTGGGCGAGCTTGAGGAATTCCCCCGTGTTCTTATAGGGGAAGTCGAACTTCGGCTCCGCCACCGGCTTGCCGCCGAGCTTCTTGATCGTTTCGGTCAGCGCCCCGACGTGTTCGTCCTCGTCGCGGCCGACCAGGGCGATCAGGCTCTTCAATTCGCCGCTCGCCCCGGCCCGGCGCTTCGCTTCCTTGTAGAAGGTCGACTCCAGGTACTCGAGGGTGAGGGCGAAGTTGAGGATGCCGACGTCGCCGCCGTCCGACATCGCCAGCGCCCGGCTGACGAACGGGGCCACGGAGGCGGCGCCGTAGACGGCGCCGGCGGCCAGCGCCCCCTTGAGGATCACCTCGCCGCGTGAGAAATCTCCGCTGTCGACGTCGACGTGGACGTCGGCGAGCTCGGGCTGTGCAAGTTCATCGCTTCGCATCGCAGTCTCCTTTCGCGTCCGCTTGCCGGCTCAGCCGACGATGAACGGTTCGACGGATTTCAGGACGGTTTCCGCGTCGGCCGGTACGGCGAAGGCGCCATCCGGCGTGATCGACTGACCGAGCAGCGTGTTCAGCGCCGCCGCATGGCGGCCCTCGACGCTGTGGATCGAGAGCGCCTCGGCCAGTACCGCCGGGCTCTTGATGTTCGCCGCCTGGCCGAGGTAGGCCGCGGCGCCGAGGTTCTCAACCGTGCCCGCCAGTTCGAGCACCGACTTGGCGTTCTTCAGCGGGAATTGGGTCTTCGGCTTCGGCGCCGGCTTGGCGCCGGCGGTCTTGACCGCCGCGGTCAGCGCTTCGACGTGCTGAGCCTCCTCTTCGCCGAACTTTTCGATCGTCGCCAGGTCGGAGCCCTTGAACAGGCCGCTCTTGACGACGTCGGCGTAGAACGCCGTCTCCAGGTACTCGAGGGTCAGCGCGTAGTTAAGGATGCCGACGTCGCCCTTGCCGAACTTTTCTTCGATCACGTGTTCGGTGCTGCCGCTGGTGGTTGCGGTCGTGGTCGCGGTGCTGCTGTCGCTGCCGCACGCAACGAGAAACGCGGCGGCCGCGGACCCGCCGCCCAGGGCGATGAACTTGCGCCGCGAGACCGGGTCCCGCGCGATGCGGCTGAGCGCGTTCGCTTCTTTCCGAACAGCCATGCTGCCCTCCTGGTTGAAGTTGGGGTTCTCCCCCACTACGGACCAAAGCGGGCGCTGGATCAGGGCTTATCCCGGTAGGGGTTCTAAGCAGGCGACGCTGCGCGGACGCGCTCCAGGGCGCGGGCGATACGGGCGACGCCCTCCGGGATCCGCTCCGGCGGCACGCTGGCGAAGGAGAGGCGCAGGCTGCTCTCGCCACCCTCGATCATGAAGTCGGGCCCGGCGACGAAGGCGACGCCCTCGGCCTTGGCCTCGGCGAGCAAGGACGGCGTGTCGGTCCCTGCCGCAAGGTCGAGCCAGAGGAAGTAGCCGCCGTCCGGGACGACGAACTCGGCCTCGGGGAGGTGCTCTTTCAGCGCCCCTACCAGGGCATCGCGCCGGTCCCTCAGGGCACCTTTGACGAAGTCGATGTTGCTGTCCAGGCCGCCGGACCGGCAGAGCTCCAGCACCACGGCCTCGGCCAGCATGTTGGGTGAGATGTAGGTCTCGTTGGCGCGCTTGGCCAGTTGCGCGATCTCCGCCGCGGGCCCGGCCAGATAGCCGACCCGCACACCGGGGCTGACCGTCTTCGAAAAGGACGAGGCGTGAATCACGCGGTCGGCGGAATCGATCGAGAGCATCGTCGCCAGCGCCTCGCCCTCGAAGGGGAGCTCGCGGTAGGGGTCGTCCTCGAAGATCCAGAAGCCGTGCTCGGCCGCCAGCTCGACCAGTCGGGTGCGCTTCGTGGCCGAGAGCGTGCAGCCGGCGGGGTTGTGGAAGTTGGGGATGATGTGGGCGAGCTTGATCGGGCCGTCGTCCAGAGCCGCTTCGAACTGCGCGAGGTCGAGCCCGTCGGCCTCCAGCGCGACCGGCACCAGCTCGACTCCGAGCCGTTGCAGCATCAAGAGCGTGCGGTCGTACGTCGGCTGCTCGACGACCACCCGGTCGCCCGGCTCGAGCAGATGCTCGAACAGCATCCAGCCGGCCTCCAGCGACCCGTTGGCGATCATCACCTGCCCGGCATCGAGCCCACCGTGCCGCTCGGCCACCCACTGACAGAGCCCAGGGTGCCCGATCCCGGTCCCATAGGAGAGCGCCTTTTCCCAGTCCTCGGCGAGAGCAACCGAGGCAGCATCCCTCACAGCTTCCCGAGGCAAGATGTCCGCACTGGGAGCTCCGCGGGCGAATGAGATCGTGTCTCCGGCCATTGCGCCCGACACTAGCAACGCGCCTCGCCCGGGGCCGGCTGGGCCGCTCATATACTCGGCCTGATGAGGCGGGGAAAGTCTGGGCTGGGTGGAATTGTCGCTGTCGGAATCGCTACCTTCGCGATTGTCGCCGCGCTTCTCTCCCTGAATGCCCTTCCTGGCGACGGAGACGTGGCGGCAGCGAACGCCTCCCCCGAGAGCACAGAGGCAGCGGGGGAGCTCCTGCTGCGCCTGCACGATCTGCCTCTGGGCTATCGATATTCAGGTGGCCTGCCCGAAACCCCGGCGGTAGCCACCGGCTGCGGAGAGATCGACCCGGCGAAGCCGCAACCACGCCTGGCCGAATTCGTGGATCGATACGCGCCGGCCGGCTGCACGGCTCTATACGCCCGTCTCTTCCGCGTGCCGGGAGCACAGCAACCGACTCCGCTGGTCGTCGGAACCGGGGCACTCGACACGGGCAGCGTCGCAGGCGCAGAAGCCGGGCTCGGGGTCTCGCGCGAACTGCTCAGCCACCTGATGGGCGACGAACTACCGGCCGAGGTACCGCCGCCGGAGACGGTGGGCGACGCAACCCGGCTCTATCACTGGGAACACAGCGAACTGATCACGCTGAATGAAGAGCACTCCAGCTCGTTCCTGGTATGGCGCTCCGGAGACGTCGTCGCAGCGATCTTTGTCTCCGGCGGTGACAACGCCGCAAACGATCAAGCGGCGGTCGAGCTCGCGCGTCGCCAGCAGAACCGCATCGAAGCGCCGACCCCCTACACGCAGGCCGAAGCCGACGACCGTGAAGTGCCCCTTGAAGACCCCAGACTGAAGATGCCGGTCTACTGGCTGGGGCGCACGTTCACGCCCGGCCATGGGCTTCCCCGGATGCATCTCTTCAACACCGGCTCGAGGCCCCACAGCGGATTGGGAACCCAACGTGCGAGCCTCACCTACCTCGACCACTGGGGCCTCAGCCCCACCGAAGAGATCTTCCTCGACATCTGGCCGCACCGCCAGTGGCGCTGGCTCGAAGCCCGCAAGGGCGAGCTGCCCGCCTCACTGAGCTGTGCCACTGCTCACAACCTGAAGCTTCCGCATGGCCATGCTCAGATCCTCGACGGGTTCGGAGGGTTCCACCCCACCTGCCGACACCATGCATGGCATGCATACACGGCACGTATCTACCTCCCCCGAACCGTCGTTACGGTCGAAACCCTGGACATCTGCGCCACCTGCGCCCAAGCCGGAACCGGCCCCTACGACTCCTTCAAAGGGATGGCCGCAATCGCCCGCGGCCTCGAACGGCGAATCCGCCCGCCCGCGCGGTAGCGAGGCCGATCAGCCGCGCAGCACTTCGACGGCGATCCTCGCCGTCTCGGTCGGGCTTTCGCCGACGCGTACGCCTTTGGCCTCGAGCGCTTCCTTCTTCGCCTGCGCCGTCCCCGAGGAGCCGGAGATGATCGCGCCGGCGTGGCCCATCTGCTTGCCCGGGGGTGCGGTAAAGCCGGCGATGTAGGCGACGACGGGCTTGGAGACCTCAGCGGCGATGAACTCCGCCGCCCGCTCCTCGGCGTCGCCGCCGATCTCGCCGACCATCACGATCAGCTCCGTCTCGGGGTCGGCCTCGTACAGCTTCAAGATGTCGATGAAGTCCGAGCCGATGATCGGGTCGCCGCCGATGCCGACGATCGACGAGTTGCCCTCTCCCGCCTGTTTCAGCTCGTTGCCGATCTGGTAGGTCAGCGTGCCCGACTTGGAGACGACGCCGATCTTGCCCGGATCGAAGAACTGCGCGGGGATGATGCCGACGTTGGCCTTGCCGGGCGAGAGCACGCCGGGGCAGTTGGGGCCGATCAGACGGACGCCGGCCTCCTTGGCCTTCCAGTAGGTCTTCAACATGTCGAGCACCGGGATTCCCTCGGTGATCGCGATCACCGTCTCGACCCCGGACTCGATCGCCTCGTCGATCGCGGGCGCGGCGAAGCGCGCCGGGACGAAGATCATCGAGGTGTTGGCGCCCTCCTGCTCGACCGCTTCGCGGATCGAGTCGAAGACCGGCACACCCTCGACCTCCTGGCCACCCTTGCCGGGCGTGACGCCCGCCGCCAGGTGGGTGCCGTAGGCCTGGTTGCGCAACCCGTGGAAGGAGCCCTCGCGGCCGGTCAGGCCGGAGACAACCAGCTTCGTCTTCTCGTCGATGACGATCGACATCAGCCGTTCCCCCCGGCGAGCTCGACGACCTTCTCGGCGGCGCCGAGCATCGTCGTCTCCTGGTGCAGGTCGGGCAGGCCGGCCTCGGCGAGAATCGCCAGGCCCTCCTCCGAGTTGGTGCCGTCGAGGCGGACGACCAGCGGCACGCCGAGGTCGAGCTGCGAGGAGGCCTCGACGATGCCCTTGGCGATCTCGTCGCAGCGGGTGATGCCGCCGAAGATGTTGAAGAGGATCGCGCTGACCTTCTCGTCCGAGACGATCACGGTAAGCGCGTTGACGATCGCCTCCGCCTTGGAGCCGCCCCCGGCATCGAGGAAGTTGGCTGGCGCGCCGCCCGCCTGGGCGACGACGTCGAGCGTCGACATGCAGAGGCCGGCACCGTTGGCGAGGATGCCGACGTTGCCGTCGAGCTTGACGTAGGTGAGGCCCTTCTCCCGCGCCATCGCCTCCTGCGGATCGTCGATCGACTCGGCGTCGAGCTCCGCCAGCCCCTCGTGCCGGTAGAGGGCGTTGCCGTCGATCGTCACCTTGGCGTCGAGCGCGACGACCTCGCGGCTCGCGGTGACGATCAGGGGGTTGACCTCGATCAGCGTCGCGTCCTCGGCCTGCGCCGTCTCGGCCAGCTTCGCCAGGATCTCCGCCGCCTCGTCGAGCGCGTCCTCGGCCAGCCCGGCGCGGGCGACGATCGGCCGTGCCTCGGCGGCGGTGAACGGCCGGGTGGGATCGACGTGCTCCTTGATCAGAGCGTCGGGGTCCTCCGCGGCGACCGCCTCGATGTCCATCCCGCCCTTGGCGGACACCATCGCCAGCAGCTTCTTCTCGCCACGGTCGAGGATCACCGAGGCGTAGTACTCGGCGGCGATGTCCGAGCCGCCCTCGACCCAGACCTGGCCGACCCTGAAGGGGCCCTCGCCGTGCGGGCCGACGATGTCCATGCCGAGGATCGCGCCGGCATGCTGCTCGGCCTCGGCGCGGTCGACGGCGATCTTGATCCCGCCGGCCTTGCCGCGACCGCCGATCAGCACCTGGGCCTTGATCGCGCAGGGGTAGCCGATCCGCTCCGCCGCGGCGACAGCGTCCTCCACGCTGGAGGCGACCTCGCCGCTCGGCACGGCGATGCCGTGCGCGGCGAAAAGCTGCTTACCCTGATACTCGAGGAGGTCCATGTCGTAAGCGCCCTGCCAGACGCGGCGGGCAGCCTATCCGAGATGCCCAGCGCGACGCGGCGTCACGGTCCGGTGACATAAGATGCCGCGCTCGCATGGCCCTTCCCCCGCTCAAATCAATCAACTGGGTGACCACCGACTGCTACGGAACCCTGATCGACTGGGAGAAGGGGATCGTCGACGCCTGCAAGAAAGAGGCGGCCAAAGACGGCTTCAGCTTCGACGAGGGGCCGTTCCTCGCCCGTTTCATGGAGGTACAGGCCGAAATCATGGCCGGCTCCTACGAACTGTATGCGGAGGTTCTGCGCCGCACGATCGTCAAGGTCGCCCGCGAGGTCGGCTGGGAGATCGAGCCCTCGCGCGCTCAGTTCCTACCCGACAGCGTCGCCTACTGGCTGCCCTTCCGCGAGGCCAACGCGGCGATGGACCGGCTCGGCAAACGCTACGAGATCGGGATCATCTCCAACATCGACGACAAGCTGCTGGGCATCTCCCGCCGCCACCTGCGCACCGAACTGGATCTGGTCGTCACCGCCCAGCAGGTACGCAGCTACAAGCCCGACCCCGTCCACTTCAAAGAGTGCGCGCGGCGCATCGGCGGCAAAAAAGGCTGGCTCCACATCTGCTGCAACTACACGACCGACGTCGCCCCGCTGCTGAAGATGAAGGTCCCCGTGATCTGGGTCAACCGCCATGGCGAGAAGCTCGAAGGCCGCAAAGCCCCCACCGCGACGGTCAAAAACTTCCGCGACGCAGCCAAAAAACTCGGCGCGTCCTAGCCGTCTTCTAGCGTTCCCTTCGCAACTTCACCCGGCAGCGGCGGTTTCGACCCTTGCAGGCGATCCCGGGTCGCCTAGGGCGATGCATATTCGATGGATCGAGTCAGCCACAGCCAAGCGTTTTCGCGCGGCCGCCTTCCAATTGCGGTAGCGCTGCTGGCCCTGCTCTGCGCGCTTGCGCTGAGCGTCACCCAGGCGCGGGCCGTCGAGGCCGAAGAAGAACCGCCGCTCGACCCGAACAGCGAACCGCCCAGCTTCGTCGTCATCCAGACCGACGACCAGACCCTCGACGAGCTCTACGCCACGTTCACCGCCTTCCCCGGCGCCGCCGTGACGAGGGCAATGCCGAACACGCTCGACCTGATCGCGGGTCGCGGCACGACCTTCAACCGCTACTACGTCTCCTACCCGCTCTGCTGCCCTTCGCGGGTAAGCCTGCTGACCGGCCGCTACGCCCACAACACCGGCGTCAAGGGCAACGTGCAGCCGAACGGCGGCTACTACGGCTTCTCCTTCCGCGGCGCCTACAGCCACAACCTCGCCACCTGGCTGCAGGGCGCCGGCTACCGCACGATCCACATCGGCAAGTTCCTCAACGGCTACGGCGACGAACCGTACGACAACGGAACCACGGTGCCGCCCGGCTGGAGCTCCTGGCACACCGTCCTCAACGCCGACACCCACCACTATTTCTACGGTTATACGCTCAACAACGACGGCGTTATCAGCGAACCGTATGGCAACTCGGGTACCTGGGAACCGCGCGAATACACCGAACGTGACCCGGCCGGCTGCCCCTTCGCTCCCGAAGAAGGGCGCCCTTGCGTCTATGCGACCGACATCTTCAACTGGCAGGCACGGGAAGAGATGCTGGCGACGCCGGAAGAACAGCCCTTCTACCTCCAGCTCGACTACACGGCCCCCCACGGCGACTTCCGCAAGCCGGCAGGCCCCGAGCCCGCCCCCCGCCACTACGACTGGTTCAAGGGAGCGCGGCTGCCGCACAATCGCTCCGAAGGGCTCGACGAGGGCAACGTCACCGACAAGCCCCGCTTCATCCGCGAAGCCGAACACCTGACTCCGAACGACAAGCGCACCTACCGGGTCTACTACGAGAAGGCGCTGGAGTCGCTGCGCTCGGTCGACGATGGCGTAAAAGAGGTCGTCGACACGCTGGGTCAGCTGCATCGCCTGAGCAACACCTACATCCTCTTCACCTCCGACAACGGGTTCTTCTACGGCGAGCACCGCCTGATCGGCGGGAAGTTCCTCGCCTACGAGCCGTCGACGCACCTGCCCTTCCTGATCCGGGGGCCCGGAATCAAGCCCGACACGTCGACCGGCGAGCTGGCGTCGAACATCGACATCGCGCCGACCATCCTCGACCTGGCGGGAGTCGAAGCGGACAAGAGCATCGACGGGCGCTCGATGGTCCCCTACCTGCGCGACCCCGAACTACGCAGCCGTCGCCCGCTCCTCTTCGAGTCGTTCGTCCAGACCAGCGACGTCGAAGCCAATGGGGCGATCGCCTCCAGCGGCGAAGGCGACGGGGGCGGTCCGGGGGGGAACGGGAGCACCAACGCCCGAGAGCCGGAGGCGGGTGCCTCGAGCACGGGCGCCACTGCGCACGCCTCGCTCCTGGCCCCGCCCCTGAACTACGAGGGAATCCGCCTCGGCCCCTACAAGTACATCGCCTGGCCGGACGGGGAGAAGGAGCTCTACAACATCAACAAGGACCCGAACGAGCTCAACAACATCGTCAAGGTGCCGAACTTCTACCCGATCCGCAACTTCCTCCACCGGCAGCTGCGGCGCTTCGAGAACTGCGTGGGGAAAGAATGCCGCGAAGTGGCCCCGCCGCTGCCGCTGACCCGGATCGAATTCGACCGCCTGCGGGCCAAGCGCCAGAAGGAAGTTCGCGAACACGAACAAGAACGCGAAAAGGAACGGCGCGAACGGGAACGGGAACACTCCGGCAAAGGCCATTAGGCCGGGCGGGGTGGTCGGACGGGGGTGCCCCTCCTGCTTGCTGGGTTTTCGCCCGAAGACCGGTCGGCCGTCCGAGAAACGCCTCAAGGGCGAAAACGGACGCCGCTGCGCTGGAGGGGCACCCCGTCCGACCACAGCCAGCTTGCGTGCTTCGCGTTTCCGTTCCGGGGACGCCGAGCAGGTGGGACTAAGTAGCGCCGGTGTCTCCTCGCCCTAGCCTCCCCCCGGCACCGCGGAGAGATTCCTGCCGCGAAGCGGCTGCAGATTTCACCGGCCGAAGGCCGGTGATAGGCGTAGGCGAGGAGACACCGGCGCTACTCGATGACGGCCAGTACATCGCCGCTGGAGACTGCTGCGCCTTCGGCTACGTTCAAAGCGGTTACTTTGCCCGTGCGGTGGGCGGCTATCTCGTTCTCCATCTTCATCGCCTCGATCACGCAGATCAGGTCGCCCTCGGAGACCTCGGCGCCCTGCTCTACCGCCACTTTGAGGACGGTGCCCTGCAGGGGCGACGGCAGCGACTCGCTCGAGGCGCTTGCGCCGCCGCCTGACTTGCGCTCGCGCTTGGGGGGCTTCTTGCCTCCTGCGACGGGCGCCGCGCCACCGGCCGCCGCCTCGCCGATCACCTTGACGTCGAAGAGCTTGCCCGAGACCTCGACCTTGTAGTCGCGGGCGACGACCTCGGCGCCGTCCGGCGCCTCCGGTGCCTCGACCTCCGCCGGCGCCGTGGTCTTCAGCCACTCGCGATCCTCCATCAGGTCGCGGCAGGTCTCCCCCTTCGCCCACTGCTCGGTGGCGAGAATCGCGCTGTGAAAGGGGATCAGGGTGGTCAGCCCGCCCACCTCGTACTCGCCCAGCGCGCGCAACATGCGTCGCGTCGCGTGCTCGCGGTCAACGTCCCAGACGATCAGCTTGGCGATCATCGGGTCGTACATCGGCGTCACCTCGGAACCCGCTTCGACCCCCGAATCGACCCGCACGCCCGGCCCGGCCGGCTCGCGGTAGGTCGAGATCGCCCCCGGCGCGGGGGCGAATTTCTTGTGCGCCGCCTCGGCGTTGATCCTGCACTCGATCGCGTGACCGCGCAGCTCGACGTCCTCCTGGGCGACGGTGAGCGCCTCGCCGGCGGCCACCAGCACCTGCTCGCGGACGATGTCGACGCCGGTGACCATCTCGGTCACGCAATGCTCGACCTGGACCCGCGTGTTCATCTCGAGGAAGAAGTACTCGTCGCCGACCTGCATTCCCTCGACCGTGCCAGCACCCCGATAGCCGACCGCGGCGGCCGCGTCGGTGGCGATCTTGCCGATCCGCGCGCGCATCTCGGCGTCGACCTGCGGTCCCGGCGCCTCCTCGATCACCTTCTGGTGACGGCGCTGGATCGAGCAGTCGCGCTCGCCGAGGTGGATCACGTTGCCATGCGAGTCGGCCAGCACCTGGACCTCGACGTGGCGGGGATCCTCGAGGTAGCGCTCGACGTAGACGCGGTCGTCGGAGAAGAACTTCTCTCCTTCGCGAGCGGCGCCCTCGAAGGCCTCCTGCAGGTCGTCGGCGGTCATCGCGACGCGGAAGCCCTTGCCGCCACCGCCGCCCGCCGCCTTGCAGGCGACCGGATAGCCGGCTTCCTCAGCTTGTTTCTTAGCCGCCTCGACATCCTTCGCCGGCTCAGTCGCGCCAGGGACGATCGGCACCCCAGCCTCGGCCATGATCTCCCGCGCCCGCGTCTTAGAGCCCATAGCTTCGATCGCCTCCGGCGGGGGACCGATGAACGTGATGCCGGCATCCCCGCAAGCTCGAGCAAAGTCGGCGTTCTCAGCTAGAAAGCCATACCCCGGGTGGATCGCCTCCGCGCCAGCTTCCTTAGCGGTCTCGATGATCTTCGGGATGTTCAGATAGCTCTCGGCGGGCACCGCGGGCCCGATCAAAAAGGCCTCATCCGCCTCACGCACGTGTGGCGCATCTCGATCGATCTCCGAATAAACGGCGACGGACCGGATGCCCATCTCCTTGAGCGTGCGGGCGACGCGAATCGCGATCTCGCCGCGGTTGGCTATGAGCACCTTCTCGAACACGGCGGCGCAGTCTATTTATGTGGCCGGTGGAAGGGCGGGGCGCGGGGGTCTCCTCGCCCTAGCCTCCCCCCGGCACCGCGGAGAGACCCTGCCGCGAAGCGGCACAAGATTTCACCGGCCGAAGGCCGGTGATAGGCGTAGGCGAGGAGACCCCCGCGCCCCGCCCGGGCAACAAGCCATTAGGGTGCGCCGTCTTGTGATCGAGCTTCAGTCCCACTCGACAGTCTCTGACGGGCAGCTGGCGCCGGCTCAAGTCGTCGCGGAAGCTGCCAAAGCTGGCGTCACTACGCTGGCATTGACGGATCACGACGCGATTGCGGGGGTGCCGGAGGCTGCGGAAGCTGCCGAGCGATTGGGCATCGAGCTGGTGCCCGCGATCGAGATGTCCTGCGTGCACGAGTACGCGGAAGACCTGCACGTCTGCGGCTACTGGGTCGATCTGGGAGCGATTGCGCCGGCTTGCGAGCGGGCCCAGCATGAGCGCGTCGCCCGGGCCGGGGAGATCGTCGAGAAGCTGCGCGGAGAGGGCTTCGATCTCCATCTGGAGGATGCCGTGCGCGAGGCCGGCGACGCGCTCTCGATCGGGCGGCCGCACATCGCTCGGGCGGCCGGTGCAGAGGGCGACCTCGGGCCGTTCTTCGAGGAGTACCTGGTGCCGGGCGCAAAGGCCTTCGTGCCGCGCCGCTGGCCGACCGCCGAGCAGGCTGTGGAGACGATCAAGCAGGCGGGGGGCATCGCCGTCGTCGCCCACCCCTACTGGGACATCTCCGAGCCGGCCGAGGTCGAGGAGCTGATCCGCGCCCTCGGCGTCGACGGAGTCGAGACCTTCTATCCGACCCACAGCAAGGAGCAGACCGAACACCTGCTGGCCCTCTGCGAGGAGCTCGACCTGATCCCGACGGCCTCCTCCGACTACCACGGCCCGACCCACAAGACCTTCGCGAAGTTCGGCGCCTACGACACCTACGGCCTCGCCGAGCCTCAGGTGCCGCGACTCTAGGGCTACCGCGCCGCCCGCTCAGCCGCGGTGGCGCCGCAGCACGATCACCTTTTCCAGCGTCCGCGGGACACCTTCGCTCGGCGTGAAGGTGACGACGACGCGGATCGTGCCCTTGCCGTGCTGCTTGAGGAAGTGCCTCAGCCGCACCTTCGGCTTGATCGGGAGGACAACGGTCGTCGCCTGCTGCGCACTGCGCGAAAGGCGACGAAAGCCCCTGCCCGTCAGGTTCAGCCTCCCCGGCCCGGGGACGCGCGCGTAGAGCACCGCGTAGCCGTTGCTGCGGTTCTTGACCAGACCGGCGAAGTGGAACCTGCTCGAGGGCAGCTTTATCGCCGGCACCTGGACCGGTTCCTCCGGTTGCGCTTCCGCGCAGGGCGGCGGAGGGGTCCCCGGTTCGCCGAAGCGCACGACCCTGGCCAACTGGATGCCCGCCTCGACCGCGAAGACGTTGCCCTGGCAGGCGACTCCGATGCCGGCGACGTTCGGCTCGGCGTCAAAGCTGCCGAGGAATCCACCGTCATCCTTGAAGTGGACGAGCCGCTCAGCGACCTGGTCGGCGACGTAGATTCCCCCCAGGCCGTCGGCGACAAGCGCGACCGGGCCGCTCAGCTCCCCTTCGCCGTCCTCGCCTATCGATCGGATGGGCCCGACCCCGGCCTTGGTGAAGACGTCGACCCGTTGGTTGCCGAAGTCGGCGGCAAAGAGGTTCCCGCCCCCGCCGACGATCACGTCGCGGACGGACGGGATCGGTTCGATCGGATAGAGGAAGGCTCCCGTACTGGTGAACGCGGCGACTCGGTCGTTGCCGCTGTCGGCAACGAAGACGGTCGATCCGTCGACGGCGACCCCGGTGGGTTCGATCAGTTTGCCGGCGCCGAAGGAGAAGAGGAATTCCGCTTCCGCGGTGAAGACATCGATCCGATCTTTGCCTCTGTCGGCGACGAAAACCCTGCCACCGTCGAGCGCCACATCGCTCGGTTCCAGCATCACCCCTTGGCCGAAGCTGCGCAGAAAGGTCCCGTCGCCGGCAAAAACCGAGATCCGGTCGTTGCCGCCGTCGGCGACGTAGATGTCGCCTTCGGAGTCAAGCGTCATCTGCGCCGGCGAATCCAGCTGCCCTGCCCCACTGCCAAATTCCCCAAAGCTCGAAAGCAGCCCGAAGGCAGCCGCGCTCCCGGGGAAAACCAGCCCCAGAACTACCGCGAGCAGCGCGAATCTGATGCCCCACCTCACGCCCCGCAGATTAGGGAATCGAAGCGATGCGTCAAGGAGGGGGCCGGGGTGCCCTCCGTAGCAGTCAGCTACGCGCTAAGCAGTGACGGCAGCCGCCGGAATCAGATCCCGCGACTCGAGGTACTCGATCAGCTTCTGCGCCGACTCCTCTGCCGTTTCGCCTTCGGTGTCGCAGACGACCTCGGGGCTCTCCGGCTCCTCGTAGGGATCCGAGACCCCGGTGAATTCCTTG
>DASUZP010000097.1:0-4351 GCA_036376775.1 Solirubrobacterales bacterium | reverse complement strand
GATGGCGTGCCCTCTGCGAGAGCGGTGAGCGAGGCGAGCAGCTCCTCGCGGTCCGAGCCGAGCACAACCGCTCTGTGCTCGAAGGCAGAGCGGGTGGCGAGGAGCGAGTAGGCGACGTCTGTGAGGTCTAGGTCCGGGTTGTCGGTCAGGTGGCCTGCGAGGCGCTCGGCAACCTCAGGCAGGGCGGGCTCGGCTTTGGCCGAGAGCGCCAATGGGATCGGGCCGGGGAGAGGCCGGGTTGCGGATGCCCCTCCCCTATGCCCGTCTTTGCTCGGCTCCCCGGCGCCCGCCTCGACTGCGGGCGCCTCTTCCAAGATCACGTGCGCGTTGGTGCCGCTGATGCCGAAGGAAGAGACGCCGGCGCGGCGCGGTCGGCCGTCGGTCTCCCACTCGACCGGCTCGTTCAAAAGCTCGATCTCGCCCGCCTCCCAATCGACTTTGGAGGAGGGCGCGTCGACGTGCAGGGTCTTCGGCAAGACCCCTTGGCGCATCGCCTCGGTCATCTTGATCACGCCTGCGACTCCAGCGGCGGCCTGGGCGTGGCCGATGTTCGACTTGATCGAGCCGAGGCGCAGCGGCTTCTCGCGGTCCTGGCCGTAGGTGGCGAGCAGGGCGCCGGCCTCGATCGGGTCGCCGAGGGTGGTGCCGGTGCCGTGGGCCTCGACCGCGTCGATGTCCTTCGCCTCGAGGCGCGCGTTCGCCAGCGCCTGGCGGATCACCCGCTCCTGCGAGGGGCCGTTGGGCGCGGTCAGTCCGTTGGAGGCGCCGTCCTGGTTGACGGCCGAGCCTTTGAGCAGGGCGAGGACCGGATGGCCGTTTCGCTTGGCGTCTGAGAGTCGCTCCAAGACGAGGACGCCGACTCCCTCCGCCCAGGCGACCCCGTCTGCGGCATCGGCGAAGGACTTGCTGCGCCCGTCTGGGGCGAGGCCGCGCTGGCGGCTGAACTCGGTGAATATTCCCGGGCCGGAGAGCACCGTGACTCCGCCGGCCAGAGCCAGCGAGCACTCGCCCTGGCGCAACGCCTGGGCAGCGAGGTGCATCGCGACCAGCGAGGAGGAACAGGCGGTGTCGACGCTGATCGCCGGCCCCTCGAGGCCGAGGGTGTAGGCGACGCGGCCGGAGGCGACGCTGCCCGCGACACCGGTGCCGAAATAGCCCTCCAGATCCGCTGCGGCGACCCCGGAGGCGGGGCTGTAGCCCTGATGGCCGATCCCGGCGAAGACTCCGGCCGGCTCGCCGCGCAGCGACGCCGGGTCGATCCAGGCGTCCTCGAGCGCCTCCCAACAGGATTCGAGCAGCAGTCTCTGTTGGGGATCCATCGCCAGCGCCTCGCGCGGGGCGATGCCGAAGAACTCGGCGTCGAACTCGGCCGCACCCGAGAGGAAGCCGCCCTCGCGGGTGTAGCTCGTGCCAGGGTGCTCGGGATCGGGGTCGTAGAGGCGCTGCAGATCCCAACCACGGTCGGCTGGGAACTCCGAGATGCCGTCGCGGCCTTCGGCGACCAGTCGCCACAGACCCTCGGAGGACTCCACGCCTCCGGGGTAGCGGCAGGCCATGCCGACGATCGCGACCGGCTCCTCGCTCGTCTGCGCCCTGACCGCCACCCGCCTCCCCGCACCGCTCGCGGTCGCCTTGGCGAGCAGATGTCGGGCGAGGGCCGACGGGTTGGGATAGTCGAATACGGCCGTCGTCGCAAGACTGAGGCCGGTGGTCGCGCTGAGGCCGTTGCGCAGCTCGACCGCCGCCAGAGAATCGAAGCCCATCTCCTTGAAGGCCAGATCCCGACCGATCTCCGCGACAGAGTCGTGCCCGAGCACGGCGGCCACTTCGCGGCAGACTCGATCGAGCACGAACGCCTCCCCCTCGCCCGGGGGCAGAATGGCGAGCTTCGCCGCCAGCGAGCCGGCGGCGGCGTTGCGTCGTCTCGGCCTACGAACCAGGCCGCTGAGGATCGACGGCAGGGTTCCGGCAATGGCCTGTCCACGCAGTCCAGCCGGATCGAGGCGCAGCGCCAGGGCTTGACCTTGCTCGGCAACGAGGGCTGCGTCGAAGAGGTCCAGGCCCTCGTCGTCGGAAAGCGCTTCTACGCCCCTGCGTCGCATCCGGGCCAGATCGGCCTCGCTGAGGCCGGAGGTCATCCCATCCTCGCGCTGCCAAGGGCCCCAGGCAATCGAGGTGGCGGGCCGTCCTTCCGCTTGGCGCCTTTGCGCCAGCGCGTCGAGGAAGACGTTGGCGGCGGCGTAGTTGGCCTGTCCGGGGCCGCCCAGGGTTCCCGCCGCCGAGGAGAAGAGGACGAAGGCGGAAAGGTCCAGGTCCGCGCTCAGCTCGTGCAGGTTCTGAGCTGCATCGACCTTGGGGGCGAAGACCCGCTCGATCTGCTCGGCATCGAGGGTCTCGATCGTGGCGTCGGCGAGCGCCCCGGCGCAATGGACGATCGCGCCCAGGGGGTGGGCTGTAGGAATCGAATCCAGCGCACGCTTCAAGTCGCCGCGATCGGCGACGTCGCAGGCCACGACCCGAACCTCGGCACCCAGCCCTCCGAGCTCTGCCATGAGCTCATCGGCGCCCTCGGCTTCGGGTCCGCGTCGGCTGAGCAGAAGCAGGTGGCGGACGCTGTGGCGCTCGGCTAGATGGCGCGCAACCAAGGCGCCAAGGCCACTGGTGGCCCCGCTGATCGCAACCGTCCGGTCGGCGTCGAACGCCGCGATGGCGCCCGCTGCGGGCGCCTCACCCCCCGCGGGACGGACGACGCGCGGAACGAGCACCCCTCCCTGGCGCAAGACGATCTGTGGCTCTTCGACCGCAACCGAAAGCGCCGCCGGTAAAGCAGCGAGCGAGGCCGGCGAGCCGTCGCTGTCGATCAGGGCGAAGCGACCGGGGTGCTCGGACTGGGCGGAGCGGATCAGGCCCCAGATCGCCGCCGCGGCCGGATCGGGCATCTCATCCTCGGCGACAGCCATCGCGCCCGCGGTGACAAACGCCAGGCGAGAGCCGTCCTCGGACTCGTCGGAGAGCCGTTTCTGGACCGCCGCGAGGGCGCTCAGCGCGGCCTTGCGAGCAGCCGCGGCCGGCGGCGCGTCGCCGTCGATCTCACAGTGCAGGAGCTCGACGTCGTTCGTCCCTCTGCCCCACTCGGGATGGGTGATCGACGTCCACTCGATGCCCAGCAGGCCCGGCTGCCGTTGCCCCACCCGCCGAAGCTGCGCGGGATCGAACGGCCGAGTCTCGAGCTCGGCAATCGAGACCACGGGGGCGCCCTCGGGGTCGGCAAGGACGAGCGAGACGCCCTCGTCCCCGGTGGGAGCGATCGTCACCCGCAGCTCCCCGGCTCCGACTGCGTGGAGGCCTACCCGACGCCAGACCGACGGCAGCTCGACCTCGACGAGGGAGCCCTCTCGAGCGAGAGCCATCCCGTGCAGAGCGACGTCGAGTAGAGCGGGGTGGATGCCGAAACCCCGGCTTTCGTCTGCCTGCCCTCCGGGCAGGGACACCTCGGCGTGGATCCGATCGCCCTCGCGCCAGACTGCATCGAGACCCTGGAAGGCGGGGCCATAGTCAAGCCCGGCCTCGGCCAGGCGGTCGTAGGCGTAGTCGACATCGAGCGGCTCGGCCCCTGCCGGTGGCCACACATCCAGCGACTCGGGAGTTGCAATGGCCTGCGAAGAGAGTGTGCCGCCGGCGTTCAGGGTCCAGCTGCCGTCCTCGCCCTCCGGTCGAGAGTGAATTGCCAGCTCACGGCGGCCCTCGTCGAGCCCGGAGACCGACACTCGAATGGCGACAGCGTGCTGCTCGGGAAGGACGAGCGGCGCCATCTGGGTCAGCTCCTCGACCATCGACGCCCCGACCTCTTCAGCCGCTCTCAGCGCCAGCTCGAGCATGGCGCTGCCCGGTAGAAGCACGGCGCCGTGAAGAACCTGGTCCGCGAGCCAGGGATGAGTCGAGAGTGAGATGCGGCCGGCGAGAGTCGTGCCGGCACCGCTGGGATCTTCGATCGCCGCACCAAGCAGAGGGTGCTCGGCGGCGGTGAGTCCGATCGCGCCGGCGTCGCCCGCAGCCCCTGTGGCGTTCAACCAGTAGCGCCGGCGCTGGAAGGGATAGGTCGGCAGCGGCACCCGCCTGGCGCCGCTGCCCTTGAAGAAGGCCCCCCAGTCGACACCCGCTCCCGCCGCATGGGCGTTGCCGATCGCTGTAGCGATGGCTCCCGCCTCGTCGCGTCCCTCGCGCAGGGTCGGGACGAAGGTGGCCTGGCTCTCGTCTTCGCCGAGGCACTCGCGCGCCATCGCGCAGAGCACCGGATCGGGCCCGAGCTCCAGGTAGGCGCTGGTGCCCTGCGCCCGCAGGGTCGCGATCG
>DASUZP010000096.1:0-2125 GCA_036376775.1 Solirubrobacterales bacterium | reverse complement strand
ACTTCGCCGGAGCTACCGCCTTCGGTGGCGATGACCATCCGGACTTCGCAGGACATGCCCCCTTTTATTTTTTCTTCTTCGCCCACTTTTTCGGTCGTTTCGAACAATTCGCCCCCGATTGCGGCGAATTCGACGAGTTTGTTCACGTTCGTGCCTTTGTCTTTCCAGACCGCGGCCAGCGCCAGCGCCGGGACCGCGCACACGACGAGTGCGGCGATCACGCCGGCGGTCAACAGCCTCTTCTTGCCGTTCATCTCTCTCCCATTCCTTGTCTTCGCTTGACCTGATGCGAGCCCCCGGGGGCCTCGCGGTTAGACAAAGCGGATAAGTATAGTCAGATTATTTAGATGATCGGGCCAGGCGGAACACGACGGGCAGCACCGCCGTTTCGGCAGACGCCCCGGGTGGCATGAAGGTCACCGCCACCTGAACGCGAAGCCTGTGTCGTCGCCGCAGCGCCAAACGGGCCGATGCGGTGGGCCTGAGGTGGATCGTCACCGTCTTCGCCGTCGCGATCGGCACCGTGACCGGCTCGATCGGCTTGCGGGGCCTTCCCAGACGGCTCGCCTGGGGATTTCCTCCCCGCGACGACGAAGCCGCCGTCGCCCTCAGCAAACCCGGTCCCGACACCGAGACTCGAAGCGTCGCGGTCCCCTTGCGCCGTTTCGCTTCGAGCTTTCCGAAGCTGAACAGGACGGGCTTGCGGCCCGCCTGTCGGGAGCCCTGCCCGGGCGTGGAGCTGGCAATCGAGACGGCGTCCACGCCGGTGTTGAGGACTTCCTCCCGAGCCACGGTGGCGATCCGGATGCGCACCGTCTGGCCGGCGAAGGCGCTGAGGTTCGCGCTCAGCCTCCTTGGGGCCATCCTCGGTGGGTCGCCCAGCCTCGTCGCAAAGACGGTGAGAAGGACATCGGCCGGGTCGAGCGACTCGAGCGGCGCCTCGGGTTTGATCACGTCGATCCGGAACTGCTGGTTCTTCTTGATTTTGCCGTTGGGAAGCCGCAGGGCTTCTTCGTCGACCGAAAGCGTGTCGGGATTCGGAACGGCAATCGGCGCGTAGGAGTCGTAATAGGCAACCAGGCTGAGCTGGTGTTCGAGGCCGGCCCCCAGACCGACGTCCTGGTAGAGGATCAGCGTGTCCGGGTTTGCCTGGTCGGCGATCGCCGCAAAGGCGCCCTGCGGGGGAGGCTGGACGGGGGCGGCGGGGGTTGACCTCCTGCTGCCAATCGGCGCGGCCGTGCCTGCGTAGGCAAACCAGTTACCGGCTCCGGTCGCGTGGTGCACATGCCATCCGCTCAACGTCCCGGACTCGAAATTGCCGTTGACGACGCTCGCCGCCCCAGCGGCGCCCGGTGCCGACATGGCCACGAGAACGCCGACGAGAAGGGCCGCGCGTCCAATCGCAGACCGCAATCCCATGGCTCAGCCCGGGACCGTGAACTTCTTCTTCGCGGGGCTCAGATCGACGTGCCCCGCCGAATCGACGGCACGCACCCAAAAGCCGTGCCTGCCAGGTGCCAGGCCCACGTATCTCTTCGGCGATCTGCAGAGGTCGAACGGCTTGCCGTCGAGCTTGCAGAGGAAGGTCGAGGCGACCTGGTCGGACTCGAACACGAAGCGGGCGGCGCGGTGGCGAGCCCTGGCCTTGACGATCTTCGTCTGTGGCCGGGTCCGCGCTATCGCCTCCTCCAACGAGCCCGGAGCCCCGCTTCCGAAGGCGCCTCCTCCGCCTCCGGCGAGCACGCCTTCCGATCCGGGGGTCGTCGCGATGGCAAGCTCCGACGTCGCCCCTTCTTTCGTCTGCGTCGCGGCGATAATCGTCCCCGCCGGAATCGCGGTGTCGTAGGTGAGCTGCCAACCGCCGGCGCCGTCGGCAACCGCCTCGCCGAGGAACGATTCGAGCTCCCCCGGCGCAGCGAGCTGCTTGCGGAAGACGCGCACGGTGGCGCCTGGTTTGGCTCCACCGGCAGCACCCGCCTGGCTGGCGGTCGAGACGAGGGGCGGTTCAATCCCCCTGTTGGGCCCCACTTCGGTGGCGGGAGAGGCCGCAACCAGATCGATGAAGGGTCCGGCGTTGCCGGCGCCGCGGTTACGCGCCACTTCGTTGTCGGTCGCTTCCACGTCG
>DASUZP010000095.1:0-5011 GCA_036376775.1 Solirubrobacterales bacterium | reverse complement strand
CGTTGGCGGCGGCGTAGTTCCCCTGCCCGGGACCGCCCAGGGTGCCGGTCGCCGAGGAGAAGAGGACGAAGGCGGAGAGCTCGGCGTCGGCGGTCAGCTCGTGCAGGTGCCAGGCGGCGTCGACCTTGGGGGCGAAGACCTCGCCGATCTGCTCGGACTCCATGGTCTCGACCGTGGCGTCGGCGATCGCTCCGGCGCAGTGGATCACCGCACCCAGCGGGTGCTCGTCGGAGATCGAGGCGAGGAGCTTCTGCAGCGCTTTGCGGTCCGATACGTCGCAGGCGGCGATCGTCGTCTGGGCGCCGAGCGCCTCGAGCTCAGCTTCGAGCTCCTTCGCTCCCTCTGCATCGGGGCCGCTGCGACTGACCAGGAGCAGGTGGCGGACGCCGTGGTGCTCGACGAGGTGGCGGGCGGTCAGAACACCGAGACCGCCGGTACCGCCGGTGATCAGCACGACGCGCTCGGGATCGATTGCCGCCAGGGCATCGCCCTCGACCTCACTTGCTTTGGCGCGAGCCAGGCGGGGCGCATACGCCACCCCCTCGCGCAGGGCAAGCTGCGGCTCGTCCTCTCCCAGGGCAAGCGCCGCCGGCAGGACGGCCGCGGAGGTCTCGGTGCCGTCGCTGTCGATCAGGCAGAAGCGGCCGGGGTGCTCGGACTGGGCCGAGCGGATCAGGCCCCAGATCGCCGCGGCGGCCGGATCGGGCGACTCGCCCGGCATGGCAGCCATCGCCCCCCCGGTGATCAGCGCCAGGCGGGCATCGACCTTGGTGTCGTCGGCGAGCCATTGCTTGACCGCCTCCAGGGCGTCCTCCGCCGCCGACTTCGCCGCCATGGTGCCGGTCGCATCGCTGTCGACCTCGCAGCGCAGCAGCTCCGCGTCACCTGCCACCCCGGCCTGCTCGTCCAGGGGTACCTCCGCCCAGCGGAGCTCCAGGAGCCCCGCCTGCCGTCGGCCGACACCGCGCAGCTGTCCCGGGTCCAGCCTGCGGAACGTCAGCGAGCCGACCGCGGCCAGGGGGGCGCCGGTGCCGTCGGCGATGGTCAACGACAGCTCGCCATCGCCCAGGGGAGCGATCTTCACCCGCAGCTCCCTCGCCCCCTCCGCATAGAGGGAGACCCCGCTCCAGGCGAATGGAAGCGCCGATCCCTCGGCACCCTCTCCGGCAAGGGCGATGCCGTGCAGGGCCGCGTCCAGCAGCGCCGGATGAATGCCGAAGCGCTCGGCTTCCTCTCGTTGCTCGTCTGGCAGCGAAACCTCGGCGTAGATCTGTTCGCCGTCTTTCCAGGCTGCGCCGAGTCCCTGGAAGGCGGGCCCGTACTCGAGGCCCGCCGCCGCGAGCCGGTCATAGACGGAGTCTGTGTCGAGCGGTTCCGCCCCCTCCGGAGGCCAGGCACTCAGGGACTCGGGTGCCGCCCCCTCTGCGTCGGAGAGGACGCCGATGGCGTGCTCGATCCACTCGCCCTCCTCGGCATCGGGCCGAGCGTAAATCGCGATCTGGCGCTGCCCGTGCTCGTCCGGGCCGGCGACCGCCACCTGAATCGCCGCCGAACCGGACTCGGAAAGGACCAATGGAGCCTCCAGGGTCAGCTCCGCGACGGTCGCGGCGCCGACCTGCTCGGCGGCCCCGAGCGCCAGCTCGAGGAAGGCGGTGCCGGGCAGCAGCACCGTGCTGCCGATTCTGTGATCCGCCAACCAGGGATGGGTCTGCAACGAGAGACGGCCGGTGAGCAGAAGGTCCCCGCCCTTGCCGCCGGCCAGCTCTACCGCCGCCCCCAGCAGCGGGTGGTCGGCCGCGGTGAGTCCGATCGCACCGGCGTCACCGGTTCCTGCGCTTGCAGAAGGCCAATAGCGCTTGCGCCGGAAGGGGTAGGTCGGAAGCGGGACATGTTCGGCGGTCCCCTTGAAGAAGGTCCCCCAGTCGACATCCGCTCCCGCCGCATGGGCGTTGCCGATCGCTGTAGCGATGGCTCCCGCCTCGTCGCGTCCCTCGCGCAGGGTCGGGACGAAGGCAGCCTGGCTCTCGTCTTCGCCGAGGCACTCGCGCGCCATCGCGCAGAGGACCGGATCGGGCCCGAGCTCGAGGTAGGCGCTCGTGCCCTGTGCTTGCAGGGTGGCGATCGCATCGGCGAAGCGCACCGGCTCGCGCACGTGGGAGACCCAGTAGGCGGGGTCTGTGGCCTGCTCGGCACTGAGCAGCTCGCCGCTGACGTCGGAGACGATCCGGGTCTTTGGCTCGCCATAGGCGAGGGACTCGGCCACCTCTGCGAACTCGGCCAGCATCGGCTCGATCAGCGGCGAGTGGAAGGCGTGGGAGACGGCGAGGCGCTTGGTCTTTCGACCTTTGTCCTCCCACTGAGCGCGGATCGACTCGACCGCCTCCTCTGCGCCTGAGATCACAGTCGACCTGGGTCCGTTGATCGCGGCGATCGACAGCTCGGCTTCCTTGCCGGCGATCGACTCTGGGACCTCTTCCTCTATGGCCTCGAGCGCCGCCATCGCCCCGCCCGCAGGAAGCCCTCCCATCAGGCGGCCCCTGGCGGCGACGAGCTTTGCCGCATCGGCAAGGTCGAAGACCCCGGCTACGTGCGCTGCGGCGAGCTCGCCGATCGAGTGACCGGCGAGCAGGTCGGGCTTCAAGCCTCGCTCGGCAAGCGCCTCATGAAGAGCGACCTCGATCGCGAAGAGGGCGGGCTGGGCGTAGGTCGTGTCCTCGAGCTTTGCCGCCGCTTTTTTGCCCTTGGCGAAGACAATCTCTTTCAGCGCTATATCGAGGTGGGGGTCGAGCTGCTCGCAGACGGCGTCGAAGGCTTTGGCGAAGACCGCGTCTGCCCCGTAGAGCTCCTTGCCCATGCCGAGGCGCTGGGAGCCCTGACCGGTGAAGAGGTAGGCGAGCTTGCCGTCTTTTGCCCTGGCGCTGAGGACGTCGGGCGAGGGAGTGCCTTCGGCGAGAGCGGCGAGAGCGGCGAGCAGCTCGTCGCGGTCCGAGCCGAGCACAACCGCTCTGTGCTCGAAGGCAGAGCGGGTGGCGAGGAGCGAGTAGGCGACGTCGGTCGGGTCTAGGTCGGGGTTGTCGGTCAGATGGGTTGCGAGGCGCTCGGCAACCTCGGCCAGGGCGGGCTCGGCTTTGGCCGAGAGCGCCAATGGGATCGGGCCGGGGAGAGGCCGGGTTGCGGATGCCCCTCCCCCATGCCCGTCTTTGCTCGACTCTGTGGCGCCCGCCTCGACTTCTGGCGCCTCTTCCAAGATCACGTGCGCGTTGGTGCCGCTGATGCCGAAGGAGGAGACACCGGCGCGGCGCGGGCGCCCGTTCGTCTCCCAATCGACCTGCTCGCTGAGCAGCTCGATCTCACCCGCCTCCCAATCGACTTCGGAGGAGGGCGCGTCGACGTGCAGGGTCTTCGGCAAGACCCCTTGGCGCATCGCCTCGGTCATCTTGATCACGCCGGCGACCCCTGCGGCGGCCTGGGTGTGGCCGATGTTGGACTTGATCGAGCCGAGGCGCAGCGGCTGCTCTCGGTCCTGACCGTAGGTGGCGAGCAGCGCCCCGGCCTCGATCGGATCGCCGAGGGTGGTGCCGGTGCCGTGGGCCTCGACCGCGTCGACGTCTTGGGGTGTGAGGCGGGCGTTGGTCAAAGCCTGGCGGATCACCCGCTCCTGCGAGGGCCCGTTGGGGGCGGTGAGGCCGTTGGAGGCGCCGTCCTGGTTAATGGCGGAACCCCTGATCGTGGCGAGGACCGGGTGGCCGTTTTGCTCGGCGTCGGAAAGACGCTCCAAGACGAGCATGCCGACGCCCTCCCCCCAGGCGACCCCGTCGGCGGCATCTGCGAAGGACTTGCTGCGCCCGTCTGGGGCGAGGCCGCGCTGGCGGCTGAACTCGGTGAAAACGGCGGCGTTGGCAAGAACGGTGGCCCCACCGGCAAGAGCCAGCGCGCACTCCCCCTGGCGCAGTGCCTGAGCCGCGAGGTGCATCGCCACCAGCGAGGAGGAGCAGGCGGTGTCGATCGTGATCGCCGGTCCCTCGAGGCCAAGCGTGTAGGAAATGCGCCCGGAGGCGATGCTGGCCGTGTCTCCCGTCACGTGGTAGCCCTCAACCCCCCTTGCAGCGGCCCCGACGCTCATCGAGTAGCCCTGGTGGATCAGGCCGGCGAAGACCCCCACCGGCTCGCCGCGCAGCGAAGTCGGGGCGATCCCCGCGTCCTCCAACGCCTCCCAGCAGGATTCGAGCAGCAGTCTCTGTTGGGGATCCATCGCCAGCGCCTCGCGCGGCGCGATGCCGAAGAACTCGGCGTCGAACTCGGCCGCGCCCGAGAGGAAGCCGCCCTGGCGTGTGTATGAGGTGCCGGGGTTGTCGGGGTCGGGATCGTAGAGCCGCTCCAGGTCCCAGCCACGATCGGCGGGGAACCCGGAGATGCCGTCGCGGCCCTCGGCGACCAGTCGCCACAGGTCTTCGGGTGACTCCACTCCCCCCGGGTAGCGACAGGCCATGCCGACGATCGCGATCGGCTCGTGCCTGTAGGAGTGCAGGCGCCCACGTTCCTCGGCCAGCTCGATCGTGACCCTGCGCAGGTAGTCGCGAAGCTTGCGCTCGTCGGTCATACCGTGCCCACCTGTTCGTCGATGTAGTCGAGCAGCTCCTCGTCCGATGCCGACTCGAGCCGGCTCAGATCAGATGTCCGACCCTCGCCCCCGCCGTCGCTTTCCAGGTCGGCCGCCAGCGAGCGAAGGTGCGCGGCGAGCTTTGAACGACCCGGGTCGTCGGCGGGGATCGCCGCCAGCGTCAGCTCGAACTGTTTGAGCCCGGTCGCGAGCGTCGGCTTTCCGTCGCGCTCGGTCGCCCCATATAGGTAATCGGCCAAAGCCGCGGGACTCGGGTAATCGAAGACCGTCGTCGCCCCCAGTCCCAGTCCGGTGGCGCTGTTTAAGCGGTTGCGCAGTTCGACCGCTGCCAGCGAGTCGAAGCCCATCTCCTTGAAGGCCTTGCTGGGCTCGATCTCCTGAGAGGAGGAG
>DASUZP010000094.1:0-4466 GCA_036376775.1 Solirubrobacterales bacterium | reverse complement strand
TGACCGCCGAGCCTTTGATCGTGGCCATGATCGGGTGGCCGTTGCGCTGCGCGTCGGAGAGGCGCTCCAAGACGAGCACGCCGACTCCCTCCGCCCAGGCGACACCGTCGGCGGCATCGGCAAAGGACTTGCAGCGTCCGTTCGGGGCGAGGCCGCGCTGGCGGCTGAAGGCGACGAAGACGCTCGGGGTGACCATCGTCGTCACCCCGCCGGCGAGCGCCAACGTGCACTCGCCCTGGCGCAACGCCCCGGCGGCCAGGTGCACCGCGACCAGCGAAGACGAGCAGGCGGTATCGACGCTGATCGCCGGGCCCTCGAGGCCGAGCGCGTAGGCGACGCGGCCGGAGACGACGCTGGTCGAGGCGCCGGTGACCCGGTAGCCCTCCAACTCTCCGCTCGCCCGGGAATCGGTCATGTAGTCCTGGGATCCGACGCCGGCGAAGACGCCCGCCGGCTCGCCGCGCAGCGAGACGGGATCGATGCCCGCATCCTCCAGCGCCTCCCAGCAGGACTCCAGCAGCAGCCGCTGCTGGGGATCCGTCGCCAGCGCCTCGCGCGGGGCGATGCCGAAGAACTCGGCGTCGAACTCGGCGGCGCCGGCGAGGAAGCCGCCCTCGCGGGCATAGCTGGTGCCGGGATGGTCGGGGTCGGGGTCGTAGAGGCGCTCGAGGTCCCAGCCGCGGTCGGCGGGGAACTCGGAGATCCCGTCGCGGCCCTCGGCGAGCAGTTGCCAGAGCTCGGCCGGCGCGCTCACCCCGCCCGGATAGCGACAGGCCATGCCGACGATCGCGACCGGCTCCTCGCTCGCCTGCGCCCTGACGGCGACCTGCCTGTCGCCGCCGCCGGCGCTCGCCTCGCTCCACAGGTGCCCCGCCAGGGCGACGGAGCTTGGATGGTCGAAGATGACGGTGGCTGCCAGGCGCAACCCGCTGACTGCGTTCAGCCGGTTGCGCAGCTCGACCGAGGCGAGCGAGTCGAAGCCGAGATCCTTGAAAGCCTTGTCAGGTTCGATCTCCTGCGCGGTGGAGTAGCCGATAATCGCCGCCACCTCGCTCCGCACCAGGTCGAGGACAAATGCCTGGCGCTCCGCCTCGGGCAGCGAGGCGAGCTTCGTGGCCAGCGAGCCGGAGGTGGCGCCGCGCGGCCGGGAAATCCGCACCAGGCCGCCGAGGATCGGCGGCAGCGCACCGGCCGAAGCGGCGCCCCTGAGCCCAGCAGCGTCGATCGGCAATGCCAGCATCTGTGGCCGGCCGGCCCGTATGGCCGCATCGAAGAGCGCCAGACCGCTCTCGTCGGAGAGGACCCCGATACCGGTGCGTTCCATCCGCACCAGATCGGCCTCACCGAGGGCGGAGATCATCCCCCCCTCGTGCTGCCACAGCCCCCAGGCGATCGAGGTGGCAGGCAGACCTTCGACCTGACGGCGCTGGGCGAGCGCGTCGAGGAAGACGTTGGCGGCGGCGTAGTTGGCCTGGCCGGGACCGCCCAAGGTACCTGCGGTAGACGAGAAGAGGACGAAGGCCGAGAGGTCTGCGTCCCCGGTCAGCTCGTGCAGGTTCTGGGCAGCGTCGACCTTGGCGGCGAAGACCTCGTCGAGCCGCTCGGAGTCCATGCTCTCGACGGTCGCGTCGGCGAGGACGCCGGCGCAGTGGACGACCGCACCGAGGGGATGCCCTTTGGGGATCGAGGCCAAGACCTTCTTCAGGGCCTTGCGGTCGGAGACGTCGCAGGCGGCGATAGTCGCCCGGGCGCCAAGCTCCTCGAGCTCTTGTTTCAGCTCCTTTGCACCGTCTGCCTCGGAGCCGCTCCTGCTGACCAAGAGCAGGTGACCGGCGCTGTGCCGCTCGGCCAGGTGACGGGCGACGAGCGCACCGAGGCCTCCGGTGCCGCCGGTGATCAGGACCGTGCGCCCGGGGTCGATCGTGCGCGGGAGCGTGAGCACGAGCTTGCCGACGTTCCTGCCCTCCCTGAGGCAGCGGAACGCCTGCGGAGCATGGCGAATGTCCCACTCGGCGATCGGAGAGTGACTCAGCGCTCCCTGCTCGAGCAGCCCCCTGACCTCGGCGAGGATCTGCCCGATACGCACGGAGCCCGCCTCGACCAGGTCGAAGGGCAGGTAGGCAACGCCCGGATGCTCCTCGGCAAGCCGCTCGGGATCGCGCAGGTCCGTCTTGCCCATCTCCAGGAAACGACCGCCGTCCGAGAGCAGAGCCAGCGACGCATCGACGAACTCGCCGGCGAGGGCGTTCAGGACCACGTCGACGCCTTCGCCGCCGGTCACCCCCAGGAACCTGTCTTTGAACTCGAGATCGCGCGAGGAGGCGATGTGATCCTCGGCGATGCCCGCTTCGCGCAGGACATCCCACTTCGAAGGACTGGCAGTGGCGAAGACCTCGGCGCCGAGCTGCCGGGCGATCCCGATCGCCGCCATTCCCACGCCCCCTGCGCCGGCGTGGATCAGGACCTTCTCGCCCGCGTTCAGCTCGGCCAGATCGCCCAGGCCGTAGAAGGCGGTGGCGAAGGCGATCGGCATCGCCGCGGCCTGCTCGAAGGACCAGCTCTCGGGGATCTTGACGAGGCAGTCGCGCTGGGCGCTCGCAAGCGAGCCGAATGCACCATCGATCAGGCCCATCACCCGGTCGCCCGGCGACAGGTCCGTCACCGCCGAGCCGACCTCGGCGACCACTCCCGCACCCTCGCCGCCGATCGAGGCTTCACCGGGATAGAGGTCGAGGGCGACCAGGACGTCGCGGAAGTTCAGTCCCGCCGCGTACATCTGGACCCGCACGCCGGTCGGACCCAACGGCTCTTGCGCACTCGGGGTGAGGGCGAGGCCCTCCAGGGCGCCGCGCCTCGAGGCATCGAGGCGCCACGTTCCCGGCGGTGGGATCAGCGAGTCCTCGCTGTCCTTGGCCGGCATCGCCCTCGGCGTGAGTGCCACTCCTTCGCGCAGAGCAAGCTGGGGCTCCTCCTCGCCGCTGAGGAGGGCGGCGGGAAGGGCCGCGGCGGATGCCTCGCTGCCATCGGTGTCGATCAGGGCAAAGCGTCCGGGGTGCTCGGACTGAGCCGAGCGGACGAGACCCCAGATCGCCGCCGCCGCCGGGTCGGGAGCCTCCTTCTGGGCGGTCGCCATCGCACCTTCGGTGATCAGCGCCAGACGGGCATCGGCTTTCGACTCGTCGCCGAGCCATCGCTGGACCGACTCCAGGACATCTCGGGCCGCCTTCCTCGCGGCCTCGGCGCCTGTGACATCGGCATCGATCTCACAACGCAAATGCTCGACCTCATCGCGGTTGCCGATTTCCTTCGCGAGCTGGACCTGCTTCCAGTGGAGATCCAGCAGCCGTACTCCAGGGGACTCCGGCGCGCGCAGCCGAGCCGGATCGAGTGCCCGCATCGTCAGCGCGCCAACCGTGGCCACAGGGGCGCCCGAGCCATCGGCGACATGCAACGCAACCGAATCCTCTGCAAGTGCGAGGCGCACCCGCAGCTCCCTGGCCCCCTCCGCCCACAGCGAGACTCGGCTCCAGGAGAAGGGGAGCTTCAGCTCCCCCGAACCCTCGGCGACGGTGAGGGCAACGGCATGGAGCGCCGAGTCCAGGAGAGCCGGGTGAATGCCAAAGCGCCCTGCCTCCCGGGCCTGCTCCCCCGGCAACGACACCTCGGCATAGATCTGCTCGCCTTCCTTCCAGGCCGCGGTCAGACCCTGGAACGCCGAGCCGTACTGGAGGCCGTGCTCGGCAAGGACGTCGTAGAGATACACGGCCTCGATCGGTTCGGCCCCCTCAGGCGGCCAGACGTCAAGCGGCTCTGCCGCGGGTACGGGCTCAGAGGAAAGGGTGCCCTCGGCGTGGCAGATCCACTCGGCCATTTCCGAGGCTTCGTCATCCGCCCGGCCCTCGGGCCTGGAGTGGATCGATATCTCGCGGCGACCTTCCTCGCCTGGACCCGACACGACGATCTGAAGCGCAACCGCTCCGACCTCAGGCAGGGCGAGGGGCCTCTGCAGGGTCAGCTCCTCGACCGCCCCGGCGCCAACCTGCCCCGCAGCGCGCAAGGCCAGCTCGAGGAAGGCGGTGCCGGGCAGAAGGATGGTCTCGCTGACGACGTGGTCGGCCAACCAGGGATGGGTGGAGATCGAGAGGCGGCCGGCGAGGGTCAGGCCCTCGTCCCTGGGGCTTTCGATCGCCGCTCCAAGCAACGGGTGGTCAGCGGCGGTGAGCCCGACCGCGCCGGCATCGCCCGCTGCTCCTGTCGCGTTCAGCCAGTAGCGCCTGCGTTGGAACGGATAGGTCGGCAGCGGCACCCGCTTGGCGCCGCTGCCTTTGAAGAAGGTCTCCCAGTCAAGCTTTGCCCCGGCGACGTGGGCGTTGCCGATCGCGGTCGCTATCGCCTCTGCCTCGCCGCGTCCCTCGCGCAGGGTCGGGACGAAGGCAGCCTGGCTCTCGTCTTCGCCGAGGCACTCG
>DASUZP010000093.1:0-5769 GCA_036376775.1 Solirubrobacterales bacterium | reverse complement strand
CCCTGCTCAAAGGCTCGGCCGTCAACCAGGACGGCGCTTCGAACGGGCTGACCGCGCCGAACGGACCCTCGCAGGAGCGGGTGATCCGCCAGGCGCTGGCGAACGCGCGCCTCACGCCGCAGGACGTCGACGCGGTCGAGGCCCACGGAACGGGCACCACCCTCGGCGACCCGATCGAGGCCGGGGCCCTGCTCGCCACCTACGGCCAGGACAGAGACAAGCCGCTGCGCCTCGGCTCGATCAAGTCCAACATCGGCCACACCCAGGCCGCCGCGGGAGTCGCCGGCGTGATCAAGATGACCGAGGCGATGCGCGCGGGCGTATTGCCGAAGACGCTGCACGTCGATGCTCCTTCCTCCAAAGTCGATTGGGAGGCGGGGGAGATCGAGCTGCTCAGCGAGCCGGTCGAGTGGGAGACCGACGGGCGCCCGCGCCGCGCCGGCGTCTCCTCCTTCGGCATCAGCGGCACCAACGCGCACGTGATCTTGGAGCAGGCGCCGGAGGTCGAGGCGGGCACCGCAGAGTCGAGCAAAGACGGGCACGGGGGAGGGGCATCCGCAACCCGGCCTCTCCCCGGCCCGATCCCATTGGCCCTCTCGGCCAAGTCCGAACCGGCCTTGGTCGAAGCGGCAGAGCGCCTCGCAGCCCACCTGACCGACAACCCGGACCTAGACCCGACCGATGTCGCCTACTCGCTCCTCGCCACCCGCTCTGCTTTCGAGCACAGAGCGGTTGTGCTCGGCTCGGACCGCGACGAGCTGCTGGTCTCGCTCGCCGCCCTCGCCGAAGGCACTCCCTCGCCCGACGTCCTCAGCGCCAGAGCAAAAGACGGCAAGCTCGCCTACCTCTTCACCGGCCAGGGCTCCCAGCGGCTCGGCATGGGCAAGGAGCTCTACGAGGCAGACGAGGTCTTCGCCAAAGCCTTCGACGCCGTCTGCGAGCAACTCGATCCGCATCTGGATACGCCGCTGAAAGAGATCGTCTTCGCCAAGGGCAAAAAAGCGGCGGCAAAGCTCGAGGACACGACCTACGCCCAGCCCGCCCTCTTCGCGATCGAGGTCGCTCTCTATAGAGCGCTCGCCGAGCGAGGCCTCAAGCCCGACCTGCTCGCCGGCCACTCGATCGGCGAGCTCGCCGCAGCGCACGTAGCCGGCGTCTTCGACCTCCCCGACGCGGCCAAGCTGGTCGCGGCAAGGGGCCGCCTGATGGGAGCCCTTCCCGCGGGCGGGGCGATGGCGGCGCTCGAGGCCACAGAGCAAGAGGTCGCCGAGTCGATCGCCGGCAAAGGGGCGGAGCTGTCGATCGCCGCGATCAACGGACCCACGTCAACTGTCATCTCGGGCGCAGAGGAGGCGGTGGAGTCGATCCGCGCTCAGTGGGAGGACAAAGGTCGAAAGACCAAGCGCCTCGCCGTCTCCCATGCCTTCCACTCGCCGCTGATCGAGCCGATGCTGGCCGAGTTCGCAGAGGTGGCCGAGTCCCTCGCCTACAACCAGCCCAAGACCCCGATCGTCTCCGACGTCACGGGCGAGGTCCTCGCAGACGAGCAGGCAACCGACCCCGCCTACTGGGTCGCCCACGTGCGCGAGCCGGTGCGCTTCGCCGACGCGATCGCAACCCTGCAGGCACAGGGCACGAGCGCCTACCTCGAGCTCGGACCAGACCCGGTCCTCTGCGCGATGGCGCGCGAGTGCCTGGGCGAGGCGCAGGACAAGGCCGCCTTCCTCCCGACCCTGCGCGAGGGACGCAGCGAGGCCGCAGCCATCGCTACGGCGATCGGCAACGCCCATGCGGCGGGAGCGGGTGTCGAGTGGGGGGTCTTCTTCAACGGCAGCGGCGCCAGGCGGGTGCCGCTGCCGACCTATCCCTTCCAGCGCGAGCGCTACTGGCTTGCTTCCGCCGCGGAGGCTGCAGACGCGAGCGCGATCGGGCTTACCGCCACCGATCACCCGCTGCTGGGTGCGGCGATCGAAGATCCGGACGGGGACGAGCTGACCCTCTCCGGCCGTCTTTCCCTGGCCACCCATCCATGGCTCGGCGATCATGTCGTCGGCGGCAGCGTCCTTCTCCCCGGCACTGCCTTCTTGGAGCTGGCACTGCGAGCAGCCGAGGAGACCCGGGCAGTGGCGGTCGAGGAGCTCACACTGCAGGCTCCGCTGATCCTGACCGAGGCCGGAGCGGTGGCGATCCAGGTATCGGTCTCCGGCGCTGACGAGGACGGCCGGCGTGGGATCGCGATCCATTCGCGCCCGGAGGGCAGCGGCGAGGACGAGCTCTCCGAGGCTTCCGTGTGGACCCGTCATGCCGAGGGCCTCCTTTCCTCTGAGCCCGTCCCCGCCACCGAGCCGCTCGATATCTGGCCCCCCGCGGCGGCAGAGCCGATCGAGGTCGGTTACCTCTATGACGTCCTGGCCGAGCACGGCCTCGAGTACGGTCCCGCCTTCCAGGGACTCCGCGCCGCCTGGAAGGACGGCGAGCAGATCTACGCCGAGGTCTCCCTGCCCGAGGAGATCGCACAGGGGGCCGAGCGCTTCGGTATCCACCCGGCCCTCCTGGACTCCACCCTGCACGGCCTTGCGCTTGCGGCGACGGAGGGATCGAGTGAACTGAAGCTGCCCTTCTCCTGGAGCGGTGTCGCCTTAGGGGCAAGCGGAGCGAGGGAGCTGCGCGTGGGGCTCAGGCCCGAAGGGGAGTCGGTGGCTATACAGATCGCCGACGGCACAGGTGCTCCCGTGGGTACTGTCGCCGCGCTGGCGATGCGCGTCCTCGACCCCTCCCGGATAGGGAGTGCGGCGGCGAGCCGGGACGGTCTGCTCGGTATCGAGTGGACGGAGGTAGCCCTGGCCGAGCCGGCCGATGCCCGGGATGAAGTCGAGACCTTGCGTTGTGAGATCGAGGACGGGCTTCCAGCCGCCGAGGCAGCCCGGGGGGCGACAGAGAAGACCCTGGCGGCAATTCAACAGTGGCTTGCCGACGAATCCAAGGCCGGCGCCCGGCTGGCGCTGATCACCGAGGGCGCGATGGCGACCGGCGAGGAGGTCCCCGACCCTGCCGCCGCCGCGATCTGGGGCCTCGTCCGCTCGGCCCAGTCCGAGCACCCCGGCCGCTTCGCTCTGATCGACAGCGATGGCACTGAGGCATCGGAGGCCGCGCTTCTCGCCGCGCTTGCGCTGAGTGCCGAGGAGCCCCAGCTCGCCCTGCGCGAGGGAGAGGCGCTGGCGCCGCGGGCAATGCCGGTCAAGGACACGGAGGACGCGCTGATTCCGCCGCCGGGACCGTGGCGCCTGGACGCCCTGAAGCGCGGCACCCTGGAGAGCCTCGCCCTCGTCCCGAGCCCGCAGGAGCCCCTGGGTCCGACCGGGGTGCGGATCCAGATGCACGCGGCCGGGCTCAACTTCCGCGACGTCCTGGTTGCCCTGGGCGTCTACCCGGGGCGGATGTCGATCGGCGGCGAGGGCGCCGGCGTGGTCGTCGAGGTCGGATCCGATGTCCACGACCTGGCTCCGGGCGATCGGGCGATGGGCTTGATCCTCGACGCCTTCGCCCCCCTCGCCTCGACTGAGCGCGACCTGCTCGCCCATGTCCCCGACGACTGGTCCTTCGAGCAGGCGGCGGCGATGCCGATCGTCTTCGCCACCGCCCACTACGGCCTGCTCGACCTCGCCGAGCTCAAGAAGGGCGAGAGGGTCCTGATCCACGCCGGCGCCGGCGGCGTCGGGATGGCGGCGATCCAGATCGCCCAGCAGGTGGGCGCCGAGGTCTTCGCGACCGCCAGCCCCTCCAAGTGGGATGTCCTGCGCGGGCTCGGCCTGGACGAGGACCGCATCGCATCTTCCCGCGACCTGGACTTCAAGGACAAGTTCCTCGCGGTGACCGATGGCGAGGGCGTCGACGTGGTCCTCAACGCCCTCGCCGGCGAGTTCGTCGACGCGTCGCTGGCCCTCCTGCCAAACGGCGGCCGCTTCCTCGAGATGGGCAAGACGGACATCCGCGACCGCGACGACGTGGGCATCGACAGCCCCGGTGTCGCCTACATGCCCTTCGATGTGACCGAAGCCGGTCCCAGGCGCACCGGGGAGATGCTCGCCGAGATCGCCGCGCTGATCGAGGCGGATGAACTTCGTCACTCGCCGATCGAAGCCTGGGACATGCGCCATGCCCCGCGGGCCCTCCGCCACCTGCGCGAGGGCAACAACGTCGGCAAGCTCGTGCTCACGCTTCCCAGCGGGATCGACCCCGAGCGCACCGTGCTGATCACCGGTGCGACCGGCGGCCTCGGGGCCCTCACCGCTCGTCACCTGGCCGAGCACCACGGCGCCCGCCACCTGCTCCTGGTCAGTCGCAGCGGTCCCGAGGCAGAAGGGGCAGAGGAGCTCCAAGCCGCGCTCGAAGCGCTCGGCGCCGAGGCGACGATCGCCGCCTGCGATGTATCCGACCGCAAAGCGCTGCAGAAGCTCCTCCGCTCGATCCCCGCGGAGCACCCGCTGGGCGCGGTGATCCATTGCGCCGGTGCTCTCGCCGACGCCACCGTCGAGACGCTTGCCGCCGCGCAGATCGAGCAGGTCTTTGCCCCCAAGGTCGATGCTGCCTGGAGCCTGCACGAGCTGACCGCGGACCTGGATCTCTCCGCCTTCGTCCTCTTCTCGTCGGCGGCGGGCGTCCTCGGCGGACCGGGACAGGGCAACTACGCGGCCGCCAACGTCTTCCTCGACACGCTGGCGCAGAAGCGCCGGGCAGAAGGCCTGGCGGCCACCTCGATCGCCTGGGGCCCGTGGCAGCGCGAGGGGGGGATGGTCGCCGGCCTGAGCGAAGCCGACCTCGCCCGGATGCGGCGCGGGGGCATCGAGACGCTCTCGGACGAGCGCGGCCTGGCCTTTCTCGACGCCGCGTTGGGCGCCGATCGCCCGCAGACCGTGGCGATCCCGATCGACCCCGCCGGCCTGCGCGCCCTGGCTTCGGTGGGTGCCCTGCCGCCGATCCTCAGTGGCCTCGTCCGCACGTCCAAACGGCGCAGCGCCGGCTCCGGCTCACTCGCGACAAAGCTCGCCTCGCTGCCCGAGGCGGAGCATGCCGAGCACGTCCTCACCCTGGTCCGCAGCGAGGTCGCCGCCGTCCTCGGTCACTCCTCCGCGCGGGATGTGGAGCCGGAGAAGGCCTTCCAGGATCTTGGCTTCGACTCGCTGGCTTCGGTCGAGCTGCGCAACCGGCTGAATGCCGTCGCCGGGCTGCGCCTGCCGCCGACCGTCGTCTTCGACTATCCGACCGCGACCGCTCTGGCCGCACACCTGCTGAGCGAAGCGAGCAGCAGCAGCGGCGCCCGGAAAACCGCCGTCAGAGCTCAGGCGAGCGATGAGCCGATCGCGATCGTCGGCATGGCCTGCCGCTACCCCGGCGGCATCGCTTCCCCCGAGGACCTGTGGCAGCTGGTTGCCTCGGGCCGCGACGGAATCTCGGAGTTCCCCTCAGACCGCGGCTGGGACCTGGAGCGGCTCTACCACCCCGATCCCGACAATCCCGGCACCAGCTACGCCCGCGAGGGCGGCTTCGTCGCCGACGCGGCTGAGTTCGATGCCGAGTTCTTCGGCATCTCACCGCGCGAGGCCCTCGCGATGGACCCCCAGCAGCGGCTGCTGCTCGAGTCCTGCTGGGAAGCGCTCGAGGACGCCGGGATCGAGCCCGCCTCTCTGAAGAAGACCCAGACGGGCGTCTTCGCCGGCGTGATGTACCAGGACTACGGGCCGGCGGCCGGGATGACGCAGAGCATCGTCT
>DASUZP010000092.1:0-25844 GCA_036376775.1 Solirubrobacterales bacterium | reverse complement strand
TGGTCATCGACCTGTCGGAAGGCGGCAGCGTCAGCGGCCTCGTCACCCCCCGCACCCACATCCACTGCGACAACGGCCGGCACCGCGGGCGGCATGGCCTCCACCACTTCGGGCGAAGCCACGGTGCGACGGCATCGCGCCACGGTGGCGAGGGCGAGGACAACCATCAGGTCGGCGAGGAAGAGCCGGGCGACGATCGTGGCGATCGCGGCCGGGAGCCGGGTGAGGACAATCGCCAGAACGGCGACGATCCGCCCGGACACGACGGCACCGCGCCGGGCAACAGCGAGGATCCCGGTCAGGGCGCCGAGCATTCGGCCCGCTGCACGACCGACGACCTGGTCGCCGGAGCGGCGGTCGAGTCGGCCGAGCTGGTGCTGTTCGACGGCAACGCTTTTTACAGGGAGGTAGAGCTGGACCGGTGAAGCCCCAAGTGGAGACGTCGCCCAGCCGCAGCTGAGCGCGAACTACTTGGCGTCGAGCCAGTCCGTGCCGACGCCGATGTCCACCTCGAGCGGCGGATCGAGCTGGTAGGCGGCGCACATCTGGCGCCGCACCAGCTCGGTTGCGCTCTCCATCTCGCCCGGCGGGCCCTCGAACAGAAGCTCGTCGTGGATCTGCAGCACCAAGCGGGTCTTGGCGCCGGACTCGCGGAGGGCCCTCTGACAGCGCACCATCGCCAGCTTGATGATGTCGGCGGCGGTGCCCTGAATCACCGTGTTGACCGCGAGCCTCTCCCCCAGCCGGCGAGTGTTGGGATTGCCGGAGCGCAGCTCGGGGATCGAGCGGCGGCGCCCCATCAGAGTCCGCACGTAGCCCTCCTCCTGCGCCCGCTCCACGACCTGCTCCCGAAAAGCCCTCACCGCCGGGAAACGCTCCAGGTAGCGGGCGACGAACTCCTCGCCCTCTTTACGGGGGATGTTGAGCCGGTCGGCGAGGCCGAACCCGGTCAGCCCGTAGACGATGCCGAAGTTGACCATCTTCGCCTTCGAGCGCTGGCCGACGTCGACCTCCTCGCGCGAGATGTCGAAGACCTCGGCGGCGGTCGCGGCGTGGACGTCTTCGCCGGCGCGGAAGATCTCCTTCAACACCTCCTCCTCGGCGACGTGGGCGAGCACGCGCAGCTCGACCTGGCTGTAGTCGGCGGAGAGCAGGCGGGCGCCGCGCTCGGCGACGAAGCAGGCGCGCACCGGGCGGCCGATCTCAGTCCGGATCGGGATGTTCTGCAGGTTCGGGTTGGTGCTGGAGAGGCGCCCGGTGGTGGTCGAAGCCTGGTTGAAGGTCGTGTGGACGCGGCCGGTGTCGGGATCGATCAGGTCCGGCAGCGAGTCGAGGTAGGTGTTCTTCAGCTTGGTCAGCTCCCGCCACTGCTCGATCCTCTCCACGATCGGGTGCTCCTCTCGGATCTGGGCGAGCACGCGCGCGTCGGTCGAGAAACCGGTTTTGCCGCGCCGTTTCCTCGATAGGCCGAGCTTCTCGAAGAGGATGCGACCGACCTGCTGCGGCGAGCCGATCGTGAACTCCTCCTCGGCCAGCTCGAAGATCTCCTTCTCCAGCGTCGCGATCCGCTCGCCGAAGCCGGCGCCGACCTCGGCCAGTCGTTTGGCGTCGAGCTTCAGCCCCTCGCGCTCCATTGCGGCGAGGACGTGGACCAGAGGCAGCTCGACCTCGTGCAGCAGCGGCTCCAGCTCGAACTGCTCGAGCCGCGGCCGCTGAGCCTCGACCAGGGCTGCGACCAGGCGCGCTTCCTCGGCCGGATCGAGGCCGGCCTCGACCTCCTCGCCGAGCGCGAGCTGGGCGTCGTCGTCTTTGCTCTCGGCGGCGGCCCCCTCGGCAAGGCCGATACCCGCGTCGGCGGCGAGCTCGGTCAGCTCGTAGGTGCGGCGCTGCGGCTCGAGCAGGTAGGCGGCGAGCATCGTGTCGTGGTCCAGCCCCAGCTCGACCCCCTCGCGAGAAGCGGCGGCAAGCAGACCGTGGCGGCCTCCGCCAAGCGACTTGGCGTCGTGGGCGGATATCGACCGGCCGGTCAGCGCGACCGCCAGCTCGTCGAGCGTTGTGGCGCCAGCGACGATCCGCTCGCCCTGGGCGGCCGCCCAGCGATCGCCGGCAATCGCGACAGCCACCGGGCCGTCGCTCAGGTCCGCAGGGGTGCCCTCGTCGACCTCGACCGCCAGCGCCTTCTCGACGCTGCGGCCGGGCACCGCCTCGCCCTCGGGCAGCGCTTCTTCCAGCCGCTCCATCACCGCGCGCAGCTCGAACTCGCGCATGAAGTCGCGCAGGGCACCGCGGTCCGGCTCGGAGGCCATCGCCGCGGCCAGATCGACACCGGTCTCGATCTCGTACTGCAGGGTCGCCAGCTGCTTCGACATGCGCGCGTCCTCCGCGTGCTCGACCAGATTCTGCTTGCGTTTCGCGCCGGAGATCTCCTCGACGCTCGCCAGCACTCGCTCCAACGAGCCGAACTGCTGCAGCAGCTGGGTCGCAGTCTTCTCGCCGATCCCCGGGACGCCGGGAATGTTGTCGGAGGTATCGCCGCGCAGGCCCATCATGTCGGTGATCAGCTCCGGCGGCACCCCGTAGCGCTCGACCACGGCATCGGTGTCGTAGATCTTGGTCTCGGTGATGCCGCGCGAGGTGCTCATCACCCGGACCCCGGGCCCGACCAGCTGGTAGGCATCGCGATCGCCGGTCACGACCATCACCGGGATGCCCTCTTCGCGTGCCTGCCGGCTCAGCGAAGCGATCACGTCGTCGGCCTCGAAGCCCTCGACCTTGACGTTGGTGTAGCCGAAAGCCTCGACCAGCGGCATCAGGTGCGGCCATTGCTCGCGCAGCAGGTCCGGCCGGGGTTTGCGCTGGGCCTTGTAGAGGTCGTAGGTGACCTCGCGCCCCGACATGCCGGCGTCCCAGGCAACGACCACGCCCGCGGGACGGTGCTCGTCGATGATTTTCACCAGCATCGACGCCAGCCCGTAGATCGCATTGGTGGGCCGCCCGTCGCTGGTCCCGATCGACTCCGGCAGGGCGAAGAACGCGCGGTAGGCAAGCGAGTTGCCGTCGATCAGGAAGAGCTCGGACTTGCCGGTTGCGTCAGGCGGATCGGGCGGCATCGGCGCCAACTCTAAGGGCAGCGGCGACGACTTCCGCGACCCGCGCCGGTTGCTCGTCGATCTGCTTCCCGGCGAGCCGGATCGCCGCAAATCCTCGCGCGCGCAAATCGAGATCGCGAGCCCGGTCGTCCTCGAATGCAGCGCGTCCACGGTGATGGAAGTAGCCGTCCGTCTCGACGACCAGCTTCCGCTCTCGCCAGAGGAAGTCGACGAGGTGCGGACCGATGCGGACGTTGACCTCAGGCATCGGCAGGCCGAAGCGCCGGCAGAGACCAAGAAAGTCCCGCTCCAGGTCGCTGCGGGTGGGATCGTCCTTCTCGTCGTCGCCGATCGGCAGGCCGAGCACGCCCGCCTGACGAAGGAGCAACTGAGATCGATGCAGGCGTATCCCCTTTCGCCTCTTCCTCCCGCCGTATCCGACGACCGAAACATCAACGGCTTCCTCTTCCGGTGACAGCAACTGCCAGAGGGACGCCGCGCTGCGATGGCTGAGCGCTGCGCCCCAGTAGTCGAGAACACCCATTGTCGACCCTTGCGCGTGAGTTCCGTCCACCGCCTCGCCTCTGCCCCCGGGGCCGCTTACCCAACCGCTGGCCAGAACCGCCGCCATCCACTTTTCATGCTGGGAAACAGCTCTATGACCGACCGCGTAAACCCCACGATGGACTCGGTGCAGCCGACCTGTTCGAACCCGGTGGTGAACGCCGTGCTTGTCAAGTCCAGCTGCGTACAACTGCGCGACCGACACGACCCCATGCTGCCGGCCTGCAATCTCAGCAACAGCAAGGTCCGCCCTGGCGCGCTGGTCGTACATATTCCGACTAAGGCGCCGGGCGGCGGCAATTCTCCCCCTGTGGGCCTAGATTTCTCGCTGCTTGCGCGGTTCCCTAGCCGAGTCTGGGGAGAACCAGGGCTCGACGGATGGTCACGGCCTTGCCCGCACCGGGCTGAAAGCGGACAGTCACCTGGAGCGTCAGTTGGCGAGTCCGCAGGTGCTCGCGGGCCAGGCTCGAGAGGGAGCAACGCAAGGTCAGCCCGCCTGGAGCTTTCGCCTCGTAGTGGGATGCGCACACCCTGCGAACCCCTGCAGGGGTTCGCAGGGTCGCCATCACGGTCAAGCGCCCGCTGTCGCCAAGGCGAAGCCTGGCTTGCAGCTCCCCTCCGCCGGCCACGAGTCGCAGCAGTCGCAGCGCCGATCCGATGTCCTCGCCTGGCGTCGGACCAGACGATGGAGGATCCGCCAAACTCGACGCAGCAGGCAAAGACGAGCCGCCCTGATCTGCCATCGCTCCGGGGTCCGTCTTCGCTTCCGCCTCGGGTTCGGGTGCCGGTTCGGGCTCGGGCGATCCGCACGGCGCCGGCGCTGCCGTCGCTCCTCCCCCGCCTGCCGGTTGGGTCGCCAGCCAGTCGCTCAGTTCCGCCGGGCGTGCGGCGATGAAGTCTTCTGCCGCTTCGACCCCTTCGGCGATTTCTTCCGCGTCGTATTCGCGCCGTTCCCCGTCTTCGATCGCCTGCCAGGGGGCGAGGCGTTCTGCCAGGCAGCCCGCCTGGACGCCGAGATCAAGACCGTCGACGACGCCCTGCAGTTCGCGCAGAGCGTGGACGTACTGCCCCTTGCAACTCGCGTCGGCAAGGCAGTTGTTGAAGAGGAGGCCGCCGGCGGGCTCGTCGAATTCGACATCCAGTCCCCAGGTCTGGTCGGTGCCCCAGGGCAGCATGCTGAAAAGTCCGGCTTCGTCGCTGTGCAGGAAGTAGTTGTTTGGCCGGACGGGAGGAATATGCGGAAGCGCGACTCCCGCATACCCGTCCCAATGGCCGGTGTAGCGCTCGACTGCCCACATACGGGTCATCTCGCCGAGATCGGCAGTGGTGGCCATTCCGCCGGACCAGTCGGTCGCTCCGCTGTTGGCCGCGGCAATCAGGGCTTTGAGGTCGCCGCGGTCTTCTTCGTCCCCTTCGTCGACCTCGAATTCTCCCTGGCTTTCCGGCCTGACGTCTACGCCGGGTTCGTCCGCCTCATAGAGGTGCTGCGTAGTGGCGAACCAATGCGGCAACGACACGTCGTCATAGGTCTCGACGTTGAGATGGACGCCGTAATTCACCCCGTTGACGTAGACGTTCGCGTAGCCGGTTCTCGGCGCCGGGACGCCAAGCGCCCGGAACGCCTCGTAGGCCATCGTCTCGTGCAGCATCGAGGCGTCCTGGACCATGTTGTTCAGCGTCAACTTCTTCAGGCCAAGGAACTTCTGCCCTTTCACCTGATTGAACTTGATCTTGAAGGCCGCCTTTTTGTCTTTCAGATCGCGGAAGGAGCCGTTGCCCCCCTTGAGACGGATGCCGACCGTAATCGGCATGGAGAACGGGCCAACCCCGCCTGGCGTGCCGTCGGTCTCCGCCAGCGAGAAGGTCCCTTCGACGTAGTGGTCCTCGGGTTCATCTTCCAGCGTTTTGAACGATTCGGGCGGCAACTGCAGATCGATCACGTCGATCGTGTCGGGCCGGAACATCGGCGCCGCGGGATCTTCATCCCCCTGGGCCGACGGCGCTGCTGCAAGCAGGCAGAGGAGACCGCACGCAAATGCAGTCGCCCTGCCCAGGCGAGTCGATCCGGCCATACCGGCACGGTACCGAGGGGTCACGCGCGAGCCAAGCTCGCGAATCTGATTCGATAGCCGCCCATGGCAGTAAGCGCCCAGTACAGCGTCACTATCCGGGTCGAGCTCGATGCGCGGCAGGAGCCCCTGGGCAAACTGACCGCGGCGATCGCCGAGGCGGGCGGGCAGCTGCAGGGAGTCGACCTGGTGCCCGGGGCCGGGGGCGAGGGCAAACGCGTGCGGGAGTTCACGATCGACGCCCAGGACAGGCCGCACTGGGAGCGGATCCTGCGAGCGATCGGCTCGACCCGCGGCGCCAAGGTGCTCGACTACGTCGACCGCACTATGCAGATGCACCGCGGCGGCAAGATCTCGGTCGAGAACAAGTACCCGCTGAAGACGCGCGACGACCTCTCGATGGCCTATACGCCCGGCGTCGCCCGCGTCTGCCAGGACATCCACGCCGACCGCGCCAAGGCCTTCGAGTACACGATCAAGAAGAACACCGTCGCCGTCGTCTCCGACGGCAGCGCCGTGCTCGGCCTGGGCAACATCGGACCCGAGGCGGCGATGCCGGTGATGGAGGGCAAGGCGATGCTGTTCAAGGAGTTCGCCGCGGTCGACGCCTTCCCGATCTGCCTCGACACGCAGGATGCCGAGGAGATCATCAAGGCGGTCGAACTGATCGCGCCCACCTTCGGCGGCATCAACCTCGAGGACATCTCCGCCCCGCGTTGCTTCGAGATCGAGGAGCGGCTGAAGGCGACGCTCGACATCCCCGTCTTCCACGACGACCAGCACGGCACCGCCGTGGTGACGATGGCGGCGCTGTTCAACGCGCTGAAGATCGTCGGCAAGCCGATCGAGCAGCTGCGCGTGCTGGTGGTTGGCCTCGGCGCCGCCGGGGTAGCGGTTACCAAGATGATGCTCGCCTCCGGCGTCACCCACGTGGTCGGCTGCGACCGGCAGGGCGCCCTCTCGACAGAGCGCGAGGACTACAAGTCCGGCGAGATGAGCGGGATCAAGCGCTGGTACGCGGAGAACTCGAACCCCGAGAAGCTCGGCGGGCAGCCCGCCGACGTAATCGAGGGCATGGACCTCTTCATCGGCCTCTCCGGTCCCGGGATCATCTCGGCCGAGGCGCTGGACAAGATGAACGACGACGCGATCGTCTTCGCCATGGCCAATCCCACGCCTGAGGTCATGCCCGAGGACGCGGCTCCCTACGTGCGGATCATGGCCACCGGCCGTTCCGACTACCCGAACCAGATCAACAACGTGCTCTGCTTCCCCGGCATCTTCCGCGGCGCCCTCGACGCCGGCTCGCCCAACATCACCGAGGAGATGAAGCTGGCGGCGGCGAGGGGCATCGCCGAGGTCGTCGCCGAGGACGACCTATCCGAGGACTACATCATCCCCAGCGTCTTCAACCGCGACGTGGCGCCGATGGTGGCGAAGGCGGTGGTCGAGGAGGCCAAGCGCGAGGGGCTCGCCCGCTTCAGCGAGGAGACCGGCACCTTCTCCACGGTCGACGTCGGGTAGCCCGGTGCGCGTTCTGGTCACCGGGGCGAGCGGCTTCATCGGCTCGGCGCTGTGCGACGCGCTGCTCGCCCGCGGCGACACTGTCATCGGGCTTTCGCGCAACCCGGAGCGCGCCCGCGGCACAAACCCGAGCGTCGTCTGGCACGCCTGGGAGCCGACCCTGGAACGCCCGCCGGCGGCGGCCTTCGAGAACGTCGATGGGGCGATCAACCTCGAGGGCGAGAAGATCAACCAGCGCTGGACCGACGACGCCAAGCGGCGGATCATGGAGAGCCGCCGCACCGGCACCCGCAACCTGATCGCGGCAATCGCCGGCCTCGAGCGCAAACCAGGGGTTCTGGTCAACCAATCGGCGATCGGCTTCTACGGCGACCGCGGCGAGGCGATGGTCGACGAGTCGGCCGAGTCGGGCGCGGGCTACGACGCCGAGGTCGTGCGCGAGTGGGAGGCGGCGGCGCACGAGGCGGAGGGCATCGGCGTACGCCTGGTCGTCGTCCGCACCGGCCACGTGCTCGACCCCCGCGGCGGCCTGCTCGGCGAGCTGCTGACGCCCTTCAAGCTGGGAGTCGGCGGACCGATCGCCGGCGGACGCCAGTACATGTCCTGGATCCATATCGACGACGAGGTCGGGATCCTGCTCTGGGCGCTCGACAACGACAAGGTGAGCGGCACGGTCAACTCGACCGCGCCGAACCCGATCACCAACCGCGAGCTCTCACAGGCGCTCGGGCGCGCCCTCGGTCGGCCAGCTTCCGTTCCAGTGCCGGGCTTCGTCCTCGATCTCAAATTCGGTTCTGAGTTCGGGGCCGTGCTGCGGGGTGGGCAGCGGGTGATGCCGCGGCGGGTGCTCGACCTTGGGTACGAGTTTCGGTATCCAGACATCGACGGCGCGTTGAAAAACCTGTTGTAGGGAAGGGCGGGTGTCCCCCCGCTGCAACCCGCGTCGAATCGCGTTGCCAGGGCTCATTTCTCGCCGGCTCACAAGTTGCTGCGGGGGGACACCCGCCCTTCCCTCGGAAGCTCCAAGTCACGAAGCTTCAGACCGCAGCAGCTATTCCAACTCGCTCAGGACCGATTCACGCAAGCTGCCGGAGGAACCGGCTTCGGCCACAGCCCCGAGGAGCTCCTTCATCGCTGCCGCCCCCGTGGTTTCCGTCAGCTGGGCGATTCCGGCGCTTTCGAGAATCGGTTCGGAGAAGCGAGATGCGGCGCGGGTGGGTTCGCCTACATAAGCAATCGCGGTCGAATCCTCAGTAGCTCGCCTTGCGTTGGCGCCGATCGTGGCGAGGTCGAGCCTTCCTTTGCTTTCAGCACTCGGGAGGCAGACGATCCGCACGTGGAGGTCGCCGGCCTCACCCCCATCCCGCGCAAGCTCGCGTTTCGCTTCGACGCAAAGTGCCCCCGCGACATAAGCGTTCACGCTTGCGCCGGAAGCCACACCATCGCTCTGTCCACAACCAGCTCCCGCGGCAATGAGGAGCAACGACACAGCGAGGACAACTTGGCTGCGTGGAAGGGAGAGGCGGGTGACCCCTCCCACGAAGGCTCTGGGACCACGCTTCGAACTCCGAAGGCGAATCAGCTGCGCAACGGTCTTCGTGGGAGGGGTCACCCGCCTCTCCCCCCAACTAGCCAAAAAACACCTCGGCCTCTTCGTAGAGCTCCTTGGGCACAGTCTTCAGCTCGGCAGTCGCTTCGCTCAGCTCGGCCAATTGAATGTCCGTGCCACGCAGCGCCGTCATCGTGCCCCAGTTGCCCGCGTCTGCCGCGTCGATCGCGTGCAGGCCGAAGCGGGTCGCGAGCACGCGGTCGAAGGCCGTAGGCGTGCCCCCGCGTTGCACGTGGCCGAGCACGGTCGCCCGCGTCTCCTTGCCGGTGCGCTGCTCGATCTCGTGCTCGAGCCAGTGGGCGATGCCACCGAGGCGGACGTGGCCGAAGGCGTCGAGGCCCTTGTCCTGGGTCTCGGGCATGCCGCCCACGGGCTGAGCGCCCTCGGAGACGACGACGATCGGAGCGAAGCGCGCCTCCAGCCGCCGCCCGACCAGCTCGCAGACCCGCTCGAGGTCGAAGGGCTGCTCGGGGATGAGGATCACGTTGGCGCCGCCGGCAAGACCCGCGTGAAAGGCGATCCAGCCCGCATGCCGCCCCATCACCTCGACGATCAGCACCCGGTGATGGCTGTCCGCCGTCGTGTGGAGCCGGTCGATCGCCTCCATCGCGATGTTGACGGCGGTATCGAAGCCAAAGGTGTAATCGGTGGCGCTGAGGTCGTTGTCGATCGTCTTCGGCACGCCGATCACCGGCACGCCGTGCTCCCCGTGCAGCCGCGCGGCGACGCCCAGGGTGTCCTCGCCGCCGATCGCGATCAGCCCGTCGACGCCTTCGCGTGCCAAGTTCTCGATGATCCGCTCCGGCCCGCCGTCCTGCTTGAAGGGGTTGGTTCGCGAGGACCCCAGGATCGTGCCCCCGCGCGGCAGGATGCCGCGCACCTCGGGCACCCCGAGCGGCCGGCTGTCGCGCATCAGTGGCCCGTGCCAGCCATCGCGGTAACCGACGAACTCGTGATCGAGGTGTTCGACCCCCTTGCGGACGATCGCCCGGATCACCGCGTTGAGCCCTGGGCAGTCGCCCCCACCGGTGAGCACGCCGATCCGCACCGACTCAGCTTAGAAAAGCTGGCCTCCCGGGGAGCTGCGCGCTAAGTTGAGCAAAACCGAAGGGAGCAACGATGAACGACGCGGTCGATCTCACTGCAGTCAGGAAAGCACAGCAACAGACCTGGTCCGAGGGCGATTTCGCGATGGTCGCCAACCTCGTGATGATGCCCTCCGAACAGCTTGCCGAGACGCTGGAGATCGTCCCCGGCGAGCGCGTGCTAGACGTCGCCTGCGGCAGCGGCAATGCCGCGCTCGCGGCGGCGCGACGCTCCTGGGGCGATGTCGTCGGAGTCGACTTCGTGCCGGCCCTGCTCGATCGCGGCCGCGAGCGGGCTGCGGCGGAGCGCCTCGATATCGAGTTTGTCGAGGGCGACGCCGCGGAGCTGCCCTTCGGCGAGGCCGAGTTCGACGTGGTCACGTCGGTCTTCGGAGCGATGTTCGCCCCCGATCAGGAGAAGGCGGCGGGGGAGCTGCTGCGTGTGTGCAAGCCGGGCGGCAGGATCGGGATGGCCAACTGGACTCCCGACGGAGCAGTCGGAGGAATGTTCATGACGGTCGCAAAACACGCTCCGCCGCCGCCGGGCCTCAACCCACCCCTGCTCTGGGGTACCGAGGAGCGGCTTCGCCAGTTGTTCGGCGACGGGATCTCGGACCTGCACGTCGAGCGTCGCATTTCGCGCCAGCCCTTCCGCTCCGCCGACCACTACCTCGACTTCTTCCGCACCTACTTCGGCCCGGTCAAAGTCGCCTTCGAACGGGTGGGCAGCGAAGGCGAAGACGCACTCGAGGGCGATCTGCGCGCCTACCTCGAGCAGGCGAACACGGCCGGTGAGAGAGCGCTGGTGCTCGAGGCCGAGTACCTGGAGGTAATAGCCACCCGGGCCTGAGACCTTCTGGGCAAGCAGATCAAGGACGCAGGGAGGCGAGGTGAGGGGAGCGCACTTACGTGCGTGACCCGATCCGAGCGACCGAGGACGCAGATATGCGCCGCCCAGAAGGCCTCAGGCGCTCGGCTTGAAGACTCGGAGCGTCGCGCCGATCAGCAGGACGCCGAAGAAGATCAGGCCGGCGACGCCGCCGCCCTGGCCCAGCCAGGCATAACCGACGGTGGTGGCGGCGAGCGCCATGAAGAGAGTGACAACGAGTCCCATGCGGCGCGAATCCTAGTAGAAGCCGCGGTCTACGCGGCGAGCGCGACAAGGGAGTCGCGGAGGAACCTGCCGACCCCCTGGGCGGCGGATTCGGCAGAGCCTGCCTCGCCTGCGGCGCGCACCAGGCGACTGCCGACGATGACGCCGTCGGCGATCTTGCCGACTTCGGCGACCTGCTCGGGGGTGGCGATGCCGAAGCCGACCGCGACCGGTACCTCGGCCTCGGACTTGGTCGCCGCGACCAACTCGGCAAGGCCCACCGGAAGCTGCTGCCGCTCGCCGGTCGTGCCGACCGTGGAGACGAGGTAGACGAAGCCCTGGGCGGCGGCGCAGATACGGCCGCGGCGCTCAGATGGCGTGGTCGGCGCCAGTAGCGGCACGAGCGCCAGCCCGGCGCCGGAAAGAGCCTCCCGCACCTCATCGGCCTCATCGAGGGGAAGGTCGGGGACGATCGCCCCGGCGGCACCGGCCGCAGCTGCGCGACGGGCAAACTCAGCGGCGCCACCCTGCGCAAGCACCATGTTCGAGTAGACCATCAGGACGACCGGAATCCGCTCGGATACCGACCGACAGACCTCAAGCGTGCTCTCCAGCGTCGCCCCGGCCGCCAGAGCATCGGTGGCCGCCACATGGATGGTCGGCCCATCGGCAAGCGGATCGGAAAACGGCACCCCAAGCTCAATCAGATCCGCTCCCGCCTCCACATAAGTGTTCGCAATCGCCAGCGAGGACTCCTGGTCAGGAAAGCCACCCATCATGTAGGGCATAAGCGCCGCCCGCCCTTCATCTTTCGCAAGCTGGAAGGCACGGGCTATGCGCTCCTCACCACTCGTCGCCGCGCCCCGCCCCCCGGCGGTTGACGCGTTGGGCTGGGAGGACGGGGGATGACTCGCCGGAGCCTCCACGCTGTTGCTCCGCCGAGTCATCCCCCGTCCTCCCTATCAGTTAGGGCGACAACCTCCGCCAGGTCCTTGTCGCCGCGCCCCGAGAGGCAAAGCACGTCGTAGCCCTCGCCCCCACCATTCTCGAGCAACCACGCGATCGCATGCGAGGACTCGAGCGCCGGGATGATCCCCTCGAGGCGTGCCAGCTCGGCGAAGGCGGCCAGCGCCGCCGCGTCGGTGACGGCGGTGTAGGTCGCACGGCCGGTGTCGCGCAGATACGCGTGCTCGGGACCGACGCCCGGATAGTCGAGGCCGGCCGAGACCGAGTGGGCCTCGAGGATCTGGCCCTCCTCGTCGGCGATCACGGCGGAGAGCGAGCCGTGCAGGACGCCGGTAGGGCCCGCGCCGAGCGAGGCGCCGTGCCGGCCGCTGTCGAGACCCTCGCCGGCCGCCTCGACGCCGATCAGCTCGACCCCGGCGTCGGCGACGAACGGGGTGAAGATGCCGATCGAGTTGGAGCCGCCGCCGACGCAGGCGATCACCCGCGCCGGCAATCCATCCTCGACGTTCAGCGCCTGCTCGCGCGCCTCGTCGCCGATCACCCGTTGCAGGTCGCGGACCAGCGCCGGGAAGGGGGCCGGACCGACGGCCGAGCCGATCACGTAGTGGGTCGTCTCGACGTTGGCGACCCAGTCGCGGATCGCCGCGCTGACGGCCTCCTTGAGCGTACGCGCGCCGGCATCGACCGGGGCCACCTCCGCCCCCAGCAGCTTCATCCGCTCGACGTTAGGCGCCTGGCGGCGGATGTCCTCGGTGCCCATGTAGACGACGCACTCGAGCCCGAGCAGAGCACAGGCCGTGGCGGTCGCCACCCCGTGCTGTCCGGCGCCGGTCTCGGCGATGATCCGCGGCTTACCCATCCGCTGCGCCAGCAGAACCTGGCCGACGGCGTTGTTGATCTTGTGGGCGCCCGTGTGGGCGAGGTCCTCGCGCTTCAGATAGACCCTCCGGCCGGCCTTCTCGGAGAGTCGCTCCGCCAGATAGAGCGGCGTCGGCCGGCCGACAAAATCGCGGCGCAGAGAGGCGAGGCGTACGCGAAAATCCTCGTCCCCGCTCGCCAGCTCCCACGCCTGAGCCAGCTCGTCGAGCGCCGGGATCAGCGTCTCGGGCACGTAACGACCGCCGTATGGGCCGAATCTCTCGTCTGTAACGGGGCTCATCGAGCGCTAACGCTAGCCGCCTGAGCGGCCTCGAAGAAGGCCGTCATCGCGGCATGGTCCTTGCGACCCGGCTCGGCCTCGACCCCACTGGCGACGTCGACCGCGTACGGATGCGTGACGGCGATCGCCTCGGCGACGTTGTCGGGACGCAGCCCGCCGGCGAGGATCGCCGGGATCTCGGAGCGCCGCTGACCCAGCAGACCCCAATCGAAGCTCTCGCCGGTACCGCCCCAGAGGCCCTTCGCGCCTCTGTCGAAGAGGTGAAGGTCGGTGCGGAACGTCTCCGCCGTGTGGATGTCGGCGGCGCTGGAAACGTGAATCGCCTTGATCACCTTGACCCCGGTTTTGCGCGCCACCTCGCCGCAAAACGAAGGCCCCTCTTCCCCGTTCAGCTGCACCATCGTCAACCCCGCGTCCTCCACAGCCCTGGCGACCTCGTCCAGCTCAGGGTTGACAAACACCCCCACAACCTCGCACTTTCTGCGAAAAGCAGCAGCAATCCGAACCGCCTCGGTGGGCTCAACAGCCCGCGGGCTCTCCGAGAAATGAATCAGCCCGACAGCCCAAGCCCCCAGCCGCACAGCCTCCGCCGCGTCATCCAAATTCGTGATCCCACAGATCTTGACTCGCATGATCTGAGAGTACGCGACTCGAATCGAACAGCTCAGACCGCAGCAGACAGGCCTGGCCGGCGAAGCCGGGTGTCCCCCGCCGGAACTTGTGAGCAGGCGAGACAAGAGCCCTGTCACAGCGATTCGACGCGGGTTCCGACGGGGGATACCCGGCTTCGCCGGCGTGTCGCTACCGAGACGGCACTTCTTCGGCCGAAGCCGGCCGCACACCAAGCGTCACCGAGATCTTCGTCGGCTTGCCATCCCGATCGACGGTCAGCTCCATCTTGTCGCCGGGAGAAGCCGAGTTGACCTCATTGATCACTTCTTCCATCCCGGCGATCTTCTTGCCGTTGACTTCTGTGATCACATCGCCGCCGAGCTCGAAGTTGGCGCCTTCGATCGTCGCCGAGGTATCGCCACCCTTGATCCCGGCTTCGTCGGCCGGGCCGCCCTTGACGACTTCATTCACCAGCACGCCTTCCTTCTCGGGCAGCTTCAGCGCTTTGGCCAGGTCGGGGGTGATGCTGCCGCCGGTGATCCCCAGGTAGGCGTGCTTGACTTCGCCGTGGGCTTCGATCTGCTGCACCACTTCGCGGGCGGTGTTGATCGGCACCGCGAAGCCGATGCCAACGTTGCCGTTGCTGCTGCCACCGGTCTGGATCTGGGAGTTGATCCCGATCACCCTGCCCGAGCTGTCGATCAGCGGGCCGCCGGAGTTACCGGGGTTGATCGCCGCATCGGTCTGGATCACGTGCGAGATCGAAAAACCGTTGGGGGCCTGGATCTGACGTTGCAGGGCGGAGACGATGCCGCTGGTCACGGTGCGGTCGAGGCCGAACGGGTTACCGATCGCGACCACGGGATCGCCGACCTGAATGCTCGAGGAATCGCCCAGGGAGAGAGGATGGAGGCTGTCCTGGGGCGCGTCGACCTTGAGCAGGGCCACGTCGGTGGCGGGATCGGTGCCGACGACTTCTGCGGTGTAGGTCTTGTTTGAGGATCCGAGTTTGACCTCGACCCTTTCGGCCCCTTCGACCACATGGTTGTTGGTCACGATGTGGCCTTCGGTGTCGATCAAGAAGCCGGAACCGGTCGCCACCCCGCCACCTTCAGGCTGACCGAACGGGCTCAGTTCGGACGATTCCTGTGCCTTCAGTTCGGAGGAGATGAAGGCGACGCCCTGACCGTCATGGCGGTAGATCTGATTGACGACGTTGGTGTCGCCTTCTTCCTTGGCGTCGATCGGAGCGGCAAGCGGTTCGGCGACGGTCACGGTCGAGCCGTTCTCGTCGGCCTGGATCCAGCCGGCGGCGATCGCCACCCAGCCGAACGCGGCGACGACGATGCCGCCGAGCAGAGCCGAGCCGAACGGGGTCTTGAAGATGCGCCTCATCGACAGACAATGATGGAGGGCCTCTTCAAAATTCTTCTAAAAATGGGCGGAGCGGCCGGAAACCTACGGCAGGTGGTGCTCGCGGGTACCCTCATCGACCCCGGTCAGATCGCGGGTCAACGCCTCCGGATCGGCAGCGCTCATCAGCGCCGAGCCGATTAGGACCGCATCGACCCCGACTCGCTCGAGCTCCTCCAGCTCGGCCCTGGTGGAGATCCCGCTCTCGGCGACGACCGTCTTCCCCGCCGGCACGTCGGGCATCAGCTCGTAGGTAGTCGAGACGTCGACGCTGCCCCGGTCGAGGTTGCGGTTGTTGATCCCGATCACGTCCGCGTCGAGCTGCAGCGCCCGCTCCAGCTCATCCCCGTCGTGGACCTCGACCAGGCAATCGAGGTCCAGATCCCGCGCGGTTTCGTACATTTGTCGGAGTTCGGCGTCGTCGAGCGCCCTGGCGATCAACAGCACCGCGTCGGCGCCGTTCACCGCCGCCTCGAGCAGCTGGTAGGGGTCGACGATGAAGTCCTTACGCAGAATCGGCAGGCTGCAGGCGGCGCGAGCGGCGCGCAGATCGTCGAGCGAACCGCCGAAGTGGAGTTCGTCGGTGAGAACCGAAAGCGCGGCGGCACCGCCACGCTCGTAGGCACCGACCTGCTCGGCGACGATCGCCGCGGAGGAGATCTCCCCGGCGCTCGGCGAGCGCCGCTTGAACTCGGCGATCAGCGAAAGTCCGGGACGGACCAGCGCCTCACTGAACGGCCGGTCGTCGCCGCGTGCGTGCAATCTCGACTCGAGATCCGCCTGCGGCGTCTGGGCGCGCCGCTCCTCCACGCCTGCGCGCGCCGCGGCGATCAGCTGCTCGATCATTCCCACGTGAACGACGAAGCCTAGCCGCCAAGCTGGGCGGTCGTCGCAACCAGGCGCTCAAGCAGCTCCCGCGCGGCGCCGCTGTCGATCGCTTCTCCGGCCCGCTCGACGCCCTCGCCTACGTCGGTGGCCAGCCCGCCGACGTAGATCGCGGCGCCCGCGTTGAGCAGGACGAGGTCGCGACGGGGGCTCCGCTCGCCACCCAGGACCGCACGCGAGACAGCCGCGTTCTCCTCGGGGCTGCCGCCGGCGACCTGGTCCAGCTCCGCTGCGCCGAGGCCGAATTCGCCCGGCTCGGCGAACCACTCCCGCGTGCGGCCCTCGGCGACCTCGATCACCCGCGTGCGGGCCGAGATCGAGAGCTCGTCGACGCCGTCCTCGGCGGCGACGACCATCGCCCGCACGCTGCCCAGCCCGACGAGTGCCTCGGCGATCGTCTCCTGGTAGTGGCGATCGGAGACGCCGAGCAGCTGCCGCTCGGCGCCGGCCGGGTTGGTCAGCGGTCCGAGGAAGTTGAAGATCGTGCGCACTCCGAGCGCCTTGCGCACGGGCGCGACATGCGCCATCGCGGCGTGGTGACGGGGAGCGAACATGAAGCCGAAGCCGATCTTGTCGATGCATCGGCCGACCTGCTCCGGGCTCAGCTCGATGTCGACGCCGAGCGCCTCGAGCAGTTCCGCGGAGCCGCAAGGGCTGTTCGAGCGGTTGCCGTGCTTGGCGACCGCGCAGCCGGCCGCGGCGGCGACCAGCGCCGCCGTGGTCGAGACGTTGAAGGTCGAGGGACCGCCGCCGGTGCCGGCGGTGTCGACGAGGTCCTCGCGCGAGGTCTCGACCGCAGCGGCCAACGAGCGCATCGTCCGGGCGAGGCCGACCAGCTCGGGGACCGTCTCCCCCTTGGCCCGCAGAGCGACCAGGAAGGCACCCGTCTGCACGTCCTCAGCACGCCCCTCCATGATCTCGGCGAGCACGGCGGCGGCGTGGTCGGAGGTCAGGTGGTCGCCTTTGCAGACGGCGTCGATCGCCCGGGTGACGACCTCATTCGGCATGGCGCTGGTCCCCGTCGAGGAAGTTCTTCAGCAGGTGCTTCCCCTGTGGGGTCAGCACCGACTCGGGGTGGAACTGGACGCCCTCGGCCGGCAGCTCGCGGTGACGGACCCCCATCACCACGTCGCCGGCACCGGCGCTCTGTTCCAACCGGTCGGGCAGATCCGGGTCGGCGACCAGCGAGTGGTAGCGGCCGGCGACCAGGGGGCTGGGCAGTCCGTCGAAGATCGTCCGCCCGTCATGGCTGACCTCGGCCTCCTTGCCGTGGATCGGGTCGCCCAGCACGGTGCGCCCGCCGAATGCCTCGACCAGAGACTGGTGACCCAGGCAGACACCCAGCACCGGCGTGCCCGCTTCGGCGAACGCCCGGATCGCCTCGACCGATATCCCCGCCTCGGTGGGCGTGCAGGGGCCCGGCGAGACGACGAGGCGGTCGGCACCGCGCTCGAGCAGCTCGTCGACCTCGGCGCGATCGTTGCGCACGACCTCGATCTCCCCACCCAGCTCGCCCAGGTACTGGACGAGGTTGTAGGTGAAGCTGTCGTAGTTGTCGATGACGAGAACTTTCATTCTGCGCTCACGGCCAGTCTGGCTGCTCGCAGGCCAGATCGACCGCGCGGAAGACCGCCTTGGACTTGTTGACAGACTCGTTGTACTCGTAGGCCGGCTTGGCGTCGGCGACCGTTCCACCACCCGCCTGGACGTGGACCTGACCGTCCTTGACGACGACGGTGCGGATGTGGATCGCGGTATCGAGATCGCCGTTCCAAGAGAGGTAGCCGATCGCACCGCCGTAGGAACAGCGCTTGACCGGCTCGAGCTCGTCGATGATCTGCATCGCCCGCACCTTGGGCGCGCCGGAGAGGGTGCCGGCCGGCAGCGCCGAGCGCAGCACGTCCATCGCCCCCACTCCTTCGCGCAGCCTGCCGGAGACCTGACTGACGATATGGAGGACGTGCGAGTAGGTCTCCACAACCATCAGCTCGTCGACGTTGACGGAGCCGTACTCGCAGACGCGGCCGAGGTCGTTGCGTCCGAGGTCGACCAGCATCACGTGCTCGGCCCGCTCCTTGGGGTCGTTGACGAGGCGCTCGGCGAGGCGGCGGTCGTCCTCCTCGTCGCTGCCTCGCGGGTAGGTGCCGGCGATCGGTCGCGTCTCCACCCGCCGTCCCTGCACCTTGACCAGCGGCTCGGGCGAGGCGCCGGCGATCTGGAAGTCGCCGAACTCGAGGAAGTACATGTAGGGGGAGGGATTGACGGCACGCAGGCCGCGGTAGATCGAAAACGCCTCGACCGGCGCGGGAGCGGAAAAGCGCTGCGAGGGGACGACCTGGAAGGCGTCCCCCGCGTGGACATACTCGACAATCCGCGCAACCGCCGCTTCGAACTCCTCGCGTTCCATACCGGACTCGAAATGCGGCGGCTCGGCGACCGTCGGCAGCTCCGGCGCCGGCACGGCGCCGCGCAGGCGTTCGCGCACCTCGGAGATCGTCGCCACCGCGCGCTCGTAGGCAGTGTCGATCCCGCCCTCGTCGTCGGCGAAGGCGCAGGACATGATCGTCAGCTCATGGCGCAGGTGATCGAAGACGAGCAGTACGTCGGTGATCATCAGCGCCATGTCGGGAAGGCCGAGCGGGTCGGGGTTGGGCGCGTCGAGGGGCTCGACCGTGCGCACCAGGTCATAGCCGAAGAAACCGACCGCACCGCCCGCAAACGGGGGCAGATCGTCGACCGGGGCAAGCTGGAAGCGGGAAAGGCTTGCCGCGACCGCGGCGTAGGGGTCGGGCGCGTCGCTCTCCCCCCCGTCCGTATCGCTCAGCACCCCCTCGCTCCAACGTAGGACCGAACGGGGACGGATGCCGACGAAGGAGTAGCGACCGACCTGACCCTGCTCTGCCGACTCGAGCAGGAAGCAGGGTGCCCCCTCGGGCTCGCCGGCGCGCAACTTGAGGAAGGCCGAGACGGGCGTCTCGCAATCGTCGACGAAGCGTGTGCGGACGGGGACCAAGTTGCCCTCGGCGGCGAGCGCTCGGGCCTCATCGAGGCCGGGCTCGATCCGCAACTCGGCAGAGTCAGTCGCGACGGCCATTGAGAACCTCCATCGCCGCTGCGAGCGGCAGCTCGCGCGAAGCCAACAGAACGCTCAGGTGGTAGAGCAGGTCGGCAGCCTCTTCGGCGACGCGCTCGTCGGACTCCTCGCGCGCCGCGCGCACGACCTCCTCGGCCTCCTCCTCGACCTTCTCGCCGATCAGCCCTGGGTCGTCGAGCAGCTTCACCGTGTAGCTGCCCTCGGGTCGCTTGGCCGCTCGACTGCGCAGCGTGCGCTGCAACGTCGCCAGCGCCTCCGCCGCGACCGGCTCGGGCGACTCGCCCTCCACGTCGCGGTAGAAGCAAGTCCTTTCACCGGTGTGACACGCCGGTCCCGTCGGCTCGACCAGCGCCAGCACGGCGTCGCCATCGCAATCGATCCGCAACTGGCGCAGCTTCAGTACGTGACCCGACTCTTCTCCTTTTCTCCACAGCTTCCCGCGGGAGCGGCTGAAGAAGTGCACCTCGCCCGTCTCGAGGGACAGCTTCAGAGCCTCAGCATTCGCATATGCAAGCGTCAGCACCTCACCGCTCTCGGCGTCCTGCGCGATGCATGGGACCAACCCACGCTCATCGAATTTGACCAGCTCCAACATCGAACAATCGTATGGCAGGCAGTCACTCGATCCCGAGCCGATCCAAGAGCCCCTCGTCCCGCCGCCAATGGCTGCGCACGCGAACCTGCAGATCGAGATGGACCTTTGCGCCCAGCTCGGCCTCCAGCGAGCTGCGCGCGGCGGTACCGACCTCGCCTATCTTCCTACCGCCCTTGCCGATCAGGATGCCCTTCTGCGACTCGGTCTCCGCCCAGACCTCGGCGCGCACGGTGACCAGGCCGTCCTCACGGGCGCCGACTTCCTTGACGTTCACCTCGACCGAGTGCGGGATCTCGTCGCGGGTCCGGTTGAGGACCTGCTCGCGGATCAGCTCGGCCAGCATCGTCTCGCTCGACTGGTCGCTGTGATCCTCCGGCGGATAGAGGTAGGGACCCTCGGGGACGAGCTCGGCCAACCGCTGCACCAGGGCGTCGAGACCCTTGCCGGCTCGGGCGCTGATCGGGAATACCTCGTCCACACCTTCCAGATCGGCGGCCTCGGACAGCACCGGCACCAGCTGGTTGGGCCCGACCGTGTCGATCTTGTTGACCGCGCAGATCGTCGGCAGCCTGCTTTTCGCCTCGACCAACGCGCGGGCGATGAAACGATCGCCGGGCCCGATTCCCTGCTCCCCGTTGACGACGAGCAGGGCCAGGTCTGAGTCGGCGAGCTCGCGCTCAACCCGGCTCTGCATGCGCTCGGTCAGCACGTCGCGCGGCCTCTGCACACCCGGCAGATCGACGAGCACGAGCTGGCGCCCCGCCGCCGTGTCGGTGGCGATACCGCGGATCGCACGGCGCGTCGTCTGCGGGCGCATCGAGACGATCGCGATGTGGCTGCCGACGATCGCGTTGACAAGAGTCGACTTGCCGACGTTCGGCCGCCCCGCCAGACCGACGAAGCCCGCACGGGTCATCGCAGTCCCGTCATCACGCGATCCTGCATGGCGAGCATCTCGCCGCCGTCGGCCTCGTGGTCCATGCCGCAGAGGTGGAGCGTGCCGTGGACGGCGGCCTCGACGACGTCGGAGCAATGCTCAGGGCAGATCGCGACGTCCCCCAACTCGCGCGGGCCGGCGGTCGGGCCGGCGCCGTCGAGTGGGAAGGCGAGCACATCGGTCGGCACGTCCTTGGCGCGGAACTCGCGATTGAGCTCGCGGATCCGTTCCGCGTCGACCAACTCCACGGCCAGATGGCCATCGCCGACACCCGCTGCGCGCAGCGCCGCCACCACCGCGTCGCGGAGGTCGAGGGGCACGTCGGAGAGGTCAACTCCCATCTGCTGCCGGCGACTGCTCGCCCTGCCGGCGCTCGGCGTGCTCGCCGTAGGCGGCGACGATCCGCTGCACCAGCTTGTGGCGAACGACGTCCTCGCCGCCGAAGCGGACGAAGGAGATGTCCTGGACCTCGCTGAGGATGTCGCGGACGACAACCAGGCCAGAGCGCTGGTCGCTCGGCAGATCGATCTGGGTGATGTCGCCGGTGACGACCATGCGCGAGTTGAAGCCGAGGCGGGTGAGGAACATCTTCATCTGCTCGGGGCTGGTGTTCTGCGCCTCATCGAGGATCACGAAGGAGTCGTTGAGAGTCCTTCCTCTCATAAATGCCAACGGCGCCACCTCGATCACACCGCGCTCGAAGTAGCCGTTGACCCGGTCCGGATCAAGCATGTCGAAGAGCGCATCGAAGAGCGGCCGCAGGTAAGGGTCGACCTTGGCCTGGATGTCTCCCGGCAGGAAGCCGAGTCGCTCGCCGGCCTCGACCGCGGGGCGGGTGAGAATGATCCGCTGCACTTCGCGCTCGGCCAGTGCTGCCGCAGCCATCGCCACGGCGAGGAAGGTCTTGCCGGTGCCGGCCGGGCCGATCCCGAAGGTGATCGTCTGGTTGCGGATCGAGTCGACGTAGCGTTTCTGGTTGAGCGTCTTCGGCGACACCTTGGTGTTGCGGTGCCGCCAGACGACGTCCTCGAGGATCTGTGCGGGGCTCTCGTCGGCGTCGAGCGCTCCGGTCACCGCTTCGATCGTCCCTGGGGCGACCTCATGGCCCTGCTCGATCAGATCGACCAGCTCGTCGACCACTGTGGCGGCGGTCTGTACGTCGGTCGAATCGCCGTCCAGGGTGAGGACGTTGCCGCGCAGGTGGAAGTCGCAATCGAGACGGCCGCGCAGGGCCCTCAGGACGGCGTCCTCGGAGCCGGCCAGCTCGGCGGCCACGCTGTTGTCGAGGGTCAGCTGCCTACGCGCCAAGTTTCTCTCGCACCGCCGTGCTGACCCGCTTGCCGTCGGCACGCCCACCGACCTTCGGCTTCAGCGCCGCCATCACCTGGCCCATCTGCTTCTGTTCGGAGGCGCCGGTCTCGGCGATCGCCGCCGCGACCAGCTCCGCCAGCTCCTCGTCGGACAGCTGCGCCGGCAGGTAGGCCTCGATCAGCTCTGCCTCGAAGCGCTCGGCGCCTTCCTGCTCGCTGCGGTCCGCCTCGCGGTAGGCCTCCGCCGCCTCAAGTCGCTTCTTGCGCTCGCGTTGCAGTACTGCGACCTCGTCGCCCTTGCCCAGCTTGGCGTCCTGCTGCAGCGAGTCGACGATCATCCGCAGCGCCGCGGCACGCTCGCGCTCGCCCGCTTTCATCGCGGTGCGCACGTCAGCCTGCACCTGCTCCAAGACGCTCATTCGCACTAAGGGTAGTCGGCGGCGTCAGGGGCCACCGCCAGGCCCTTGGAGACGAGATCGGCGATGTCGGCGCTGACCAGGGTCCAGCCGTGCCGCCGGGCGGCGGCGACGTAGGCAGCGTCGTAGGCGGTCAGGTCGTACTCGACAGCCACTTCAAGCGCGGACTCGGCCAATCCCGCATCAATGGTGAGTATCTGCTCGCCACAGCGCTGCGCAAGAAATCGCAGGAGATGACGCGCTTCGTTCAGCTGCCGCCGCCTCGCGCCCATCGCATTTGCCACCTCATAGAAGGTGAGGTCCATTGCCGCCATCGGTATCGCGATGTCGAGCACAAGCGACCGCGCAGCCGCGCGAAATCGATCCTCCGGATCGCGCGCAGCTATCCAGACGCTTGCATCGACCAGAAGCGCATCAGTGCGATTCACGGTCTTCGCGAATCAGCCTGACGGCTTCACCGCCCATTGGAGCGGTGGCCTTGTCGAGAAGCTCTTCAAGCTCTTCGCGCTCACGCGATCGCGCCGCGTCCAACTCGCGCTCGGTAAGCCGACGCAGAAAGCCGCTGCGCGTCTCGCGGTTGGCACGCGCCTGGGCGTCGAGCCGATCGAGCAGGTCGTCGGGCATTGAGATCATCACCTTGGCCACGGGATGAGTATATACGGTATTGCCGGATGTAATTGTCGTCGTCATGGGCGAGACGCTCCCAGGTCCAGACGCGCGAGTGGGTGGAGAAGGGGTCAAATATGAAAATTCTCTGTGGCAGATGATCAGCCGAGGGCCCGGGCGTCGATTCTCTCGACCTCGCCCAACGGCATCTGCAGAAAACGCGTGCCCAAATCACGGAAGGAGTCGACGTCGCCGCTGCAGAGGAAGCGGTACTCGCCCTCGCCGTCGGCCGCCCGTGCCAGTCCGGCGGACTCGAGCGTGCGCTGCACGGCCGCGGCGACCGCGTGCCCGCCGCTGACCAGGCGCACGTCGCGGCCGAGGACGCGCTGCAGCATCGGCGCAACCAACGGGTAGTGGGTGCAACCGAGGATCAACGTGTCGACCCCCGCTCGCTTGAGCGGCGCGCAGTAAGAGCGGGTCATCTCGACGACGCCATCGTCGAAGGGGGAGCCATCCTGGATGAAGGGCGCCAGGTCGGGCGCCTCGACCTCGGTTACCTCGAGTGCCCTGCCTTGCCCTTCCAGGGCGCGCCGGTAGGCGCCGCTCGCGACCGTGTTGGGGGTGGCGAGCACCCCGACCCGGGCGTTGTCGGTGATCGCGGCGGCGATCTCGGCCTGCGGCTCGACCACCGGGACGACCTCGACACCCCACTCGCCGGCGACCTCGCGGACGACGTCGGTGCCGATCGCGGTCGCCGTGTTGCAGGCGATCACCAACAGCTTCGCGCCACCCTCCAGCAGCAGTGTCGCGATCGCCCGGATCCGCTCGCGCAGCCGCTCCGGATCGCGCGTGCCGTAGGGGAACATCGCCGTGTCGCCGAGATAGACGAAGTCCTCCTCGGGCAGCGAGACCAGGCACTCGTGCAGCACGGTGAGGCCGCCGACGCCGGAGTCGAACATCGCGATCGGCTGCGAGGCGTCCAGGGGTCGGTGCGCTAAAGGAAGGGTTTGTACGCCATGAAGAAGATCGTCACCACAACGATCAGGCCGGCGAGTTTGCCAACGCTCGCCAGCTTCTTCGAGACAGCTTCGTACTCGGCGCTGAGCGTGCTGCCGGACCCAAGATCGCGCTCTGCAAGCTCCAGCGCCCTGGTCGTCTGCGGTCGGAAGAACCCGTGCGACAAGCCGAAGAGGACGATGATCGCCAGGAAGCCGATGCTGACGAACGCGTCACCGGCCTTCCAAGGCCCGTCAGCCAGCAGGTAGATCCCGGCCAGCAGGAGGACGATCAGCCCCGGCTGAACCAGATAGCGATCGACCGCCTGCACGCCACGCAGCACCGTGGGCACGCTCCCCGGAGCGCTCCCCTCCGCCGCGGCGATGAAGATCCCGTAGCCGAAGGTCGGGCCGAAGGCAAGCACGACCGCCAGGATGTGCAGGAACAACGCGATCTTGTAGCCCGGGTCCACGATCGTCGCCAACATCGGCGCGAAACATATCCCTTACTGACGACGGAGCAGCAACGCAGCCCAATCGCCCTCTTGACGACGGTCCACCTCGATGAGTCCGCTTGGGGCGAAGGCTTCCACGATCTCATCCAGCTCCGAAGGCAGCAGGCCAGAGCAAATCAGGGTGTCAGGGATCGGGGGGATCCCTGAGTCGCACTGGAGCTGGGCGGCGATCTCCTTCAGCACCGGCGCGGTCATATTGGCGACCACGGTCGGCGCCAACTCCGGCAAGCGCTCTCGCAAGTTGACCTGCTGGAGCTCCAGGTCGACCCCATTTACCGCGGCGTTCTCAGCGGCCGCTTCGATCGAAGCTTGCTCGTGGTCGAAAGCTGAGACCGGGTCCCAGCCGAGCTTGGTGGCCGCTATCGCCAGCACTCCCGAGCCGGTGCCCAGGTCAGTGAGTGGGCCGTGGGCTTCGCCAGCCCGCTCGAGCTCGAGCAAAAGTTCGAGGCAGAGGCGGGTGGTCGGGTGGGCTCCCGTGCCGAAGGCGCGGCCGGGGTCGACGACGACGTCGATCGCGCCGACCCGCGGCGCCTCCCAGGAGGGTCGTAGCCAGAGGCGCTCGCCGACGAGCAGAGGCTTGTGAAAGTCCTGCCAGCGGTCGGCCCAGTCGTCGGGCACTTGGGTCGAGACCACCTCCACCAGGCCATCGCCGGCGACCGTCTCGATCTCGCCCAGCTCGGGAAGCTCGCCCTCGCCGCCGTAGATCGCGTACTCGACATATCCCGGTCCGCGCTCCTCCTCGACCCCGTTCGGCGCCAGGACCGTCAGCTCAGCCAGGACGAGCTCGGCCTGGTCCGGCCTGCACCTCACCGCGAGCCTGATCACCAAGCCACCCCTGTGCCGTCAGCCAAAGGCTCGGCGCACGCGGCTGAAGAAACTGTCGCCACCGCCACGCCGCGAGCGCAGGTTGTGCGGCCCCAGGGTCTCCCCCAGCCTCTCGGCGAGCTCGCGCTGCTCCTCGGAGAGCTCCTCCGGGACGATCACCTGGACCGCGATCACCATGTCGCCGGGCGGGCCGCCGTTGGCGCCGGGCATGCCGTGACCGCGCAGGGCAAACTGGCTGCCGGGCTGGATACCGGCCGGCAGCTCGATCTCGCGCTCGCCCTCGTGGCTCGGGACCTTGATCTTGGCTCCCAGCATCGCGTCGACGGCGGAGACCTCGACCGTGTGGATCAGATCCTGGCCGCGCATCGGCCCGCGCCGCACCTCGAAGCCGAAGTTGCCGCCGAAGAAGGCCTGGAAGATGTCCTCGACCGAACCGAAACCGCCGGGCGCGGCGCCGGCGCCGCGCAGGCCCTCATGGCCATA
>DASUZP010000091.1:0-9591 GCA_036376775.1 Solirubrobacterales bacterium | reverse complement strand
TCTTCGCCGAGGCACTCGCGCGCCATCGCGCAGAGGACCGGATCGGGTCCGAGCTCGAGGTAGGCGCTCGTGCCCTGTGCCTGCAGGGTCGCGATCGCGTCGGCGAAGCGCACCGGCTCGCGCACGTGGGAGACCCAGTAGACGGGATCTGTCGCCTGCTCGACTGCGAGGACCTCGCCGGTGACGTCGGAGACGATCGGTGTCGTGGGCTCGCTGTAGGCGAGGGACTCGGCTACAGCGGCGAACTCTTCGAGCATCGGCTCGATCAGCGGCGAGTGGAAGGCGTGGGAGACGGCGAGGCGTTTGGTCTTTCGACCTTTGTCCTCCCACTGAGTACGGATCGACTCGACCGCCTCCTCTGCGCCTGAGATCACAGTCGACGTGGGTCCGTTGATCGCGGCGATCGAGAGCTCTTGCTCCTTGCCGGCGATCGACTCTGCGACCTCTTCCTCTGTGGCTTCGATCGCCGCCATCGCCCCGCCCGCGGGAAGCGCTCCCATCAGGCGGCCCCTTGCGGCGACGAGCTTTGCCGCGTCGGGGAGGTCGAAGACGCCGGCTACGTGGGCGGCGGCGAGCTCGCCGATCGAGTGGCCGGCAAGCAGGTCGGGCTTGAGCCCGCGCTCGGCGAGCGCTCTATAAAGAGCGACCTCGATCGCGAAGAGGGCGGGCTGGGCGTAGGTCGTGTCCTCGAGCTTGGCCGCCGCTTTTTTGCCCTTGGCGAAGACGAGCTCTTTCAGCGGCGTATCCAGATGCGGGTCGAGCTGCTCGCAGACGGCGTCGAAGGCTCTGGCGAAGACCTCGTCTGCCTCATGAAGCTCCTTGCCCATGCCGAGGCGCTGGGAGCCCTGGCCGGTGAAGAGGTAGGCGAGCTTGCCGTCTTTTGCCCGCCCGCTGAGGACGTCGGCGGATGGCGTGCCCTCGGCGAGAGCGGTGAGCGAGGCCAGCAGCTCGTCGGGGTCTTTGCCCAACACCACCGCTCTGTGCTCGAAGGCAGAGCGGGTGGCGAGGAGCGAGTAGGCGACGTCTGTGAGGTCTAGGTCGGGGTTGTCGGTCAGGTGGGCTGCGAGGCGCCCGGCGGCCTCGGCCAGGGCGGGTTCGGACTTGGCCGAGATCGACATCTGGGTCGTGACAAGGTCCTTGGAGGAAGCACCCGAGCCCTGCCCTGCCTCCCGGTCCCCCGCCGGGACGAGCTCGGGCGCCTCCTCCAAGATCACGTGAGCGTTGGTGCCGCTGATGCCGAAGGAGGAGACCCCGGCGCGGCGCGGGCGCCCGTTCGCCTCCCACTCGACCGGCTCGCTCAACAGCTCGATCTCCCCCGCCTCCCAATCGACCTTGGAGGAGGGTGCGTCGACGTGCAGCGTCTTGGGCAGGACGCCCGCGCGCATCGCCTGCACCATCTTGATCACGCCGCCGACCCCTGCCGCAGCTTGCGTATGGCCGACGTTGGACTTGAGTGAGCCGAGGCGCAGCGGCTGCTCTCTTCCCCGGCCATAGGTGGCGAGCAGGGCCCCCGCCTCGATCGGGTCGCCGAGGGTGGTGCCGGTGCCGTGGGCCTCGACCGCGTCGACGTCCTTTGCCTCGAGGCGGGCGTTTGCCAGGGCCTGACGGATCACCCGCTCCTGCGAGGGCCCGTTGGGTGCGGTGAGGCCGTTGGAGGCGCCGTCCTGGTTTACGGCGGAGCCTTTGAGCAGGGCCAGGATCGGGTGGCCGTTTCGCTTTGCCTCGGAGAGTCGCTCCAAGACGAGAACGCCGACGCCCTCCGCCCAGGCGACTCCGTCGGCTGCCTCGGCGAAGGACTTGCAGCGCCCGTCCGGGGCGAGGCCACGCTGGCGGCTGAACTCGACGAAGACCCTGGGGGTCGCGAGGGTCGTCACCCCGCCGGCGAGAGCCAGCGTGCACTCCCCCCCTCGCAGCGCCTGGGATGCAAGATGCACCGCAACCAACGAGGAGGAGCAAGCCGTGTCGACCGTGATCGCCGGCCCCTCGAGGCCGAGGGCGTAGGAGACGCGGCCCGAGGCGACGCTGCCCGCCGCGCCGGTGGTGAGATAGCCCTCGAGCTCGCCGGCGTCAATCCCCGGGGCCGCCGCGTAGCCGTGATAGCCGGCGCCGGCGAAGACCCCGGCGGCCGCCCCGCGCAGCGTGCCCGGGTCGATGCCGGCGTCCTCCAACGCCTCCCAGCAGGACTCCAGCAGCAGCCGCTGCTGGGGATCCATGGCGAGCGCCTCGCGCGGCGAGATGTCGAAGAACTCGGCGTCGAACCCTGCCGCGTCCGCGAGGAAACCGCCCCTGCGTACATAGCTGGTGCCGGCGTGCTCCGGATCGGGATCGTAGAGACGCTCCAGGTCCCAGCCGCGATCGGCGGGAAAGCCGGCGATCGCATCGCCGCCCGTGGCGACCAGCTGCCAGAGCTCCGCCGGAGAGGACACCCCGCCGGGATAGCGACAGGCCATACCGACGATCGCGACCGGCTCCTCGCTCGATTGTGCCCCGGATACAACTGTTCCGGTCGTCCCGCGGCCGCTTGTCTCGGCCAGCAGATGTTCGGCGAGCCTGCGCGGAGTCGGGTGGTCGAACACGGTCGTCGTCGTCAGCGCAAGTCCGGCGAGGGCGCCGAGCCGGTTGCGCAGCTCGACCGCGGCGAGCGAGTCGAACCCGGCCTGCTTGAACGCCCTGTCGGGATCGACCTCTGCGCCCGTGCCGTGGCCCAGGATCGAGGCCGCCTCGGTCCGGACCAGATCGAGCACGAGATCCTGCGCCTCTGTGGCGGGCACTGCGGCGAGCCTGGCCGCGAGAAGACCCGCGGCGCTGCGGCGCCTGCGCGTGCGGATCAGACCGTTGAAAATCGGCGGCAGAATGCCGGCGGAGGCCAAGCTCCTGAGGCCGGCGGTGTCGAGCGGCAACGCCAGCACCTGAGAGCGGTCGGCGCTGAGCCCGGCGTCGAAGCGGTCCAGACCCTGCTCGTCGGAAAGCGCACCGATTCCGGCGCGACGCAAGCGGGCCCGGTCGGCCTCCGTCAAGCCCGCGGCCATACCCCTCGCCCGATCCCAGAGCCCCCAGGCGATCGAGCGGGCGGCAAGGCCTTCCGCCCGGCGGCGCTGGGCGAGCGCGTCGAGGAAGACGTTGGCGGCGGCGTAGTTGGCCTGGCCGGCGCCCCCCAAGGTGCCCACCGCGGAGGAGAAGAGGACAAAGGCGGAGAGATCGAGATCCGCGGTCAGCTCGTGCAGGTTCCAAGCGCCATCGACCTTGGGGGCGAACACCGAGTCGATCTGCTCCTCGCCCAGCGCCTCGACCGTCGCGTCGGCGATCGTCCCGGCGCAGTGGATCGCCGCGCCAAGCGGGTGCTCCGCCGGGATCGAGTCGAGCAGAGCGGCGAGGGCTTCGCGATCGGCGATATCGCAGGCGGCGAACCTGGCTTCCGCGCCAAGCGCTTCGAGCTCCGCCCGCAGCGCCTCCGCACCCTCGGCTTCGGAGCCGCTTCTGCTGGCCAAGAGCAGGCGGCGAACGCCGTGGCGTTGCACGAGGTGAAGGGCGACTAACGCTCCGAGGTCCCCGGTCGCGCCGGTGACGAGGATGGTGCGTTCGGGGTCGAAGGCCGCGCTCTCCTCGTCCGCTCCGGCTGCGTCGGCATCTGCGAGGCGCGGCGCGAACGCCACGCCGTCGCGCAGGGCGAGCTGGGGCTCCTCGGCCGTCCGCGCCAAAGCCGGCGCCAGCGCGACTTCGGACGCCTCGCTGCCGTCGCTGTCGATCAAGGCGAAGCGTCCGGGGTGCTCCGACTGGGCGGAGCGGATCAGGCCCCAGATCGCCGCCGCGGCCGGGTCGGACGACTCGCCGTCGTGCGTCGCCATCGCGCCGCGGGTGACCAGCACCAGGCGCGACTCGGCCTCGGCCTCGTCGGCGAGCCGTTGCTGGATCGCCTTCAGGGTGGCTTGAACCGCGCGACGCGCCGCCGCGGCGCTGTTGGCATCGGCCTCGACCTCACAGTGGCGCAACTCGACCCCGGCCGGCGCCTCGGTGTCGTCGGCGAGGGGGACCTCTGTCCACTCGACCGCCAGCAGAGGCTGCCGACCCGAACCTGCGCTCCGAAGCTGCGCCGGATCGAGCTTGCCGGTGGTCAGCTCCGCCACCGTGGCCACCGGCGCCCCGGCGACGTCCGCGAGCAGCAGCGCGAACCCATCCCTCGCGAGGTCGATCCTGACCCGCAACTCCCTCGCGCCCAGCGCGACCAGCGAAACACCTCGCCAGACGGAGGGCATCTCGATCTCAGCCGCGGACCCCTCTCGGGCGAGCGCGATGCCGTGCAGGGCCGCGCTCAACAGCGCCGGGTGGATGCCGAAACGCTCCGCGTCCCCGGCCGGCCCTTCGGACAGGGATACCTCGGCATAGATCTGTTCGCCGTGCTTCCAGGCCGCCGTCAGACCCTGGAAGGTCGGGCCGTACTCGAGCCCGTGCTCGGCGAGAAGGTCGTAGAGGTAATCGACCTCGAGCGGCGCGGCGCCCTCGGGCGGCCATGCGGCGAGGGACTCGGTGCCCGCGGGAGCCGCGTCGGAAAGGATGCCGCTCGCGTGCTGTACCCATTCTGCCTCCTCGCCCTCCGGGCGGGAGTCGATCGCAACCTCGCGGCGGCCCTGCTCGTCGGGCCCGAAGACCGTGAGCTGCAACGCCACCGCCCCGATCTCCGGCAGGACGAGGGGCTCCTGCATGGTCAGCTCCTCGACCGCCCCGGCGCCGACCTGCTCGGCGGCCCAGAGGGCGAGCTCGAGCAGGGCGGTGCCTGGAAGCAGAACCGCGCCAGCGACGACGTGGTCGGCGAGCCAGGCGTGGGTCTGCAGCGAGAGCCGGCCGGTGAGGGTGAGGCCCTCGCCGCGCGAATCCTCGACCGCCGCTCCCAGCAGCGGGTGATCGGCGTCGCGCTGGCCGATCGCGCTCGCGTCCCCGCTGCCGGCGGCGGACGAAAGCCAGTAACGCTTGCGCTGGAAGGGATAGGTCGGCAGCGGCACGCGCTTCGGGCTCGCGTCGGCAAAGAAGGCCTCCCAGTCGACCCTTGCCCCCGCAGCGTGGGCGCTGCCGATCGCGGTCGAGATCGCCTCTGCCTCGCTCCGCTCGTCGCGCAGCGTGGGGACAAAGGCAGCCTGGATCTGCTCGTCTCCCAGGCACTCGCGCGCCATCGCGCAGAGCACCGGGTCGGGGCCGAGCTCGACATAGACGCCCGTGCCCCGCTGGGCGAGCGTCGCCACTGCATCGGCGAAGCGCACCGGCTCGCGCGCATGCCGCACCCAGTAGCGGGGGTCGGTGGCCTGCTCGGGAGTCAAGAGCTCGCCGCTGAGATTCGAGACGAGCGGGACCCTCGGCTCGCCGTAGGCGAGGCCCTCGGCCACCGTCGCGAACTCCTCCAGCATCGGCTCCATCAGCGGCGAGTGGAAGGCGTGGGAAACGGCGAGGCGCTTGGTCCTGCGTCCCCGCTCCTTCCAGTGGTCGCGGAGCGCCTTGACTGCATCGGCCGTGCCAGAGACGACGGTCGAGACGGGGCCGTTGATCGCGGCGAGCGCCAGCTCCTGCTCCTTGCCCGCGATCGATTCGAGTACCTCGGCCTCGGTGGCCTCGATCGCCACCATCGTCCCACCGGCCGGCAGGGCGCCCATCAGGTGGCCCCTTGCAGCGACGAGCTTCGCCGCATCGGACAGCTCGAACACGCCGGCGACATGAGCGGCGGCGATCTCTCCGATCGAGTGGCCGGCGAGGATGTCCGGCTCGAGCCCGCGCTGGGAGAGCGTCTCATAGAGAGCGACCTCGATCGCGAACAACGCCGGCTGCGCGTAGGTGGTGTTCTCGAGCAGCCTTGCCACCTTCTTGCCCTTGCCGAAGACGACCTCCTCGAGCGGGGTCGCTAGGTGGGGAGCGAGCTCCTCGCAGACTCGATCTAAGGCCGCGCGGAAGCGCGAATCGGACCCGTAGAGCTCCGTGCCCATGCCGAGCCGCTGGGAGCCCTGACCGGTGAAGAGGTAGGCGAGCTTGCCGTCTCTTGCTCTGGTGCTGAGGACGTCGGGGCAGGGATCGCCGCCGGCCAGCGCTCGAAGCGCCCCCGACAACTCATCGCGGTCCGATCCCGACACCACAGCTCGGTGCTCGAAGGCGCTGCGGGTAGTGGCCAGCGCGTAGGCGACGTCGGTCGGCTCCAGGTCCGGGTTCGCCTGCAGGTGATCGGCAAGCCGCTCCGCGGCCTCGGCCAGGGCGGACTCCGCCTTGGCAGAGAGCAGGAGCGGGACCCTGCCCTCGATTCCCTGCCTGGAGGAGGCACCCGAGCCCTCCCCTGCCTCCCCGTCCCCCGCCGGGACGAGCTCGGGCGCCTCCTCCAAGATCACGTGAGCGTTGGTGCCGCTGATGCCGAAGGAGGAGACTCCAGCGCGGCGCGGGCGCCCGTTCGCCTCCCACTCGACCGGCTCGCTCAACAGCTCGATCTCCCCCGCCTCCCAATCGACCTTGGAGGAGGGTGCGTCGACGTGCAGCGTCTTGGGCAGGACGCCCGCGCGCATCGCCTCGGTCATCTTGATCACGCCGGCGACTCCGGCTGCGGCCTGGGTGTGGCCGATGTTGGACTTGAGCGAGCCGAGGCGCAGCGGTCGCTCCCTGCCCTGGCCGTAGGTGGCGAGCAGGGCACCGGCCTCGATCGGGTCGCCCAGCGTGGTGCCGGTGCCGTGGGCCTCGACCGCGTCGACGTCCTTCGGCTCGAGTCCTGCGTTGGCAAGGGCTTGGCGGATCACCCGCTCCTGCGAGGGCCCGTTGGGTGCGGTGAGGCCGTTGGAGGCGCCGTCCTGGTTCACCGCCGAGCCTTTGAGCAGGGCGAGGACCGGGTGGCCGTTGCGCCGTGCATCGGAGAGCCGCTCGAGGGCGACCACCCCGACGCCCTCCGCCCAACCGACCCCATCGGCAGCCTCGGCGAAGGACTTGCAGCGGCCGTCGGCGGCGAGCCCACGCTGGCGGCTGAACTCGGTGAACATCCCCGGACTGGCGAGCACGGTCGCGCCGCCGGCCAAGGCCAGCGTGCATTCGCCCCCACGCAGCGCCTGAGCGGCGAGGTGCAAGGCGACCAGCGAGGAGGAGCAGGCCGTGTCGACCGTGATCGCCGGACCCTCCAGACCGAGCGCGTAGGAGACACGGCCGGAGAGGACGCTGCTCGAGCTGCCGGTGAGGCGGTAGCCCTCCAACTCGCCCTCCGGCCCTCGCACCCCGGCGGTGTAGTCCTGCGAGCTGACGCCGACGTAGACCCCGGTCGGGCTGGCGTCGAGCGCCGAGGGGTCGAGGCCGGCGCGCTCGAGCGCCTCCCAGCAGGACTCCAGAAGGAGCCGCTGCTGGGGGTCCATCGCCAGCGCCTCGCGCGGGCCGATGCCGAAGAACTCCGCGTCGAACTCCGCGGCGCCGGCGAGGAAGCCGCCCTCGCGGGCATAGGAGGTGTCGGCGCGGTCGGGATCGGGGTCGTAGAGGCGCTCCAGGTCCCAGCCGCGATCGCCGGGAAAGCCGGAGATCCCGTCGCCCCCCGCGGCGACCAGCTCCCAGAGCTCCTCGGGCGACGTCGCCCCACCGGGATAGCGACAGGCCATGCCGACGATCGCGATCGGCTCCTCGGAGGCGCCGGCCCGGATCTCGACCCGCTCGCCCCGGGGACGCGCTGTCGCCTCCGCCAGCAGCCGCTCGGCAAGTCGCTGCGAGGTCGGGTGATTGAAGACGACCGTCGCCGGAAGGCGCAGGCCGGTAACCGTCTGCAGACGGTCGCGCAGCTCCATCGCGGCAAGCGAATCGAAGCCGAGCTCTTTGAACGCCGCCCTGGGCTCAATCGCCTCGACCGAGTCGTGCCCCAGCACCCGCGCCACCTCGGCTCGAACGAGGTCGAGAAGATGGGCCGCACGCTCTGCCTCCGATATCCCTTCGATCGCCATTCGCGGCGAGGGCGGTGGGGCTTCGACCCGGCGGAGATCGGCGATTGTCAGCCCCGTTTCGTCGTGATCGAGCGCGTGCTGAAGCGCGACCATCGCCGTTTCGGGTGCCAAATTCGATATGTCCCAGGCAATCGACGTGGCCGCGAGGCCCAAAGCCCGGCGATGCATGGCGAGGGCATCGAAAAAGGCGCCCGCGGCCGCCGCATCGCCGCGGCCCGCGGCACCCGAGCTCGCTGCGCTGGAGGAGAGCAGGACGAAGGCGGAAAGGTCGCGGTCCGCGGTCAGCTCGTGCAGGTTCCACGCCCCGTCGGCGCTCGCCCTGGCTCCCTCGCCCGTATCGACCGCGTGGAACACGGCCCTCAGCGGCTGCTCGTCGGGCAGCGAGGCGAGCAGGCCCGCGAGCTGCTGCCGGTCCGCCGGACGGCAGGCCGCAACCGCGGCGAGGCAGCCCACCTCGGTCAGCTCGACCTCCAACTCCGCCATGTCGGCGACCTCCGGCTCCTGCGGAACGAGGATCAACAGGCTGCGCGCTCCACGGCCGGCGAGCCAACCGGCGACTTCGCGGATGCGGCGGCCGGCGCCGCTGAGCAGGATCGTGCCGTCGGGCGTCCAGGGCTCGCCGGGTGCTGCCGGAGCGGTTGGGGCGCGCACCAGTCCGCGACCGAACGCTCCGCCCTCGCGTAAGGCGATCTGGTCCTCATCGCCGGCTCCGCCGAGCACCCCGCAAAGAGATCGGAGGGTCGGCTCGTCGAGCTCGACCGGCAGGTCGACGAGACCGCCCCAGCGCTCCGGATATTCGCGAGCCAGGCAGCGACCGAGCCCCCACAGCTGCGCCTGCGAGGGATGGCGCACCGGGTCCTCGGAGCCGATCGAGACCGCCCCGCTGGTCGCAAGCCAGAGGGGCGCACCGATCCCTGCGTCGTCGATCCCCTGCAAGAGCGCAGCCGTGACCGACAGTGCATCCCGGTCCGCGCCGGCCCAGGGCGAACGCTCGGCGAGCGCCAGCAGCGAGAGGACGCCGGCCGGCTCGTCGGATCCGGGCGCGATCGCTTCGCGCAGTCGGCCGACATTCACCGAGGCGTCGCCCTCAGCCAGATCCAGCTCCAGATGGGCGACTCCCTCGCCGAGGGCCGCGACGACGGCCGCGACATCCGCGTCCTCACGCTGCCCGGGCGAGCTGACTACCAGCCACCTGCCTGCCGGGAGGGGGCTCGGCGGATCGGCGATCGCGGTCCAGCGCTCGCGGTAGCGCAGGCCGTCGAGCGCCGACAGCTCCCGGCCGCGCCGCCGCCACGCCGCCAGGGCCGGCACGACGGCTCCCAGGGAAGCGGCTCCCTCGTCGACCGAGAGCATTCCCGCCAGCTCGCCGAGGTCGCCGCGATCGACCGCATCCCAGAACCCGGCCTGCGCCGGGTCTCCATCCGCTCGATCGCGACCGGCCCGTGAGAGCTCCTCCAGCCAGTAGCGCTGGCGCTGGAAGGGATAGGTCGGCAACGCCACCCGTCTGGCGCCGGTGCCCTTGAAGAAGGTCTCCCAGTCAAGCTTTGCCCCGGCGACGTGGGCGTTGCCGATCGCGGTCGCTATCGCCTCTGCCTCGCCGCGTCCCTCGCGCAGGGTCGGGACGAAGGCAGCCTGGCTCTCGTCTTCGCCGAGGCACTCG
>DASUZP010000090.1:0-27062 GCA_036376775.1 Solirubrobacterales bacterium | reverse complement strand
GAGAGCATCCCGGTCGTCTACACGGGCACCATCCCCGACCCCTTCCGCGGCGGTCGCGAGATCGTCCTGGCGGGCACGATGAAGCAGGGGCTCTTCGTCGGCGAACGCGACACCTTGGTCACCAAGTGCCCGTCGAAGTTCACCACCGCGAATGGCAGCTAGCTTCGGCAGCGCCGCGCTGGCGCTCGCTTTCCTCACTGCGATCTTCGCCGTCGTCGCGGCGCTGATCGGCCGCGACGGCGACCGCCGCTGGGTCGACATCTCGCGCCGCGCCGTCTATGGCCTCTTCGCCCTGCTCACCCTCTGCGTGGCCCTGATCGAGGTCGCCTTCGCCGGCGACGACTTCTCTTTCAACATCGTCCAGCAGCACTCCTCGATCGAGACGCCGACCTTCTACAAGCTGGCGGCGATGTGGTCGAGCCAGGAGGGTTCGTTGCTGCTCTGGGCCTGGGTGCTCTCGATCGCCTCCTCGCTGGCGCTGTATGCGACGCGGAGCAAGCTGCGTGAGATCGTCCCCTACGCGACCGCGGTGATGGCCGGCGTCGCCGCCTTCTTCACCGGTCTGATGCTGTTCGCCGGCGGGGTCAACCCCTTTGCCACGCTGAGTCCGGTGCCGGCGGACGGAATCGGCCTCAACCCGCTGCTGCAGCACCCGAGCATGATGATCCACCCGCCGATGCTCTACTCGGGGTACGTCGCCTTCACGATCCCCTTCGCCTTCGCGATCGGCGCCCTGATCACCCGTCGCCTCGACGCCGCCTGGATCCGCTCGACCCGCCGCTTCGCCCTGATCGCCTGGGCCCTCCTCGGCTTCGGCCTGCTGCTCGGCGCCCGCTGGTCCTACACCGAGCTCGGTTGGGGCGGCTACTGGGCCTGGGACCCGGTCGAGAACGCGGCGCTGATGCCGTGGCTGATGGGCACCGCCTTCCTGCACTCGATCATGGTCCAGGAGAAGCGGGGGATGCTGAAAGTCTGGAACGCCTGCCTGATCGTCGCCACCTTCTCGCTGGCACTGCTCGGCACCTTCCTCGTCCGCTCCGGCGTTCTGCAGTCGATCCACGCCTTCGGCGACAGCACCGTCGGCCCCTACATCCTCGGCCTGATCGGCGTCGTCCTGCTCGGTTCGACTGCGCTGATCGTCTCCCGGCTGGACGACCTGCGCTCGGAGAAGCGGATCGACTCGCTCGCCTCGCGCGAGTCGGTCTTCCTGATCAACAACTTCCTCCTGGTGGCGCTCACCGCGACGATCTTCTGGGGCACCTTCTTCCCGCTGATCTCGGAGCTGTTCACGGGCGACAAGGCCTCGCTGGCGGCGCCCTGGTTCGACCGCTACACGACCCCACTGGCGATCGGCCTGGTGCTCTTCACCGGGATCGGCCCGCTGCTCGCCTGGCGGCGGATCAGCTGGGACGCCGCGAAGCGCGTCTTCTTCGTGCCTTCGATCGTCGCGGCGGTGGCCGCGGTGGGGCTGGCGCTGTTCACCGACGCGGCGGCCAGGCCCTGGGCGCTGGCGCTCTTCGCCTTCGCCGCCTTTGCCCTTACGGGCCTCGCCCAGGAGTTCTGGCGCGGCGCGGCGGCGCGGCGCTCGCTCAGCGGTGGCTCGATGCCGCAGGCGCTGGTCGCGGTCGTCTCGCGCAACCGCCGCCGCTACGGCGGCTACATCGTCCACGCCGGCGTCGCCGTGCTGCTGATCGGCATCGCCGCCTCCTCCAGCTTCCAGACCAACCGCGACGTGCGCCTGCGGCCGGGCCAGAGCGCCGTCGTAGACGGCCGCACCGTGACCTACAAGCGGCCCACGGTCAGCGTCGACAGCAACGCCTTCACCTTCGGCGCGGTGCTCGGCATAGAGCAGGGGGCCAAGCGCTTCACCCTGCGGCCGAGCCGCCGCTTCTTCCGACCGACCGGAGTGGAAACCGGCACCATCGGCAGCTACTTCGACGGCGAGGCGACCAGCGAGGTCGGGTTGAAGCCCGGCCCCGGCAGCGACCTCTGGACCGCCGTGCAACCCGACATCTCTGCCGTGCGGCGCCGCATCCGGGCTGCCGACCGGGGCTTTCGCGCCTGCGTCTCCGGCGCCCCCGGGACGCCGGCGCAGTGCCGCGCGGTCTCCCGCCTGATGCAGGCGGCTGCGGCAAATCCGCGCCTGCGCCCGGTCGCCCTCGCCCAGATCGACAGTCTGCAGGCAGCCACCGCCGACCGCCTGGCAAAGAGCTACCTGGCCGATGACGCCACCGCGACCTTTCGCGTCATAGTGGACCCGCTCGTCACCTGGATCTGGATCGGCGGGCTGATCGCCTTGGTCGGAGCCTTGATCGCGATCTGGCCGGCCCGCGGCGCGCGGCGGCGGCCGGCGGCCGATACGGAGCTGGAGGCGCTGAAGGAAGCCAAGTACCGCGAGATCCGCGACGCCGAGCTCGATCACGCCGCCGGCAAGCTCTCCGACGAGGACTTCGCCCTGCTCGATGCCGAGCTGCGCAAGGAGGCGGTCGAGATTCTCGATACGGAGCAGCCGGTCGAACCGGTTTAGTCTGAGAGCAGCATGAGCACTCGACCACATCTGCGTAGCCTCGCCGTGGCGTCGTTCCTGCTGTCTGCGCTCGCGCTCGCGGCGAGCTCATCCGCGCTGGGGGCAGCCACCTGGACGACCGCGCCGACGGCGTCGGCGCGTCAGGCCCTGCGCTTCTGGACGCCGGCCCGCATGCGGCAGGCGCGGCCGTTGGATCTGCCGAAACAGGGTGGGGGAGGGCTGGCGCGGGAGTCCACCACGACCCGATCCGAGGCGACGCCTTTGCGGGGCCCGGCAGCCGACGCGCAGGCGCGGTCCGAATTCGCCCCCGTCGCCGATCCCACCGCGCCGGAGTTCAGGCAAAACGGCGTGATCTTCATCGTCCTGCCGGGGGGCTTCGGCTTCGGCCGCTGTTCGGGGACCTCGGTCAACGCCCCCAACCTCAGCGTCGTCTTCACCGCCGGTCATTGCGTCAACGAGGGCGGGCCCGGTCGCTGGTTCAACCAGGATTGGGTCTTTGTCCCCGGCTACCACGACGGCGTGCGGCCCTACGGCGTCTTTGTCGCCAAATGGCTTGGCGCGACGGCGCCCTGGGTCAACGGCGGCAGCGAGAACGCCGACGTCGGCGCCGCTGTGGTCTCGCGCAACGAACGCGGTCAACGCCTCGGCGAGGCGGTGGGCGGCGACGACATCGCCTGGAACCTGCCGCCGAACCAGGTCTTCGACATTCACGGCTACCCGGTGGAACCGCCTTTCGATGGCGCAACTCAACGGCTCTGCTCGGGCACCCCGTTCCTCGGCCACGACCTGGCCTCGTTCCTCTGGCCGGGCCCGCTCAACCTGGCGCTGTCCTGCGATGTCACCGGCGGGGCCTCGGGCGGCGGCTGGACGATCCACGGCAACGTGCTCAACAGCGTCACCAACTACGGCTATGGCGACGACCCGACCACCGATTTCGGCTCCTACTTCGGTGGAGCGGTCAAGGCGCTCTACCAGCGCGCCTCGAGGGTGCGATGAAGATGCGCTCGGCGATTGCCGGCCTCGCGGTGGCGGTGCTGGCGCTCTTCTGTGCCGCGCAGGCCGCCGCCGAGCCGCTGCCGTCCGCACCCGCGCTCATGGCCGGCGCCGCTCGGTTGAACGACGAGCTGTCGCTCTTGGGCCAGGGCTCGAGCACCCTCGGCCTGCCGCGGAACCAGTCCCTGTCCGAACTCAGGTTCGAAAACAGCGACGGCTACAAGATCGCGGTCGTCGCCTTCGGCCAGACCGTCGCCCTCAGCGTCACCCGGGCCCACGGCCGACAGAAGCACCGCAACCGTATTTCGACGACGACGTATCTCGCCCACGGCAAGGTCACGCCGACCTCGATCGCGGCCTCCTTCGGCGACCGTGGCCGGATCGCGGTCCGCTTCCAGCCCACCGGTCGCAAGGTGCGGGCCACCCGTAAAGCGGGCTGCAAGACGTCGGGCGACGGCATCCTCGCCCATATCGGCGTTTTTGCCGGAGAGCTGCGCTTCGAAGGGGAGGGCGGCTACACCTCCGCCGAGATCCACCGCGTGCGCGGGCGTTCGGTCGACTTTACGGCGCTGCTCGCCTGCCTCTTCGGCTCGTCGCCGGGACGGCACGCGGTGCTGCCGCCGCCGAGGTCCCCGCTGGGCCTGCGCCTGCCCGGACTCGTCGGGGCGGGCCTGCGCACCGCCGCAAGCGCACCGGGCGTGCGCACCCATCCCAGCACCCGTCCGCGGTCGACCACCTTGCTTGCCGACAGCAAAGCCGCCCTCTCGCGGACAGTTTTCGCTGCGCAGGTTCGTGGCCAGGGCCGATCCCACTTCATCGCCCTCGACGAGGTCAGCGAAGGGTCGATCGGGGTCATCCGCCTTGCCTTCGCCCGCAGCGCTCCCTCTGCGTTCGGGTTCGACGGCATCCTCTCCAGCGCCACCGTCGCGCCGCCGCCGCCGTTCAGCGGCGCGGGCACGCTCAATCGTGGCCCGGGGAGAACCAAGAGCTGGGCCGGCTCGCTGGCCGTCTCCTTCCTCGGCGCGCCTCGCGTGCCGCTGACCGGCGCGCCGTTCGACGCCTGGCTCGTACGCGGCTGGTAGCCGGCCGTCGCCCGGCCGGCCCGTCAGATCTTCAGCAAGACCACGGTGTTGACGACGAAGAGGATCGCGAAGAAGACCGTCGCGCGATCCAGGTTGCGCTCGACCATCGAGCCGCCGCCAAAGGCGCTGCCGCCACCACCGATGCCGAAGGCGCCGGAGAGCCCGGCATCTTTGCCCGAGTGCAAGAGGATCAGGAAGATCACGACGACGGCGATGATCACCTGCAGGAATGCGAGGAACGTGTACACGGGCGCAATGGTAGCGAGCCCTGCCCGCTGGGACGTGCCGGTGGAAAGAGGTCCATATGGGCACGTTTCCACCGGCACGTCCTTGGGGTATCGGACAAATATGGCCTGCGTGTTGCGTCAGCTGACAGATTAAGCTAATCTGTCAACCAAGCAGACGATCTCTGGCGATCTGACAAGGAGGAGGCGCCCATGGAGGCAGCCACGCACGACCACCACCACGCAGACGACGTCGAACTCAACCCCGCGGCATGGACCGACCCGAAGCGCTACGCCTGGCTGCTCGGATTGATTGTCCCTTCGCTTCCCTTCATTGCCTGGGCGGGGGTCGAGCTGACCGGCCTCGGCGCCTTCTGGTTCTTCGGCCCGGTGCTCGTCTTCGCGATCTTTCCCGTACTCGACCTCCTGGTCGGGACGGACGCCGAAAACCCACCCGACAGCATCATCAAGTGGCTCGAACAGGACCGCTACTACCGCTGGTGCACCTACGTCTTCATCCCGGTCCAGTACGCCGGGCTGATCTTCGCCTGCTGGCTCTGGGCCGACGGCGGGCTCTCGACCGTCGACAGCATCGGCCTGGCGCTGACGATGGGCATGGTCAGCGGGATCGCGATCAACACCGCGCACGAGCTCGGCCACAAGCGCGCCGACCTGGAGAAGTGGCTGAGCAAGGTCGCCCTGGCGCAGAGCGGCTACGGCCACTTCTTCATCGAGCACAACCGCGGCCACCACGTCCGCGTCGCCACCCCGGAGGACCCAGCCAGCGCCCGCCTGGGGGAGAGCTTCTGGGCCTTCCTGCCGCGCACCGTGTCGGGCAGCCTCAGCTCCGCCTGGAGGATCGAGCGCGCCCGCCTGGACCGCACGGGCCACTCGGTCTGGTCGGTCCACAACGACATCCTCCAGGCCTGGGCGATGACGGTCGGCTTCTTCGCCCTGCTGGCGGTCGTCTTCGGCCCGGTCGTACTGCCCTACCTGCTGCTGCAGGCGCTGCTCGGCTTCTCGTTGCTCGAGGTCGTCAACTACCTCGAGCACTACGGCCTGCTGCGCCAGAAGAAAGAGGACGGGCGCTACGAACGCTGCCTGCCGCAGCACAGCTGGAACAGCAACAACGTCGCCTCCAACGTCCTTCTCTACCACCTGCAGCGCCACAGCGACCACCACGCCAACCCGACCCGCCGCTACCAGGCCCTGCGCCACGTCGACGAGGCGCCGCAGCTTCCCACCGGCTACGCCGGCATGATCGTGCTCGCCTGGTTCCCGCCGATCTGGCGCCAGGTGATGGACCGGCGCCTGCTCGACCATTACGGCGGCGACGTCGGCCGCGCCAACATCCAGCCGCGGGCACGCCGCCGGGTGCTCGCCCGCTACGGGAGCGCCGCGGCATGAGCGTCTGGCGCTGTCCCGGCTGTGGCTACGCCTACGACGAGGACGCCGGCCACCCGCGCGAGGGCTTTCCGCCCGGCACAGCCTGGCGCGACGTCCCGGAGGACTGGCACTGTCCGGATTGCGGGATCTACGACAAAGTCGACTTCGAGCCGGTCTTCGACGGGGACGCCTGACCGGCTCCGCTGCGAGGATTGAGGGCGTCGTGGAGGCGCGGACTCCATATCCCCAAGCTGCCCGGCAGCTGCTGCGCGAGACCCTGCTTGCGGCCGCCCGCGACGAGGTGCAACAACGGCCCTGGTCCGAGATCACGATGGCTGAGATCGCCACTGCCGCCGGTGTCAGCCGCCAGACCCTCTACAAGGAGTTCGGCAGCCGCGACGAGTTTGCCCAGGCGCTGGTGATCCACGAGGGCGAGCGCTTCCTCGACGCGGTCGACACGGCGGTGCGCGAGCACCTCGACGATCCCCGCGCGGCGATCGGCGCGGCCCTTGAGACCTTCCTGCGCACCGCCGGCGAGGACCCGCTGGTCCGCATCCTGCTCAGCGACGACGGCACCGCCGGCCTGCTGCCCTTCGTCACCACCCAGGGCATGCCGGTGGTCGAGTGGGCGACCTCCCGCCTGACCGCGACGATCGAGCAGGGTTGGCCGCAGGCGCCGCCGCCGAAAGCCCGCCTGCTCGCCGAAACCCTGGTCCGCCTCGCGATCAGCCACGTCACCGCTCCGGCCGACTCGCCCGAGGCGACCGCCGCGCGCACCGGCGAGCTGCTCGCCCCCTTCGTCGACGAGGCGCTGGGCCGTAAATAGCGATCTCTTTCGCTTCGCAGGGGGGGGATTCGTCCCTCAGGCCCTTATGGGTCTGGTGCGCGCTTTAGAGAGTCATGTCGTCGTGGAGTTTCGCGGTACGCTCAATGGTATGAGAACTACCATTGATAGTGCCGGGCGAGTCGTGATCCCGAAAAATCTGCGTGCTGCGCTGAATTTGATCGGAGGCGACGAGGTTGAGATAACTCTGAACGGCGAACGGATAGAGCTGACGCCTGCATTCCGGAAAGTGCAACTGCGTCGCGGCCCGCATGGACTCCTAACTTCCGATCTTCGGCTGCCGGGTCATGGTCCAGAGGAGGTTCGCGAAGCCCTGGAACGGACCCGCCGTCAATGATCGCCCCCGACACGTCGGTCTTGATAGCCGGCTTCATCCCCGATCATCCTTTCTACAGTGTGGCGGAAGCTGCCCTCACCGAGGTTCGCGGGGACGGCCGCCTGATAGCTCACACCATGGCCGAGACCTATGCCGTTTTAAGCGGGCCCGCGGATGTTTTTCGGGTTGAGCCCGAGGTGGTCGTGGCCTACCTGGACGAGTTCTTAGGCGGCTCCGCGCCAATCCAACCGCGACCGGACGCCCATCGTGAGGCGCTTGACCTTCTCTCTGGCGCCGGGCGAGGCGGAGCCTCCATTTACGACGCGCTCATAGCTCTGGCGGCGCGCGACGCAAACGCGACGCTGATCAGCCTCGATCGCCGCGCCCGTCCCACCTATGAGCTGTGCGGCGTCGAGGCGAGGTTCCTCGACGAAGGCTAGGACCGCGGGCGCTTGCCGTGGAGGACGATGAAGCTTTGGCTGAAGCCCTGGCGCTCGTAGAAGCGATGGGCGTCGATGTTGGCCTTGGTCGTGGTGATCGCCATATCTTCGATGCCGATCTCCCCGAGGCGCTCCCAGACTGCCTCGATCAAGGCGGCGCCGACGCCGCCACCGCGGTGCTCGGGCAGGACCGAGAGGGTCTCCAGCACGCTGGCCCGATCGCCGGTGCGCCAGGAGGCATAGCCCGGTCCGACGGTGACGAAGGCGTAGCCGACCGGCCCGCCCTCGTCCTCGGCGACGACGAAGAAGGTCTCGGGGTCCTCGAGCCAGCGGACGTACTTGGAGCGGCGCAGCCGCCAGGCGTCGGCGAGATCTCGCTTCGGCGTCCGTGGGTCGAGCTCGGGCGTGATCCGCGCATGGTGCTCCTGGAGGGCGTTCCACAGCGGCTCGACCACGTCGAGCTCATCGACGCTGTTCGCATAGCGCAGCGTCATCGCGGGCTGGCGGGACTCATTCACCCGACGAAGGAAGTAATCAGATCGGCGAGCCGCTCGGGCTCCTGCGCCATGAAGGCATGCCCGCCGCCCTCGAAGACCTCGACTCGGCAACCCGGCCAACGGGTAGCGAGTCGCTCGCTGTTCTCGGGCAGAACGACGACGTCCTCACTGCCGCAGGCGGCAAGCACGGGCAGGGTCGAGCCGACCTTCGGAGGAGGGGGGTCCGCCACGCTCCAGGCGCTTATCGCCGCCTGCTGAGCGAGGAGCGCCGGCGGCGAAAGCTCGGCCCGCGCTTCGGCCACGACATCGCCGATGCGCCGGTCCATCTCAGCCGCCACGCCGGGCGGGAAGACCAGCTCGATCAACCGCGTCGCCTGCTCGCGCGGGGTGCCCGAGTGGTCGGTGAGCCGCGCGAAGGACCCCGGATCCGCCAGCACGGCTGCCGAGCCGCCTGGGTTGGTCGAAAGCAGCACCAGCGCTTCGACTCGGTCCGGTGCGCGGGTGGCCAGCGCTTGGGCGATGAAGCCTCCCATCGACCAGCCGACGACCGGCAGGCTCTCGATCTTCAGCGCGTCAAGCAGGGCCTCGAGATCGGTGGCCATCGCGTCGACGGTCAGCGGCTCGTCCAGCTCTCCCAGCTGCGAGGCGCCCATCCCGCGATTGTCCGGGCACAGCACTTCGAACGACCGCGCCAGTGCCGAGAGAAACTCTGGGTCCCAGCCCGCCGCGGCGCCTGAGTAGCCGGTGATCAGCAGCAGGGGCGCACCCTCGCCGACGGATCGCCACCCCAGCCGCCGACCCTCGATCTCGATCGCGTCGTCGCGTTCGGTCGGCTGCTCCATGGCGGGCAGTATCCCAGCGCCTCAGACCTCGACCAGCAGGGTCACGGGCCCGTCGTTGACCAGGGCGACGCCCATGCAGGCGCCGAAGACGCCTTGCTTCGCGCCGAGGCGCTCGCAGACCCGGTCGTAAAGCGGCTCGGCCTGCTCGGCGGGCGCCGCGTCGAGGTAGCTTGGCCGGTTGCCCTTGGCGGCGTCGCCGTAGAGGGTGAACTGGCTCACGCAGAGCACCTCGCGCTTGCCCAGCGGCTCGTTCATCCGCCCCTCGGCGTCGTCGAAGATCCGCAGCGCCCGCAGCTTCGAAGCCAGCTTGTCGGCCTGCTCGGCGCCGTCGTCCCGACTGACTCCGAGCAGGACCAGCATCCCCGGCCCGATCTGCGCCACCCGCTCGCCCTCGACGTCGACCGCGGCCTGGCTGACCCGCTGGACCAGCGCCTTCATCCATCCTCTATCCGCATGGGGGCAAGCTACACCGGCCGATCGGCATATTCTCTTGCCGACATGGCCAAGTGGGGAGTTCTCGGGGTCCTTGGGGTCGCTCAGTTCCTGATGGTCCTCGACCAGGCGGTGATGAACGTCGCGATCTCCCAGCTGGTCGAAGACTTCGACACGACGGTCACCACGATCCAGGCGGTGATCGCCCTATACGCGCTGGTGATGGCGGCGCTGATGCTGATCGGTGGCAAGCTCGGCGACATCTGGGGCCGGCGCCGCGCCTTCACCGTCGGAATCTGCATCTACGGCGTCGGCTCCGGCCTGACCGCCGCCTCCTGGAGCGTGCCCAGCCTGGTGCTCGGCTGGTCGATCCTCGAGGGCATCGGCGCCGCCCTGGTTCTGCCGGCGCTCTTCGCGCTGGTGGCCGGCTCCTACAAAGGCGCCAACCGCGCCGTCGCCTACGGCGTCCTCGGTGGCATCGCCGGCGCGGCGATTGCCGTCGGCCCGATTCTCGGCGGCTGGATGACCACCGACTTCACCTGGCGGCTGGTCTTCGTCGGCGAGGTCGTGGTGGCGCTCGGCATCCTGGTCGGGACGCGGTTGCTTCGCGAGCCGGAGCGGGAGGGACCCGCCCCCGAACTCGACTGGGTCGGCGGCATCCTCTCGGCCTCCGGCCTCGCGCTCGTCGTCTTCGGCGTTCTGCAGGCCAGCAACTGGGGCTGGCTGGCGCCGCACAGCTCGCCGATCGAGCCCTTCGGCTTCTCGCTGACCCCGTTCGTGATCGGCGCGGGGGCGCTGGTCCTCGCCGGCTTCCGAGCCTGGGAGCGGCGCCGGGAGGAGCAGGGGCTCGAACCGCTGGTGCATCTGCGGCTGCTCAGCATCCGTCCGCTGCGCGGCGGGGTTTCGATGCTGCTTGCCCAGAACCTGATCCTGATGGGGATCTTCTTCACGATCCCGCTCTACCTGCAGATCGTTCAGGGGCTCGACGCGCTCGAAACCGGGGTGCGCATGCTGCCCACTTCGGCCGGTCTATTCCTCACTGCGATCGCCGGTTCTGCTCTGTCCTCACGGTTCGCGGCGCGTCCCCTCGTGCGAGCGGGGCTGTTGATCGTGCTTGCCGCCACTCTGATGCTTTTGGCGACGATCGAGCCCGAACTCGACAACGCACCGTTCCTCGTCGCGATGGGAGTGCTCGGTGTCGGCATGGGCATGATCGTCTCCCAGCTCGGCAACGTGGTCCAGTCTGCGGTCGGCGACGCCGACCGCAGCGAGGCCGGCGGTCTGCAGACCACCGCACAGCAGCTCGGCTCCTCGTTGGGGACGGCGTTGCTGGGCGCGATCGTGATCACCGGCCTGAGCACCGCCTTCACCTCGAATATCGCCGACGACTCGCGCGTCTCGGCAGATGTCGAAGACCAGGTCCAGGTTCAGCTGAGTGCGGGCGGCAGCTTTGTCGCGTCTGAAGAGGTTCGGACGGGAGCCACGGCGGCCGGGGTCGATCCGGCGACCGTCGATGCGCTGGTCGAAAATTACGAAGATGCCCAGCTGACGGCTTTGAAGACGGCCTTCCTCTTCGCCGCCTTCCTCGTCCTCGCCTCGTTATGGACGACCCGACGCCTGCCGACGCAGCGCTTCGATGAGCTGCAGGCGGGACCTGACCCACCGCTTGCCGAGCCTGCCGTAGCCTGAGCCAATGGTCGATTCGATCCAGAGCCATCCCGGGTCGCCCGAGGAGCGCGCCGCCGCCGGCAAGGCCGCCCGCGACGTCGCGCCGCGCTCTAGTCACGGCGAGTGGGCGCCGGCCGCGGACCGGCCGGACTCGGTCGAGCTGCTCGAGCACCAGGCCGGCTCGCGAGTCGGGCAGCTGGTGCCGCTGCGCTACGGCCGCATGCTGGTCTCGCCCTTCACCTTCTACCGCGGCGCCGCTGCGGTGATGGCGGCCGATCTGGCCGGAACGCCGCAGTCCGGTTTCGAGGCACAGCTCTGCGGCGACGCGCATCTATCCAACTTCGGCGCCTTCGCCTCGCCCGAGCGGCGGCTCGTCTTCGACCTCAACGACTTCGACGAGACCCTGCCGGGTCCGTGGGAGTGGGATCTGAAGCGGCTCGTCGCCAGCTTCTCGCTGGCCGGCCGCGATCGTGGGTTCAGTCCGGAGCAGAGCGGCGACATCGTGCGGGCGGCGGCGCGAGAGTACCGCGAGACGATGCGGCGGCTGGCACTGATGGGCAACCTCGAGTCCTGGTACCAGCAGCTCGACGCCGATTCGATCGCCGCGGGCTGGGCGAGTGCGGTCGGCGGCAAGCAGCGCAAGGCGTTTGAGCGCAACGTCGCCAAGGCGAAAGCAAAGGACAGCGACCGGGCTTTCGCGAGGCTGGTGAAGGAAGTCGACGGAAAGCTGCGCATCGTCAGCAACCCGCCGCTGATCGTCCCGATCGAGGAACTTGCCGAGGAGGCGAAGGGGGCGGACGTCGAAGCGCTCGTACGGCACGTCCTCTCCGAATATCGTGACTCGCTTCCGGTCGAGCGTCGCTCCCTGATCGATGGTTACAGGTTGATCGACATCGCCTTCAAAGTCGTCGGCGTGGGCAGCGTCGGCACGCGCGCTTGGATCGCCCTGCTGCTCGGTCGCGACCGCAGCGACCCGCTCTTCCTGCAGGTCAAGGAGGCGCAGCGCTCGGTGCTCGAGCAGTACACGGCACCGAGCGAGTTCGACCTTCAGGGCGGGCGCGTCGTCCACGGCCAGCGCTTGATGCAGGCGGCCAGCGACCCTCTGCTCGGCTGGGTGCGGTCGCCGGGAATCGACGGCGAGCAGCGTGACTTCTACGTGCGCCAACTCTGGGACTGGAAGGGCTCCGTGAAGGTCGAGTCGATGGATGCGCGTGGGCTGACCGCATACGCGGAGATCTGCGGCACGACCCTGGCCCACGCTCACGCCCGCGGCGGCGACCGGATCGCCATCGGTTCCTACCTCGGCAAGAGCGACGTCTTCGACCAGGCGATGGTCGGGTTCGCTGAGGCCTACGCCGACCAGAGCGAACGCGACTACGAGGCCTTGAAGTCAGCGGTCGACGAAGGGCGCATAGAAGCCGACCAGGAGCAGAAACCGCTCTAGCAAAGGAAATACACGCCACTCTTCGCACTAGGTTCCCGAAATTTCTCTTCTAACAAAGATCTTTTTAGGTTGCGCTATTCTAAAAGGACTTCTGTTATGACCCAAACTTTGGGAAAGAATCCCTTCCGGCCGGGGGTAGGAACGAAGCCGCTCCACTTGGCTGGGCGTGATCAGCCCATGCGGCGGTTCGCCGCCATGCTCCGGGCGGCGCCGGAGCAGCCCGCAAACATGCGCTTGACCGGGCTGCGAGGGGTTGGGAAGACGGTCCTTCTGGGCGAGTTCCAGGCAATTGCGGAGAAAAGCAACTGGGCCGCTGCGCTCCTGGAGTTCCAGCCAGGTCACAACCGGGAGGACTCCATGGTCAGTGCTCTGCTGAACATCGCCCAGGATTCCAAGCTCCGGCTTTCAAGGGTGGAACGCCTCAAGAAGGCAGTTGGCGGAGCTGTGAGGAGCGCAGGGACCATGGGAATCGGATGGAGCGAATTCCAGGTCACCTACGACCCGATGGTCGAACAGCACCGAGAGGACATCACCAAAGCCCTCTTCGAAGTGGTTGAGATGGCCGTACAGAAAGGTCGCACCGGATTCGTTCTCCTTCTGGACGAGGCACAGGTGGTCCGCGACGAGACGAAGCGGGACGGGGAGCATCCTTTATCGCTTCTAATCTCGTCAATCGTCGCTCTGCAAAAACGAGAGATTCCGCTCGGCCTTGTGCTGTGCGGCCTCCCTACGCTGACGGGGAACCTCCTCAAGGCGCGCTCCTACACGGAGCGGATGTTTCGCGGTGAGGAAATTGGAAAGCTGGAGGAGACGGACGCGAGGGAGGCGTTTGCGAAGCCGCTGGCCGATTCCGGTGCCAACGCCGCAGCAGCAGACCCGGATCTCATCAGCAAGGTTGTTGAGGAGGTTGAGGGCTACCCCTACTTCATCCAGCTTTGGGGCGCAGAGCTCTGGGACGCCGCTGAGATAGCGGGCGTAAACCGCCTGACCACGGAGCTTTTGCACGCAGCCCGGCCGGAGATCTATCGTCGACTGGACCTCGACTTCTACAACCCCCGAATCGAAACGCTCACCCCAGCCGAGCAGGATGTTCTCTTAGGCACGGCTGATACTGCATATCCGCCCCTGGAAGTGTCGAAACTGAACGAGGCGATCAATAAGACGCCCGGCAACGTCAACGTGCTTCTTGGTCGACTTGTGGAGGCCGGGGTGCTCTACCGGCTGCGCAAAGGAGAGTACGACTACACCGCGCCGCGCTTCCGTGATTACATTCTCCGCCGGGCGCAGGCGAGCCGCACGAACACGCCGATTGACCGGGCTCTGCCCGTGAATGAAGATACGCTCTTTTGACGTTAGGGCTGTCCGAGGGGGAGCGAGACCGGCGTCGCCGGCGGAGCGCCGCTTTCGAGCAGCGTCGCCAGGTAGATCACGACCGGGCTCGAGCCCTTGTTTGCTGCTTCGTGAATGTCGGAGGGCTGCTCGACGATCCACTCGCCACGGCGGATCGCGCCGGTCTGGCCGGCCTTGATCTTGCGTACGGCCTGCGGGTTCTGGTCGGACTCGCCGCGCCGCACGACGACCGAACCGCGCCTGACCGTGTAGCGGAGGACGCCGGCGGTGACGCGCGCCACCTGGGTGCCGAGGTGATGGTGGGTGGCCAGTTTGGCTCCCGGTTCGACCAGCACCCGGCTGAGGACCATCGTCCGTCCCGGCGCTCCCTGAACCTGGCTCGACTGCGCCAGCGCGTTGCGAATCGCCGTCGGCGCCTTGGCGGACTCGCCGAATGCTCCCGGCAACAGAGCCCCGAGGCCGATGCCGATAGCGAGGGCGAATACGATCAAAAGGTGGGCTCGACCGCGCTTGACCATGCCCGGGCAGGCTAGGCGATCGGGGGGACACGTTCGTGGGCTGTCGATTGGGGACGGCCCCGGTGCGTCAGACCCGAGAATCGCCGACGACAGGACTGTGGCCTTTGACCTGGATATGACGCTGGTGGACTCCAGGCCTGTCTCCCAGCGCGCGCTCGAGCGCTTGGTGGCCGAGCACGACTACGACCTCGATATCGGATCGCTGATGGCCCGGTATGGCTTGCCGTTGTCTCAATGGCTGCCGGCCGGCAGCGACCACGCGCTGTTTCGATCCCTACAGGCGGAGGACACCTCAGGCGCGGAATCGATGCCTGGAGCGCCAGCCGCAGTGGCAGCCGTGCGGCGGCTGGGAGGTCGCGTGGTAGTGGTCACTGCGGCCCCCGGAGAGATTGCCGTGGAGATGCTGCGCGCACTCGGCATCGTCGTCGACGGAGTCCGAGCAGACGTCTGGGCTGCCGGAAAGGTGGAGCCACTTCGAGAGGAGAAGTGCTGGGCATTTGTCGGCGATCACGCCGACGACATGTCGGCCGCACGCCAAGCCGGTGCAATCGCGATCGGCGTAGCCACCGGAATGAGCCCGCCCATAGGGGCCGATGTCGAGTTTGAAGACCTGAATGCATTTGCGGTGGCCTTCGAGCCGGCTGAATGGAGCCGAAGCATCACGTCTCGCTAAGGACACCCGTGCCACGAAGGCGGACTGCCATCACATTGTCCAGCCGGCTACTTGTCCGCGTTTTTGCGTTTCTTCTTGGGGGCTGCTTTGCCCGCTTGACCCTTTGCAGTTGCTTTAGTTTTTTTCGGGCCGGTCTTCTTCTTTCGAGCGCGTTTGGGTTTCGGCCGCTCCCCCGTCGTTAGATCGACAAGTTGCTGTGCGTCAATCGGTGGGCCGACTTTTCTTTGCTCTTGAGCCGACGGATAGCCAAGAATCGAAACGGTGCATGAAATTCCCTCGGCGTCTTCGGCGATCAGTCGCTCTGCGCTCTCTCTGTGGACTGCCAGCGCATCTTCCAATCCGCGGCGCAGAATCTCCACCAGCTTGTCCCAGCCTTGCTTGTCAACGATAAGAGGAGACCAACTCATATGGGCACTCTCCAACGAGTCATAGGTCCCCTCGGAAATCGCCGCGATTGCATCGTCCATCAGCGTCTGAAGAAGAGAGGCCCGCATGTCCCCCTTTACCGGGTCGGGCACGACAGGCCATTCCAGCTCGTCTAGTTGCGCTCGCGAGGTGGCCCGATAGAAGACCTCCACCGCCCCTCGACGCTTTACTTCCTGAACCACCTCAATACGGCCGATCTTGCGCAGCACTTCCATCTCGTAGCTGACTTCAGCAAAGTCGACTCCAAGTTCCTTGGCAATCCCAGTCGCGCTGTTCGCGCGTTCATTGAGGATCGTCAGTATCTGAACGCGCATGGCGTTGGCCATCGCCTTGATGTTCTCTTTGTCCATCTCGTTCTTCGCTTTGGCTACTTTCGCCCGCTTTCTCATGCCTTGTCTTTTTGAAGATGCCATCAAGGACCTCCGCCGTTGTTAATTAGATACGCATTGAGCACTCTAGTCGATTTAGGCACACTCCTTTCCGCGGTTGCAGGGGTTTTCCTAGAAAAACTCCAGATGCCTGTAACTTTCCTAAAGCTCAAAGAATCCTAAGCAATAGGCCTGGGCCGTTGAAGCGGTGTCTCAGTCCGGGGAAGGAGGTGAAGGACGTTGAAGATCAATCTGTATGGCTGCGTATCTCCAGTCGCGTCAATTCATAAGTCCGGCTAGTTCAACATGGGCGGCCGGGCTGGCTCTTTGGGTTAGCCCCGGTTCGCTCGGTCTCATCGCATTGTTGCCTTGCTCAGCATTAGCCGAGTAGATCTCGCTTGAGTGCATTTCTACACACCTTGAATTCCGAACAGCTGGCGAAATCTGAATAGCAGGGCAAAAGTCCCCGAATTAGTGTTGATGAAAAATGCCGTCCAATAGCGAAGACTTGCCGCTGCACTCAGGACGGCAGAATATCTGGCTCGGGTTTCACCTCCCATGAACCCTGGCCGGACGAAACCGGGTGCCCCCGGCGGCGGGCCGCGTGCTGTCGCCGGGGTCAATAAAGGACCGGGGGCGACTAGAAATGCATGAAATATCGGGGTTCAACGAGAACGATATTGGGGATGTCTGGTGGGCCGAGTTGGCGGCCCGCCTCCTTCATCCGGTTCAGGTGGAGATCATCGAAGCGCTGCGATGGATCAACCGGCCACTATCACCAGCGGACTTACTGCGGATCCTGGGGGGAAAGCGAGTGGGATTGCGAATTGAATACCACCTGCGCCGGCTCGCCAGGCTGGACGCCTTGGCGCTGGCGGATGACGCGAAGGCACGGTCCCATGTGTATCGACTAGTGGGGCGCTCGGGGCAATGACTGCTGACGGCGCTACCTCGCCTAAATACGATTCCGCCCTGGTCGAACATGCGGTCCTCTTGGAGATCATCGATCTGCACCCTGATCACCTGACCGAACAGGAGCTGACTTTGAGGATCGGTGCTGACCAGGAGGACTTTGCTGAGGTTGAGGCGATCAAAGGCGCGATCCGCAGTCTCGGGAGTTCCGGCCTGGTCCGGCGTATCGGCGAAGTCATCGCGCCCACACATGCCGCGCTACGCGCCGCCACAATCTTCAATCAGTTCCCCTGAGAGAAGGTCGGCGCCGAGGCGAGACTCGGGCAGAGCTCCTCGTGATGGCTCGCGCTCCCGATGCCTGTAACCTTTCAAAGATCAAATAATCTTAAGTGATGGCTGGAGCGTTGACCTGGACCTCTTAACCCGAGGAAGGAGGTGGGGACAATGAAGATCAGTATTCATGACCGGGTATCTCCCGTCGCGTCGGTTCATAAGGGAAACTAATTCGACACTGGCGGCCCTGCGGTTCTGACGAAATCGCGCCAGTTGGCCCGACTCCCATCTCCGCGTTCTGCTGCCCGACAGCCGTCAGGGTGGTATAAGGCTGACCGAACGCGTGGGCCTCGTACTTGCCTCTCGTCCGTCCACGAGACCTGTGCCCGTTTTCACACTCGATCATGCCGCGGTGCGGCAGAAGAGGAGATTCGTATGAGGCGCAGTCTTCGTGTGTTGGGAATTCTGGCGGGGGTTCTTCTGAGCTGCTCGGCGACGCCGGCGCTGGCTTCCGCCGACAATCCGCTCTCGTGGAACTCCTATGTCGACGTCGATGAAGGTGGAGACATCTTCGGGGTGTCGTGTCCGTCGGCATCGCTCTGCGTCGCCGTTGATCTCAGTGGGAACGTGGTCACCTCGACCAATCCCACCGGAGGAACGAGCGCCTGGGCTGTGGCCCACGTCGAGGCGACCGGCATAACTGCGGTGTCGTGTCCCTCGGCATCGTTGTGCGTGGCCGTGGATCGGGGCGGGAACGTGCTGACCTCGACCAACCCCACGGGCGGAGCGGGCGCCTGGACCGTGACCCACGTGGCAGGTGCCCCCAGTCTCAACGCGGTCTCCTGTCCCTCGGTCTCCCTGTGCGTGGCCGGCGGCGGCAGCAGCATTGTGACCTCGACCAACCCCACTGGAGGAGCGGGGGCGTGGACTGTGGCCGGCATCCCGGCCACCGGCTCCATCCTTGGGATGTCATGCCCCTCGACGGGGCTGTGCGTCGCTAGCGCCGGCGGCAACGTGGTCACCTCGACTAATCCCACGGGCGGAGTAGGTGCCTGGACCGTGACCAACGTGGCCGGTCACCCTGCGATGTTCGGAGTCTCCTGCGCGTCGGTGTCGCTGTGCGTCGCTGTCGATACCGAAGGCGACGTGATCGTCTCGACCAACCCCACCGGGGGCGAATCCGCGTGGGTCGTGATCAACGTGGACCCAGGCGGCGGCCTTTATTTCGGAATCTCCTGCCCCGCGGTATCGCTCTGCGTCGGGGTGGGGTTGGGCTCGACCCTCACCTCGACCAATCCCGCCGGTGGTCCCGCTGCGTGGACGTTTACGAATGCGGGGGTGGACGCCAGCGCAGTCTCGTGTCCGTCCACGACGCTGTGCATCGCCGCCGGCTTGGGCGTCTCGGTTGGCACGCCTGCGGTCCTGTCCGCCGGCTCCGGCCAGGGAGGGACCGGAGCGGGCTCCTCGACCACCCTTGCCCCGCCGACGGTGAGGATCCTCAGCGGCCCAGCGGCGGAGACCGCAGAGCAGAAGGCGACCTTCACCTTCGAGGGGGTCGGCGGCGGTACCTACGAGTGCTCCATCGATGACGGCCCGTGGTCGGCTTGCGCCAGCGGCGACACCTTCGGCCCGCTTCTTCCCGGCGATCATCTCTTCCAAGTGCGCGAGACCCTGGGCGGTCTGACCGGGCCCGCTGCGAGCTATCGCTGGACGATCGATCTGCCCCGAGCATGCGTGTTGCGCGTCGCCCGCGCTCGGATCTATGTTGCCCCGAAGCACAAGGTCCGGTTGGTGATCCACTACACCTCCTATCGTCCGGCGAAGGTCAGGGTCTCCTACGAGCTGGTCGGCAGCAAGGGCGTCGCCAGCCTGGGAGATACCTCGGCCAATTTCGCCACTGCCGGAGTGTTCCGCGACCCCGAGATCTTGAGCAGCACGGCATTTGGCGAGGTGCGGGCGGCCAGGCTTTTCAGGGTCCAGTTCAAGATCGCCAAAACCCCGCGCAGCTGCGGGCGCTACTACACGAAACGACTGACGATCCCGAAGAAGTTCTCCGGCAGGACCGTTTGGTTCCAGTCCGATTCGACTTTCGCCCCGTGAAGTTTCAGCGCTTCGTGGCGGACGTTGACTATGAATCGCTGACGGTCAAGCCATCACCGTGCTTCAGGGCGATTTCTAGGCCGCCTTTCGTGCGATAGGTCGCCGCTGAGCCCGACTCGTCCTCGGTCACCACGAGCAAACCTCCCGTGTCCTCCGTTCCATAGGAGACGGCCACTTTCCCAATTTTGGGACCAGATCCACTCAGCTTCTTGTGCGTGAGATCGATGGGGTTGACCTCGATTCTGGTGTCCGCTTTAACCTCGATGCGCTCGACCGGGTACAGGTCCGACCCGTTGTCCGGCCCACCGGTCCATTGCACGCAGATCGGCTGCTCGTCTCCGTCATCTCCCACCAAAGTCCAGCCGTCCAAGGTCAAATGAACTTTCTTGTCGGTGGTCTCCGCAATGTCACGCAGCCCAACTCCTTCTGCGATGACTGGAAAGTTCTTCTCGAACCGGCTCTCAACCTCCCGATTGATCGCCAGGTAGGTCGCTCCGTCACCCCTGAACAGGGGCGTCTCGTAGTCGGTAATCGGCGGCTGAGCCGTTTGTCCGTTGCGTAAGCTGACGACGACGGCGAAATTCCTCGGCGTCAGATATACGGTCTTCCCCCAGACCCTCTTTAGGCGGTTGACGACCGTATACGCGGGATCTCCCTCGACCATGTCTTTTGGCTCCAGGGGGATCGCACCTCGATTTTCCGCCTTCTTCCGGGCTTGCGGCGTGAATCCCGATTGGGAGACCAGGATGAGGTTGGTGGGGAGAGAAGCGTGCTTGCCGAGCATCTCGTCCACCCACCCAAGGTCTGCTGCCCGGCTCGCCGCAGTCGCCTCGACCCCGATGGTCACGGATCGGCCGTCGACCTCAGCCGTGATCGTCACGTCAACCTCGCGGTCTATTTCAGCGTCGAGGTCGCGCAGCATGTCGGATTCCTCGACCCCTTCGTTCCCAGTCAGGTGGCGATAGACGATTGCGACGACTTGCTGAAAGAGATTGGTCCGTTGGGGCACCGTGCAACCGTACCCGTCAGTTACGGCGCGGCAGCTCGGAGGCGATTCTGCGGAATCGCCTCGAGAAGTTCGGCGACACCACTAGGTGTATAGTGGTGCTATGAGCAGGACGCAGGTCTATCTGGGCGAGGACGAGTTGGAGCTCCTCGAGCGCGCCTCGCGCGACACGGGCGCGTCGCGCTCCGAGCTGATCCGGCGCGCGGTTCGCACAACCTTCGGCGAGCGGGGCAAGGACGAGAAGCTTCGTGCTCTCAAGGCCAGCGCCGGTTCCTGGCCGGGGCGGCGCGCCAGCGGCGCCGAGTACGTCGAGGCGCTGCGCGGCGGCGACCTCAACGAGCGTTTGGCCCAGCTCGGCGTCAAGTGAAGCTGGTGGACACCAGCGTAGCGATCGACCACCTGCGCGGCTCGCCACCCGCGATCGACCTTCTGAGCGGTCTGATCGAGGCCGAAGAACCCCTTCTTGTCAGCGAGGTCGTTCGCTTCGAGCTGCTGGCGGGCGTGCGAAGGAATGAGGTCGAAGCGCTGGAGCAATTCTTCTCGGCGGTCTCTTGGGTTCCGATCGGAGAGGAGGTAGCGCGAGCCGCCGCATCCCTTGCTCAGCGCCACCGCCGAGCCCATAGTGGCATTGACGACGCCGACTACCTGATTGCCGCCACCGCGTTCCTGCTCGAGGCGGATCTGCTCACCACCAACGTGCGCCACTTCCCGATGATCTCCGGGCTCAAGCCCGCCTACTGAGTGACCGTCGTGCGCGAGGGTTGCCCGGCGCTCTCGAACGCCGCGGATGAAATCAGGTGGGGCAGGCGCGGATTTGCTCCCGGTAGACGTCCTCGACCCGATCGATTGACCAGAGGTCGACGATGCTGAAGGTGATGCGGGGTCGAGTTCGGCCTCCGCAGGACGTCGCCACGGCGTAGATAGCCCTCAGTCGCCGAGGATGCCCCTCAGCTGCTCAGGGGCGGCGGCGAGGGGGCGCAGTGGTATGCCGCATTGCTGCCAAATCGGTCCGTAACGGACCGTCGGGCAGCGAAGCTGAAATCTTCGTTTTGATCGAAATACTCCCCCTTGCAGGAGCTATGTATGCGGCTGAATGGAGTCGAACCATCACGCCCCGTTAGGGGCACAAGGCCCTCAACCTTGCGCGTCTACCAGTTCCGCCACAGCCGCTCGAGGGTGGACGATTCTAGATGTTTGGCGATGGTGGGGCTTTCGGCGGAGTGGGGCGGGGAGTTGCGGCGGACATGTCTGGGTTGCGGGTGTCCGGATCGGGCGGTACTCTGCGAACACGTGTTCGAACGTCTGCGCTTGTTTGTCGACGAGGAGGAGCCCCGGGTGGACCTGGACCTGACCAAGAGGCAGAAGGAGATCTTCGACTTCATCCGCCGCTATGCGGCGAAAACCGGCTACCCGCCGACGGTGCGCGAGATCGGCAAAGCCGTCGGCCTGCATTCCTCCTCGACCGTTCACGCTCACCTCGCCAACCTCGAGAAGATCGGCCTGCTGCGCCGCGACCCGTCGAAACCGCGCGCGATCGAGCTGCTCTTCGACAAGGCGAAGAAGACGATCCTGCCCGAAGGTTCGGGCCTGCCGCTGGTCGGCCAGGTGGCGGCCGGCGCGCCGATCCTCGCCGAGGAGAACATCGAGGAGTACATCGAGATCCCCGACGTGATCGGTGGCGAGGAAGGCGACTACGTCCTGCGGGTGCGCGGCGAAAGCATGAAGGAAGCGGGCATCTTCGGCGGCGACTATGTGGTCGTCCGGCCGACCGATGACGCGACCGACGGCGAGATCGTCGTCGCCCTGATCGGCGAAGAGGCGACCGTCAAGCGCTTCTTCCGCGAATCCGACCACATCCGCCTGCAGCCCGAGAACGAGACGATGGAGCCGATCCGCAGCGCCGAGGTAAGCGTGATCGGCAAGGTCATCGGCGTCGTCCGAAAAGTTTGACGCGACCCTCGGGGTTGCCAGGCAAGGACGCAGGGAGGCCGGCGAGGGGAGCGCACTGTCAGTGCGTGACCCGAAGACGGCCGACCGAGGACGCCGCATGGCGAGCCCGAGGGTCGCGTCAGGGCCAGCGTCCGGCCTGAATCAGCTTTTTGTAGCGCCGCTGACGGCGCCTGGCATCGCGCATCACCAGCGGCAACAGGCGCAGGGCGAAGCGCGGGAAGAGGTCGAAAAGGCGCAGCAACGGGCCGCGCCAGCGCGGCAGGACGAGCAGGGGCCGCGGGCGTTCGACCAGCTTGCCGACCGCTGCCGCCACCTGCTCGGGAGTCAGCAGTTGGCCGGAGAACGAGCCGGCCGCCGCCGGGTCGTCGAGTTTGTCTTCGAGCATCGGCGTCCAGATGCCGTCGGGACAGACCGCTGAGAGCTGGATGCCCGAGGCGCCCGAGCGACGCAGGTCGAAGAGGGTGCCCAGCGTGAAGGCCATCGCGGCATGCTTGCTGGCCGAGTAGTTGACCTCTCCCGGTGCCGCGACCAGTCCCGCCAGCGAGATCACGTTGATCACGTGACCGGCGCCGGCCGGCACCATCTTCTCCAGGGCCGCGATCGTGCCGTTCATCGTGCCGAGCGCGTTGACGTCGAGCATCGTCCTGCGGGTGCCCTCGTCCTGCTCCCAGGACTGTCCCGTGACGAGCACCCCGGCGTTGTTCACCCAGAGGTCGAGCGTGCCGCCGCGCGTAGCGGCTGCCGCCGCGGTCGCCCGGCAGGCGTCCCCATCGGTGACGTCGAGCTCAGACGATCTGGCTCCGGCGCCGATCTTGTCTGCGGTTGCCGCCGCCGCCGTGGCGTCGATGTCGGTGGCCTCGATCAGGTAGCCACGACTGGCGAGGTCGAGGGCGATCGCCCGCCCGAGCCCACTGCCCGCTCCGGTTACGACGGCTAGCGGCATCGCCGCGCAGGGTATTCCATCCAATCCGTCGACCGCCGAGGGTTTACCATCGCCATGCGGGCCGAGCGGCCGCGGGGGGAGAGAAAACCCCTCGAGGAAAGTCCGGACACCACAGGGCGAGGCGGTGGGTAACGCCCACCCGGGGAAACCCGCGGGAAAGTGCCACAGAAACATACGGCCGATGGCGCGGCCACACGTGAGCCGCGTACAGGCAAAGGTGAAATGGTGCGGTAAGAGCGCACCGGCGCCGCGGCGACGCGGCGGCCAGGCAAACCCCGCCCGGTGCAAGGCCAAACAGGATCGTCGACCCTGCCCGGCGAGATCCAGGTAGGCCGCAGGCCGCTTCGGCGGTCCCTCGGGGCTTCGGCCCCGGTGAGATAGATGGTCGCTCACGACAGGATCCGGCTTACAGGCCCGCTGCGGAAGGCCCCCCTCGTCCGAGGGGGGCCTTCTCAACCTCTTCACGTATTTCTGTCTTAGCGTTTGCTAACGTGCCGCCAACTTCCGCTGAATCTCCGCCACATACCGCGGGGAGCGGGGGACCCACAAGTTGGGGCGAATCGCCGGCATTCCGCCGCGTAGCGCAGCTCTTTCAGCGCGAGCCCGTCAGCTAACCCCGTAAGCGTTCGAAAGAGCGATGAAGACAGGCAGAAACCGCTTCGGGCGGCAAGATTATCCAGGGCATGGGCGCGCAGAAAGCGTGCGCCACCAGCGGCGTGCCCGCTGGCTGGTTCCACTCCTTTTTGCCGCCTCGCTTGTTCCCGCCGTGGGATCTGCACAGGCGGAAACCGGGGGGGCTTCGACTGTCGTCGCCAGCGACGCGCAGACCGGCAAGGGGATCGCCTTCACGCCGATGCGCTGGGCCGGCGCCACCTGGTACGGACCCGGTTTCTACGGCAGCCGTACCGCCTGTGGCCAGGTGCTGCGGCCGCATACGATCGGCGTCGCCCACCGCAACCTGCCCTGCGGCACCACGGTCAAGTTCGTCTACCACGGCCACGCGATCGTCACCCAGGTGATCGACCGCGGCCCCTACAGTCGGGGCAATTCCTGGGACCTGACCAACGGCGCCCGCCAGGCGCTGGACTTCAACGGTTCGGGGCAGATCGGCTATGCGGTCGCGCTCCACTACGCGCGCAGTTCCGACTAGCCGGCGAGCGATCCCCGGCTGCAATCGTCGTTGCGGCTAATCTTCTGCCGCTGAGCAGGACTTTTCCATGAGAGGAGCTGGGCATGTCGAGGTATTCCCAAGAAGTCGGTGCCTCCAGGCGGACAGGCGTCCGCAGTAGGCGCGCAAGCGCGATCGCGCTTGCCGCTTGTCTAGCTGTCCTTGTGGCGATGGCCGCCGGGGCCGGGGCAGCGACCAGCTCGCGGACCACGGTCGTGCTCGGCGCCACCTCGACCATGCCCGACCCCTCTTGTCCAGGGCTGCCCTGCCAGGCGGTCGGGAGCGTCACCGGCTTCCAGGTCAGCACCACCCAGGGGAATCTCCCTTTCCGCGTGCCGCGCAAGGGCAGGGTCAAGGCCTGGACGCTGACCCTGGCCCAGCCGACCAACGAACAGCGCTCCTTCTTCAACGGCTTCTTCGGCACCCCGCCGGAGGCCCGGCTGGCCATCTTGCGCCGCGTCCCGGCGACCGACCCGCCCCGCTACAACCTGCGTCGCCAGGGCACGATCCACGTCCTCAGCCCCTACCTGGGCCAGACGGTCAAGTTCGGCGCCAACCTGAAAGTGGAAAAGGGCGACATAGTCGGCCTGACGATCCCCACCTGGGCCCCTGCCTTCGCCCAAGACCTCTCAGCAAAAAACGCCTGGCGAGCCAGCCGCGAGGAGGGCAAATGCACCAACACGACCGACGTCCGCCAGGGTCAGCCCCAGCTGAAGGTAGGCACCCGAGCCACCTACGCCTGCCGCTACTCCACGGCCCGGCTCCTCTACACGGCAACTGTCCTAGAGGATTAGGCAGGCAAGGGAGCCGATCGCCCGGCATCCCTGCCCGCTCAACTTTTTCGGTGGGGCGCTTGAGATCTGCCGTTAGCCCGGCACCGAAAAAGTACAAGCCGCGGGCAGGGACACCGGACACTCGGCTCCCTCGAACGCATTTCTCGCGCGGGTGGCCCGAGGGGAGGGGGTGTTCGGACGGGTGAGTCCGCTAACACCCCCTCCCCTCGTGACAGGACCCGCGCGCCTAGGCTGCTGAAGGAAGTACTTCAGGCGTCGCTTGGTCTTTAGGTAGAGCTGCCGCCGACGCGATCAGGCTCTGGAACTCGTTCAGCGCCAGATGGGCAACAGCCTCGAGCAGCTCCTCGTCGCTCCAGCCGATTTCCCGCGCCTCCTCGTGCAGATGGTGGGGGGGAGCCTCGTCTGCATCGAGGGTTGCCTTCAGGTATTCGAGTAGCGCCGCCTCTTTGGGGTCGCCCGAGTCGAAGCTGCGGGCCCGCGAGACCTCATCGAGGCCGAGGCCGGCGCGCCGCGCCGACTTCGCGTGCTGGGCGGTGCTGTAGGTGTCGTGCCTGTACTCGGCGACCGCCAAGGCGATCCGCTCGCGGGTCGCCTGCGGCAGGACGCCGCCGCGCAGCTCGGAGCGCATCCGGGTGTAGGCGCGCAGCACCGCGGGCGCGCCGGCGAGAACGCCGACGAACTTGGTCACGGCGCCGCCAGCCGCCTGGATGCTCTTGATCAAGGGAGCGCTCTCGTCGGGAGCCGTCAACTCGTCGTGTATCTGGAATCTGCTTACTGCCGTTTTTACCGTCATTTGCATCCCGCCTTTGGCTCAGATTGACGGAATTCCGCTTCACAGAGCCTTTACGTGGCCTTTACTTTACTTTGAGCCATTAACTTACGCTAAGTAAGTTATAGCGAGGCTCGGACGGCCTTGCAACCCTTGCGCGGCGAACGTCACATACCCGTAATACGTCGTTTTGCACCTCGTCGGTTCACTTCGCCTATCTTTGCCCGACCGCGCCGAACAGCCACCAAGGAGACGGGGAATGGCAGACCAGCCAACGAGTGCCGCCGATGTAGCCGAGATCGTCAAGGAGCGCAATGTTCGCTTCATCCGGCTCTGGTTCACCGACGTGCTCGGCCAGCTGAAGAGCTTCTCGATCAACTCGGCCGAACTCGAGGATGCGCTCGAGGGCGGCATGGGGTTCGACGGCTCCTCGATCACCGGCTTCAACCCGATCGAGGAGTCGGACATGATCGCGATGCCCGACCCGTCGACCTTTGCGATCATTCCCTGGCGGCCCGAGGAGGAGAACGCGGTCGCCCGCATGTTCTGCGACGTCCGCGTGCCCGGTGGCGAGCCCTACGAGGGCGACCCGCGCTGGATCATGCGTCGCGCGCTCAAACGCGCCGAAGAGATGGGCTTCGACGCCTACAACATCGGCCCCGAGCTCGAGTACTTCTACTTCCGCTCGGCCAAACCTGAGGGCGGCGTGCCCGAGGTGCTCGACGAGGGCGGCTACTTCGACCTGACCACGCTCGACGCCGGCTCCGACGTGCGCCGCGACACCGTGCTCGCCCTGGAGAAGATGGGCATCCACGTCGAGTACACCCACCACGAGGTCGGCCCCTCCCAGCACGAGGTCGACATGCGCTACAAGGACGCGCTGCAGATGTCCGACGACTGCATGACCTACCGCATCGTCGTCAAGGAGTACGCGATGAAATACGGCTGGCACGCGACCTTCATGCCGAAGCCACTGTTCGGTGAGAACGGGTCCGGGATGCACGTCCACCAGAGCCTCTTCCGCGGCGAGCAGAACGCCTTCTTCGACCCGTCCGACGAGTACTACCTGTCGGCCGAGGCCAAGGGCTTCATCGCCGGCCTGCTGCGCCACTCGCGC
>DASUZP010000089.1:0-3475 GCA_036376775.1 Solirubrobacterales bacterium | reverse complement strand
GGCGGTGAGCCGATTACCGAGGAGGGCATCGAGGCCCTGCGCAAGGAAATCGAGGATCTCGAAGGCCCGGGACGGACCAAGATGGCGGCGCGGATCAAAGTCGCGCGCGAGGAAGGCGACCTCAAGGAGAACGCCGAGTATCACATCGCCAAGGAGGACCAGGCGCACCTCGAGACCAAGATCAAGCGCCTGCGCGAGCGCCTGCGCACGGCCGTCGTGGTCGAGGTCGACGGCGCCGCGGACCGCTTCGGCTTCGGCCGCACGGCGGAGGTCCTCGACGAGGAGAAAGGCGCCGTAAACGCCTGGACCCTGGTCGGCTCGACCGAGGCCGACCTCGCCGCGGGCCGCCTCTCGGCCGAGTCGCCGATCGGCCAGGCGCTGATGGACGCCGAGCCCGGCAAGCCGGTCAAGGTCGAAACCCCCCGCGGCAGTCGCACCTTCGTCGTACAGAAGCTGCTCGACTGACGACTGACCTAGCATGTGCTACGCTGTCGCACATGGAAATCGGGGTACGCGACTTGCGCAACCGGACCTCACGCGTCATCGATGCCGTCAAGGCCGGTGAGCGGGTGACCCTGACGGTCAACGGTGAGCCGACCGCGGACATCGTTCCCCACGGACAGCGCACGCGCTGGCTCTCTGGATCCCAGCTGCGAGAACAGTTGGGGGATCGCGCCGCCGACCCCGCGTTGCGCGACGAGCTCGACGATCTCGCCGGTCAGACCCTCGACGAGTTGTGAAGCCGAACGCCGGCCTACTCGATACGTCGGTCTTTATCGCTCGAGAGGAGAAGCGAACGCTCGGCGAGCTGCCCGAGCGTGTGGCCGTATCGGTCGTGACGATCGGCGAGCTGCAGCTCGGAGTCTTGAACGCCAGGGACAGCGCAACCCGCGCCCGTCGCGCCGAAACGCTGGCGCTGGCCCGGGCAGCCGACCCGATCCCGATCAGCGAGGCCGTCGTGGTCAGCTGGGCTCGCCTTGTCGCCGACTGCAAGGCTGCGGGAATCCAGCGCACTGTCAAGCTCACCAATGCGTTGATCGCCGCGACGGCGGTCGAGCACGGACTTCCCGTGGTCAGCCAGGACGCGGACTACACGAAGATCGCCGGCGCTCACTCAGCGCTCGAAGTAGTCCCCGTCTGACTGTCAGGTCCCCGGCGTCGGGGCGATCTCGGTGGGCTCGCCGCCGGGGGTCCAATGGGCCTCGGGGCTGGGTGGCGTGTCGCGCAGGTACCACTCGGCGTCGAGGGCGCCCATGCAGCCGGTGCCGGCGGCGGTGACCGCCTGGCGGTAGGTGCGGTCGACGACATCGCCGACGGCGAAGACGCCGCCGAGATTGGTCTTGGTCGAGCCGGGCTGGGTGCGGATGTAGCCGTCCTCGTCGGTGTCGATCTGGTCGGCGACAATCTCGGATTTGGGGATGTGGCCGATCGCGACGAAGGCGCCTTCGGTGTCGAAATCCTCCGTCTCGCCGGTCTCGGCGTTGCGCAGGCGGACGCGGTCGAGACTGCCCGCGTCGCCGCCGACGAACTCCTCCGGGACGAAGGGGGTCTTGAACTCGATGTTGGGTCGCTCGGCGGCGCGCTCGCGCATGATGCTGGAAGCGCGGAACTCGTCGCGGCGGTTGACGATGGTCAGCTCACTGGCGAACTTGGAGACGAAGATCGCGTCCTCCATCGCCGAGTCGCCGCCACCGATCACGATCACTTTTTTGCCTTTGAAGAAGGCGCCGTCGCAGACGCCGCAGGTGGAGACGCCGCAGCCGCTCAGCTCCAGCTCGCCGGGGATGCCGAGCCGGCGCGGCTCCGCCCCCATCGCCAGGATCACGGTTTTGGCACGGTGCTCCTCGTCGCCCAGAAAAACCCTGTGGACGTCGCCGTCGCCGAGCTCGACCCGGTCGACGTCGTCGGTGACGAAGCGGGTGCCGAAGCGCTCTGCCTGGGCGCGGAACTGATTCATCATCTCCGGGCCCATGATCCCCTCGGGGTAGCCCGGATAGTTCTCGACGTCGGTCGTATTCTGCAGCTGACCGCCCCACTGGAAGCCCTCGAAGACGAGCGGCTCGAGGTTGGCGCGCGCCGTGTAGAGCGCTGCCGTATAGCCGGCCGGCCCGCCGCCGACGATGATCGTGTTCTCGACTTTCTTCGCGTCTGCCATCTCAACCGCCAGTCTAGTCACGCCGTGGAGTCTAAAACCGGTCGATATCGCCGGAAATCGCCTCGCCGGCCGCGGTGCTGTCCAATACTTCACTTTGTATAGTAACGCCTCTGTCGATCGGCAGGCCCTCCTCTTCCCAGCGCACGACGCGTTTGCGCAGCTGGAAGAAGGCGACGATTCCGGGTGGGATCGGCAGCCAGAAGGCGACCAGTCGGTAGACCAGGATCGCCGGGAAGACGGTCTCCTCGGGGATGCCGAAGAGGACGAAGGCGCCGATCATCCCGGCGTCCACCGCACCGACTCCGGCGGGGGCGAGCGGGAAGAGGTTGGCGACCATGCCGAGGAAGAAGCCTTGGACGACGACCGCCAGCGGCACTTCCACGCCGAATGCCTGGAACGAGGCCCAGAGAATGCCGATGTTCGCGGCCCAGAAACCGGCGGCGCCGATCACCGCCAGGCCACCGCGCGAGGGATGGGCGAAGAGGCTGAGGGCGAACCTGAACCCTTCGGCGGCGATCGCCGGGACTTTGGCGACGTTGGCGGCGACCGCCTGCGCCCGCTCGCCGCGCGCGTGGGCAGCCACCCGCCGCCCGAGGTCGGACGGGATCAGCGCCAGCAGTAGACCCAGCACGAGGAGGACCCCCGCCACCGCCGCCGGCACCACGGTCAGCTCGACCGAGTGCTTGCCCTCGAGGACGCCGGTGCGCAGCAGGATGCCGAAGACGATCAGCGCCACCGGGTAGAAGACGTAGTGAAGGGAGAGGAATGCGACCATTCGCCGGCCGACGTCGCGCCGTGGCATCCCGGCTTTGCGCAGCGCCCAGTAGGTGAGCGCGATCCCACCCGCGCCGGCGGCCGAGAAGAGCACCGTCGCCGCCACCCCGGCCATGTTGATCTCGTAGGTCTCGCGCCAGGTGAGGCGCAGCGCATCGCCGCCGACCACGGCCTTGAAGAGGGCGATGTAGGTGCCGATCGCGATCACGTTGAAGCCGATCGCGATCGCGATCCAGGACGCCTCGGCGTCGCCGAGCTTGCTCAGCGCGTCGCCCAGGCCGACCAACCTGGGGAAGAGGAAGTAGATGCAGCCCAGCAGCAATAGGACGACGAGGACCGTCTGCACCAGGCGTCGCGTAGTTAAGAGCGGTATTTCGACGGCCGGTCTGCCGTTCGCCGAGTCCTCTCCTGACACTCCCTGGACGCTACCCGTTCGCCAGGCGCTCCAAGCGGCGCAAGCCCCTGCTGACGCCGTGCACGAGCGGCTCGGCAAGCGGCTCCCCGCGCCTGACCACGGCGACCAGCGCGGCGCCGGCGATGAGGTCG
>DASUZP010000088.1:0-2654 GCA_036376775.1 Solirubrobacterales bacterium | reverse complement strand
CGCCTGGCGGATCACCCGCTCCTGCGAGGGTCCGTTGGGTGCGGTCAGTCCGTTGGAGGCGCCGTCCTGGTTTACGGCCGAGCCCTTGAGCAGGGCGAGGACCGGGTGGCCGTTTCGCTTTGCGTCGGGGAGCCGCTCGAGAACGACCACACCGACACCGTCGGAGAAACCGGTGCCGTCTGCTGCATCGGCAAAGGACTTGCAGCGCCCGTCGGGGGCGAGGCCGCGCTGGCGGCTGAACTCGACGAACACTCCCGGGCTCGACAGCGCCGTGACGCCGCCGGCCAGCGCGAGGCTGCACTCGCCGCCGCGCAGGGCCTGGGAGGCGAGATGCATCGCGACCAGCGAGGAGGAACAGGCAGTGTCGATCGTGATCGCCGGTCCCTCGAGGCCGAGCGCGTAGGAGATGCGCCCGGAGGCGACGCTGGCGGTGTCCCCGGTCGCCTGGTAGCCCTCGATCTCCTTGTTGGAGGCGCCTGCGCTTGTCGAGTAGCCCTGGTGGATCAGGCCGGCGAAGACCCCTGCCGGCTCGCCGCGCAGCGAGACGGGGTCGATTCCGGCGTCCTCGAGCGCCTCCCAGCAGGATTCGAGCAGCAGTCTCTGCTGCGGGTCCATCGCCAGCGCCTCGCGCGGGGCGATGCCGAAGAACTCGGCGTCGAACTCGGCCGCATCGGCAAGGAAGCCGCCCTCGCGGGCATATGAGGTGCCGGAGCTCCCGGGGTCGGGGTCATAGAGGCGCTCGAGGTCCCAACCGCGATCTGATGGGAACTCCGAGATGCCGTCGCGGCCCTCGGCGACCAGTCGCCACAGCTCTGCGGGAGAGGAGACCCCTCCGGGGTAGCGGCAGGCCATGCCGACGATCGCGATCGGCTCGCTTGCGGCCTGGCGCAGCCGCCGGTTCTGCTGACGTAGCCGCTCCGCCTCTTTTAAAGAGACGCGCAGCGCCTCGGCGAGTTTCGCGTCAGGCGTCGTCACTCCAGATCACCGTCCCCGACCACAGCCGGCTGCCCTTCAAGGGTCTGCTCGACCAGATCGTCGATGTCCATCGTGTCGATCTCATCGATCAGCGTGTGCTCGGACGTCTGCTCCTCATCGCCCTCGAGCTGGAGCAGTTCCCTGAGGGGCCCCATCAGGCCGGCATCGCGAAGGCGTGAAAGCGAAACCCGCGCCAGGGCGTCCCTGAACGTGGCCTCCACGGGGTCGGTCGCCGCCAAGCCCGATTCGGTCAGGAGATGGCGGCCCAACGTCACCACCGACGGGTAGTCGAAGACCGCCGTTGCGCCGAGTCGCAGTCCGGTGGCGCTGTTGAGGCGGTTGCGCAGTTCGACCGCCGCCAGCGAGTCGAAGCCCATCTCCTTGAAGGCTTTGGTGGGCTCGATCTCCCCGGCGGAGGAGTGACCGAGCACCGCCGCGACCTCGCCCTTGACCAGGTCGAGGACGAAGGCCTCGTGCTCTGCCTGCGGCAGCGCTGCGAGCTTCGTGGCGAGCGAGCCCGTGGCGGCGCTGCGACGCCTCGGGGTGCGGACCAGGCCGCTGAGGAGCGGCGGCAGGGTTCCGGCGGTGGAGGCGCCCCGGAGCGCAGCGGTGTCGATCGGCAAGGCGATGGCCTGGGGGCGAGCGGCGGCGAGGGATGCGTCGAAGAGCGCCAGACCGCGCTCGTCTGAGAGCGCCTCGATCCCGCCACGTTTCATCCGCGCCAGGTCTGCCTCGGTGAGGCCGGAGGTCATCGCGCCCTCGCGCTGCCAGAGGCCCCAGGCGATCGAGGTGGCGGGCAGTCCTTCCGCCTGGCGCCTTTGCGCCAGCGCATCGAGGAAGACGTTGGCGGCGGCGTAGTTGGCCTGTCCCGGTCCGCCCAGGGTTCCCGCCGCCGAGGAGAAGAGGACGAAGGCGGAAAGGTCCAGGTCCGCGCTCAGCTCGTGCAGATTCTGAGCGGCGTCGACCTTGGGGGCGAAGACCGCTTCGACCTGTGCGGCCTCCATGGTCTCGACCGTGGCGTCGGCGAGCGCCCCGGCGCAGTGGACGATCGCGCCCAGGGGGTGCTCGGAGGAGATCGAGTCGAGGAGCTTTTTCAGAGCTTTTCGGTCCGACACGTCGCAGGCGGCGATTTGCACCTTCGCCCCGAGCTCTTCGAGCTCTTGTCGCAGCTTCTCTGCGCCCTCTGCTTCGAGACCGCTTCTACTGACCAGGAGCAGCTGCTTGGCGCCGTGGCGTTCGACCAGATGGCGGGCGGTGAGGGCGCCGAGGCCTCCCGTACCGCCGGCGATCAGTGTGGTGCGCTCGGGGTCGATCGCCCTGGGAGCCGTGAGCACGACCTTGCCCACGTTTCTGCCCTCGCGCAGGTGGCGGAAGGCCTGGGGGGCCTGGCGCATGTCCCAGGTTGCGATCGGGGAATGAGCGAGGGCGTCTGCGTCGAAGAGCGCTGCGATCTCGGCGAGGATCTGACCGATGCGGGGCGGGCCGGCTTCGGTCACGTCGAAGGGCAGGTACTCGACGCCGGGATGCTCGGCCGAGAGCTCTGCGGCGTCGCGGATGTCGGTCTTGCCCATCTCGAGGAAGCGGCCGCCGTTCGGCAAGAGCTCGAGCGATGCGTCGACGAACTCGCCGGCGAGGGCGTTCAAGACGACGTCGAGGCCCTTGCCTTCGCTCGTGGCGAG
>DASUZP010000087.1:0-19127 GCA_036376775.1 Solirubrobacterales bacterium | reverse complement strand
GCGGCCGCAGCCGCGCCGCCTGCCCAAGCCACCTGCTGACGAATCAGTACCCACAAGGCCGAAGAGCCTATGGGCTGGCGATTGCTGGGAGCGTCAGCCCAGGCAAGCTACTTCCGCTTGGCTTTTGCTTTGCCTTTGGCTTTTTTGCTCGCTACTTTGGCTTTGCGCTTCGGCAGCTTCTTCGCTGCCTTCTCGGGCACCTCATAGCCGAGTATCGACACCGACATGTTGATGCCGCCTTCTTTCGACTTGGCAAGCCGTTTCACGCTGGCTGCCTGGGCTTTCAGCACCTGCGTCAGTGCGTTACCGAGAATCCCGGTGATGTCTTCCCAGCCCTGCTCGTCGACCAGCATCGGCGTCCAACTCATGTGCCTGTCCTCGCGCTCGTCGAAGACTTCCTCCTGAAGCGACGCCACGACGTCGTCGAGAATCATCTGGAACAGATCTGCACTCATCGCCTCGCGAGCGGATTTCGGCAGTTCATGCCAGTCCCGATCCGTCAAAAACGCGCGTGAGGTCGCACGGTAGTAGTGCTCGACCGCACCGCGGCGCGGCTCGGTTTTGACCAGCCTGATGACTTCGTAGTCCTTGAGGACTTTGACGTGGTAGCTGACCTGGCTCAGGCCTTCGTCAAGCTCCTTGGCCAGTTCGTTCGGGCTGGCCATCCGTTCATTCAGGATCGCCAGGATCTCAGCCCGAAGTTCGTGGGCCAGGGATTTGACCAGCGCCTGGTTTACACCCCTTTTGCTTTTGGCTCTTCCTTTTCCTTTTTTACGGCCTTTGGCGGTTTTGGTCTTTGCGGGCATAGCGACTCCTCCGATCGTTGCTAGTGGCTTAACCACTCCATCGTATTGACCACAAAGGCTGTTTTCCAGCCCAAATGCAGACTATTTACTTCCAATGTGAGAAATAGTGGAACTTTCTCCAGCAATAGATAGGTCGGGCGCTCGCGCCAATTGGCGCAGGGAAGGGTCCAAAAGGGAGACGGGTTCGAGGGGGTGAAGCAGATGAAGATCGCCGCATCAGAGGCAATCGTCCCGATGGTTTCGATCCACAAGGTCGGCTAAGCGCTCAAAGGCAGAGCACCTAGCTTCGCGGAGCCTCGCCCACTTCACGGGCGGGACTCCGCATGATTCAGTTGGGGTGATGGAGACCAGGGCACAAGGCCGCGATCGTGCAGACGGGGAGTCACTGTCAGAGCTCGCAGCTGCGGTCCATGCCTGCCATCGCTGCCCGCGCCTGGTCGCCTGGCGCGAGGCCAGCGCCGCTGCACCGCCGCGCCGGTTTCAGGGCGAGGACTACTGGGCGCGGCCGGTTGCCGGCTTCGGCGACCCGGATGCGCGCCTTACCGTGGTCGGCCTTGCGCCCGCAGCGCACGGCGCCAATCGGACCGGCCGGATGTTCACCGGCGACCGTTCCGGGGATTGGCTCTATGCCGCCCTCCACAGGGCCGGCTACGCGAACCGACCCGAGTCGCTTGCCGCCGAGGACGGCCTGCGCCTGCGCGGCGCGTACATCACCGCCGTGGTCCGTTGCGCGCCACCTGCGAACCGGCCGACCCCGGACGAGCGCGACAACTGCCTTCCCTACCTGGCCCAAGAGCTGCAGATTCTCGAGCGCTGCCAGACGATCGTCGCTCTGGGCGCATTCGCCTGGGACGGTGCGCTACGGGCGCTGCGCGAACTGGGCAACGCGACACCCCGGCCGAAGCCCCGCTTCGGCCACGGCGTCGAGGCGTGCGCCGGGAACTGGAAGCTGCTCGGCTGCTACCACCCCAGCCAGCAGAACACCTTCACCGGCCGCCTCACCGAGCCGATGCTCGACGACGTCTTCGCCCGGGCGCGCAAGCTGAGTGGATGACGCGCCCGCTAGAGGGCATCGACCTCGCCGGCCTCACGCTCGGAGATGCTTGCCACCGTCTCAAACGCCGCCAGCATGACCGAGACGGGGATACCTGGCTCCGCGGAGACCTCGCGGCGCTTCGCGCACCGCTCCTGGATCCCCTGAATCCGCTCCAGGGAAGCCCGTGTCGCCCGCATCAGTTCCTTCCATCCCCGCTCGTCGACGAGCAGCCAGGTTCGACTCAGATGCCGGTTGCGTGCATCGAGAGAGCCGGCGTCGAGGGCGCCGATCAGCTCCTCGATGATCTGCCGCAGGATGTCGGCGCTGAGGGTGGATCGGATTTGAGCTGGGATTCCCATCCAGTCAAAGTCGTCGAAATTCAGAACTGGGGTGCACGGCTCATAGAAGTGCTCGTCGAACCCCCGGCGCTGCACCGTTCGGACAAGTCTGATCAGGTTCCGCTTCTTCAGTTCGCGGAAGTGGTAACTCACTTCGGACACGTCAAGATCGAGTTCTTCGGCAACTTCCGTCGGACTCGCTATTCCCTTTTCGCAGACTGTCACCCAGACATGACCCCGCAACGGATGCGTGAAGGCTTTTGCAACCGTCGGGTCGATGACCTGTTTGAGTTTTTTCCCATGCAAGCTGGCCATGACGACCCTCCGTTTCCCGTTGATCTGTGGTTTCCAGTGGCCCGCGCCAGCCTAGTACCGGAGGCGGACTCCAGTCGGTTCTCAAACGCGATGGCCCTTTTGCGGTCGGAATGGAATCGACCGCCCACTTTGAATTCTGAAACTCATTAAAGCAATCCACTGGTCCCAAGCGGGACTTCGACAAAGGGCGGATGGCGATGGTTAGACCAAGGATCAAGCGCACCACCGAACAGATCGAGGCACCGAACGGTGATCTCTACCTGCTGCGGCCGAGTGCCAGGACCGATATCCAAATCGAGAATCCCGACGCAGAAGGACGGCGTCTGCTCGCGGCCTTGGACGGAACGCTCGAACGCGAGGAGCTCGAGGAGCGCTTCGGCAAGGAAGAGGTCGGGGACCTTCTTGCCCAGCTGGAGGAGCTCGGCCTGGTCGAGGACGCCGCCGACGATGACCTGATCCCAGAGGCGACCACGGAGCGCTTCGATCGTCAGATCCGCTATTTCGCCGACATCACCACCGGACCGACGCCTTCCCAATGCCAGGCCCGGCTCGAGAGCGCCCGCATCGTCGTCTTGGGAGTCGGCGGGCTCGGCGGTTGGTCTGCCCTCTCGCTGGCCTGCTGCGGAGTCGGAGAGATGCTGCTGATCGATGGCGACCGGGTCGAGGAGAGCAACCTCAACCGGCAGGTCCTCTACGCGGAGGCAGACATCGGTCGACTCAAGGTCGAGGTTGCCGCGGAGCGCCTCGGCGCCTTCAACTCACGGATGCGGCTTGACACGATTCCCGAGCGGGTCGACGGCGAAGAGTCGGTCGCGGCGGTGATCGATGGCTACGACCTGGTGATCGACGCCGCCGACTGGCCTGCCCATGAAATCGAGCAGTGGGTGAACGGCGCCTGCTTCAAGGCGGAGATTCCCTACATCACGATGAGCCACTTCCCGCCGATCGCCCGCGTCGGGCCGCTGTATGTCCCCGGCGTCACCGGTTGCTTCGCCTGCCAGGTAGCTGCTTACCGGCGCAGCTACCCGATGTTCGACGTCGCGATCGAACAGCGCCGCGCAAAGCCGTCGCCGGCGGCGACTCTGGGGCCGGCCTGCGGTCTGATCGGCGGCCAGGTCGGGCTCGACATCATGCATCACCTGACCGGGCTGGCCGAGCCGTCGACCCAGGGCGTGGGCCACATCTACGACCTGCGCACGATGGAGGTCGAACGCGAGCCGGTGGTACCCGAGCCGGACTGTCCCGTCTGCGGCCACCTGCCGACCGCCGTGCCACGAGGCGTAGGAGAGACAAAGGCGAGCCGTAAGTAGGACACGAGCGCCGAGCCTCCTCGCCCGCGGTTAGGTTAGGGCGAGGTGCCGCCCAGCCGCCATCCATACCTCCCGATCGTCGCCGCAGCACTTTCGCTCCCGCCACGGACGGCGAGACGCCGTCGGGGCGGTGCAGAACTTATGACTCTGGGCACTAGTAGTTGCGGCGGTCGGCGACGCGGCGGCCCACCGGGTCGAGGAAGAGCGCCAGCCAGAGGAGAGAGGCGATGCTGGGGTCGATAAATGCGACTGGGATCGAGGCGCCGAAGACGGCGGCGACGAGCAGCGTGCGGCGCTGCGCCTGCCCGGCCACCTCGGGCTCGGTCTGCGCCAGGCCCGAGCCCCTCGCGTAGGCGAACATCCAGGCCCCGACCAGAGTCACACCGATCAGGTTGGCCGAGTAGAGGACGATCGCATAGGTATCGCCACCGTGGTCTCCCAGCACCTGGCTGCTGAAGGGGATCAGCACGATCCAGGCGAGGTAGAAAAGGTTGAGACTCAGCAGCCTGCCGTCGAAGCTAACGACGTCGGAGAAGAAGCGGTGGTGGACGATCCAGAAGCGCCCGATCACGGCGAAGCTGATCGCGTAGGCAAACAGGTTCTGGCGCTGGTCCCAGAGCACCGGACCGAGGTCGTCGCCCCGAATGTGCTCGGGCACCCCCAGATTGAGCACCAGCAACGTGATCGCGATCGCGAAGACCCCGTCGCTGAAGGCGACGATGCGCGAGAACTCGATCTGGTTCTCCTCCCGTCGCCGAGCTGTCGTCTCTCTCGACACAGTCCCATCATCGAGACTCCGCGCGACGGAACCGCGATACCTAGAATGGACCCCGAGCGCCGGCGTAGCTCAGTTGGTAGAGCACTTCATTCGTAATGAAGGGGTCCCCGGTTCAAGTCCGGGCGTCGGCTCTGCGCAGCACCGGCGAGCGTTACGACAGCGGCGTACCGGCGAGGCTGGTGACCTTCCAGTCGCCGTCTTCGTTCGCCATCGGCATCGCCATGACGGTGCCGGCGATGCCCGTGTAGATGACGAAGGACTGGTCGCCTTCGACCCGCAGGGAGCCGACATCGGCCTTGGCCGCTTCGGCCTTCATCGCCTTCTCGGCGGCCGGATTCGTCACTTTTTCGAGGATCCCCGCGCAGCTCTTGTCTTCGATCCGCGTCGCGCCCGACACGAGCTCTTGGAGAGATTCGATGGCCGGCTTCGACATGTATTCGCAGGCGGCCGCCTGGTTGCCCTCGGCGCGAGCGTCGAGGAAATTGTGCAGGGCGGTGGCTGCGGCGTCGAGTTCAGAGGTATCGGCCTCTGCGCCGAATTCCTGGACGCTGTTGTCGCCCCCCTTGACCTCGAACTGCCTCGAACCGCCGCCGGAGTCGTTGTGATGCCTGGGGACGAAGTCGGCCGCGTTGCCACCGGCACCGGATCCGCCGGTCCCCGCGCCGCCGGAACCGGACGTGCCTTCCCCACCGGTCGTTGCATCGCTCTGCTTCGACCCGCCGCCGTCCGAGTTGCTTTCCGCCTGACTCGGGCCACTTGCTCCGGTCGCGGTCGAGCCAGAGCTGTCGCTTCCCCCGCAGGCAGCCAGACCCAGGGCCACGAGCAACACAGCGAGCGCCGCGGGCAGCGTCTTGGAAACCCTCCTCACGGATTCGATTCTAGGGAACTGGACGTTTTTCCCACCACCTGGGTCGATCCGGATTCCGCGCGGCGCCACGGCAATAAACATACGCGTACGAGGATAAGAGGAAATAAAGCCGTGTAAACGGCCTGGAGGCTAGGATCGGTGTCGATGGCAGAGGGGATTTCGATCGTTCTGGCCGACGACCACACCGTCGTTCGGCGGGCGCTGCGGATGCTGCTGGAGGAGGAGCCCGACTTCGAGGTCGTCGCCGAGGCAGAGGACGCCGAAGGGGCGATCCGCTATCTGCGCGGGCACAAACCGGATGTACTGATCCTCGACCTCAACATGCCCGGGCGGCCCAGCCTCGAGGCGATTGCTGACATGCGCGAGGCCTCGCCGCAGACGAAGATCGTCGTCCTCACCATGCAGAAAGAGACCGCGTTCGCGCGACAGGCACTGCAGCTCGGTGTACTCGGCTACGTGCTCAAGGAGGCGGCCGACGACGAGCTGGTGCAAGCGGTGCGGCGGGCGGCGGCGGGCGAGACCTATCTACAGCCGGCGCTGGGGGCGAGATTGGCAGCCGAACCGGAATCGACCGCCACCGACCTGAGCGAGCGCGAGACCGACGTTCTGCGCCTGATCGCACTCGGCCACACCAACGCCGAGATCGCCGAGAAGCTCTACATCAGCGTTCGCACCGTCGAGACCCACCGCGCCCACATCCAGCAGAAGCTCGGCGTCTCGAGCCGCGCCGAGCTAGTCCGCAGCGCGCTCTCCCGGGGCCTCGTCGAGACCTGAGAAGGGATCGGCACCCGATTCGGCGTCGCGATCCCCGGCTGCCAGCGGCACCGAGGCCATCACCCTCGTGCCTATGCCGGGCTTCGATTCGATCTGCAGCTCGCCGCCGGTCAGCTCCACCCGCTCGCGCATTCCGGCCAGACCGAAACCGCTCTGCTCGCCACCAAGATCGAATCCTTCGCCGTTGTCGGAGACGAGCACGTCGAGCCGGTCCTGGCCGCAATGGACCTGCAGCTCGACCTGGCTCGCGTCGGCATGCCTGACGACATTGGTCAGGGACTCCTGCACCAGGCGGTAGACGACGGTCTCGAGCTCCGGATCGACCCGCGCTGCCTCCAGTTGAAGATCGAGCGCAAGTTCGAACTCGGCGCCATGACCGACCCGCTCGGCGAGATCCTCCAGCGCCGCGACAAGGCCCAGCTGGTCCAGCGTGGCAGGCCGCAGCTCGGTGATCAGCCCCCGCAGCTCGTCGATGTCGCGGGCGATATCGACGATCGCTTCCTCCACCGCGCCGGCCAGACGCTCCCGATCGCCGCTCTTCAACGCCGAGGACAGCGTCACGCGGCGCGAGCCCAGCTGCTGCAAGACCGAATCGTGCAGCTCGCGCGCCCAGCGCGCCCGCTCGCGCTCCGCCGTCACCAGGCTCTGGCGCAGGCGGTCCTCGGTCACCGACTGGACAGTGGCAACGGCGGTCGCGGCGCTTGCCGCGGCCGCGGTCAGCAGGCGTTCGTCTTCGGGATAGAAATCGGGCCCTTCCTCGAGCCGGTCGAGGGCGATAATCGCCCCCAGTGTGCGGCCGCGGAAGTTGAGCGGCGCGAGCAGGGCGGCGCGAGCCTCGACACCGACCCCCTGAGCACCGAACAGCGCCTCCTCCGCCGTCTCCGCCTCGACCGTGACGTAGCGGCCGACCGGCGCCGTGCCGCACTCGCCGGCCGTGGCCACCACCTCGCCGCGCCCCCCATTGCGCAGCACGACAAGCAGCGAGCGGGCGCCGACAAGCGCCCGGGATCGCTTCGCGATCGTCTCCAGGACGCGGATCGCCTCGGTCTCCCCTCCCACGGCGCGGGCGATCTCGGTGGTGGCCTCGAGCGCGTGCACGGCGCGCTCGAGGGCCCCCCGCTCCTCCTCTGACTGGCCGTACAGGCGGACGTTGAAGATCGTCACCGCGGCCCATTCGGCGAGGATCGTCACCGCTTCCTCATCGGCCTCGTCGAAATCGCCGCCCTTCTTCTCGGTCAGGTAGAGATTGCCGTAGGCCTGACCGCGGACGACGATCGGAACGCCGAGAAAGCTGTGCATCGGCGGGTGCCCGGGGGGGAATCCGAAGGAGCGTGGATGCTCGCCGACCTCGGAAAGGCGCAGCGCGGCCGGATTGCGGATCAGCTCGCCGAGCACGCCGTGGCCGCGCGGCAGGTCACCGATGACCGCCCGTGTCTCCTCGTCGATGCCGACGTAGATGAAGCGCTCGAGCTCGTGCCGGTCCTCGTCAAGGATGCCGAGGGCCGCGTATCGGGCGCCGGTCAACTCGCGCGCCACCTCGACCACTTCGCTCAGCACCGCCTCGAGGTCGAGCTGCGCAACCAGGCCCCTGCCGACGCCGATCAGCCGACGAAGGCGATGCTCGTCGAGCTCATCGCGGGGCACCAGTCAAAAGTACCGCAACGCATATTGCAGGGATAAAAGGGGCTGCAGCGAATGGATCATCGCTGTCGTCTAAGGTCTCCGCGATCTTTTCGGCTAGGGGAACAGCGACCGTCGTCGCGCTGGCCGCCGCGCTTTGGCTGGCGCTCGGCTCCACCGCCGCCTCGCCCGAGGGGCGGATCGTCGTGCGCGGCGCCGACTCGGGCTCACACCTCGAGCTGAGCGTGCGCGGCGGCAACCTCGTCGCCCAGGGTTGGATGGGTCCTGCGGCCGGCGCCGGATGTCGCCTCAAGCATCACCGCAACCTCGCCGTCTGCTCCCTCGACGGCGCCGGTGCGATCGAACTCGACATGGGTCCCTCGGGCGACTTCGTCGAAGTGCTGGACCCGCTGCCGGTGCCGCTCACCGTCCACCTCGGCGACGGCTCCGACAAGTTCATCGGCAACGGCGAGGCCGACACCTGCTACTCGGAAGGGGCGAGGCGCAACCGCTGTATCGGCGGTGCCGGCGATGACATCTGCATCACGGGCGAGCGCAACAGCGACTGCGTCGGCGACGCCGGCGACGACTACTGCCAGACGGGCGCCGGCAGCGACGGCTGCTGGGGTGGTCCGGGCGACGACGTGTGCCGCATGGGAGCGGGACAGGACGGTTGCCACGGCGAAGGCGGCCGGGATCAGCTCTATGGCGGTCCGAGCGCGGATCAGCTCTATGGCGGCGAGGGCTACGACACCTGTGACGGTCTCCCAGGCTGGGGCCGCTCGCACGAGTGCGAGGCCGGCCCGCAGCGCTGAATCTCGGCCCCGTGTCGATTTCGGTTCTCGTCGTTCGTCGTATGGGTAGAAGCAACCCACAACGAAGGAGAAGACGATGCGATTCATGATGCTGATGTACCCGGCGATCGGCGCCGACGCGGAGAAATGGGAGCCGAGCGCGGAGGATGTCGGGGCGATGACCAAGTACAACGAGGAGCTGAGCAAGGCCGGCGTCCTGCTCTCGCTTGACGGCCTGCGCCCACCCGTGGACGGCGCTCGGGTCAGCTTCAGCGGTGGCACGCCCACCGTCACCGACGGTCCGTTCGCCGAGGCCAAGGAGGTCGTCGGCGGCTACTGGCTGATCCAAGCGTCCTCGAAGGAGGAGGCGGTCGAGTGGGCCTCCCGCTGCCCCGCCGCCGACGGCGATTTCATCGAGGTGCGCCGCGTCTTCGAGCTGGAGGACTTTCCCGAGGACGTGCAGGCGGCCGGACAGCTTTCGGAGAGGCCACCCGAGCAGACGTGAGCCGGACCCCTCAGGCCGGGCGGACGGTCGAGGCCGTCTGGCGGATCGAGTCGGCGCGGCTGATCGCCGCCCTGGCGAGGATGACGGGAGACGTCGGCCTCGCCGAGGACCTTGCCCAAGACGCCCTCGTTGCAGCGCTGGAGCGGTGGCCGGAGTCAGGCGTCCCGGAGAACCCGGGGGCCTGGCTCATGGCCACGGCAAAGAACCGGGCGATCGACCTGGCCCGCCGCGGCAAGCGCTTCGAGGACCGCCGCGAACAGCTGGCGCACGAGGCGGGACTGCGGATGGCGATGGACGCCGCCGAGCACGAGGCGGCGCTCGGCGGGCTGGACGACGACCTGCTGGGCCTGATCTTCACCTGCTGCCACCCGCTGCTGTCGACCGAGGCGCGGGTGGCGCTGACCCTGCGCCTGCTGGGTGGGCTCAGCAGCGAGGAGATCGCGCGGGCGTTTCTGGTCTCGGATGCGGCGATGGCGCAGCGGATCGTGCGGGCGAAGCGGACGCTGAAGGAGGCGCACGCACGCTTTGAGGTGCCGCAGGGAGAGCAGCTCGACGAGCGCCTGCCGTCGGTTTTGGAGGTGATCTATCTCGTCTTCAACGAGGGCTACGCGGCAACCGCGGGCGAGAGCTGGATGCGACTCGACCTCTGCGAGGAGGCGCAGCGCCTCGGCCGCGTCCTCGCCGGGCTGGCGCCGAAACAGCCCGAGGTGCACGGCTTGGTGGCGCTGATGGAGATCCAGGCCTCGCGAGCGCGGGCGCGGATCGGGCCCTCGGGGGAGCCGGTGCTGCTGCTCGATCAGGACCGGGCGCGCTGGGACCCGCTGCTCATCCGCCGCGGTCTCGCGGCGCTGGAGCGCGCCGAAAAGCTCGGTCGCGGCGCCTTCGGCCCCTACACCGTGCAGGCGGCGATCGCGGCGTGCCACGCGCGGGCGCGCAGCGCCGAGGAGACCGAGTGGGTGCGGATCGCGGCGCTCTACGAAGCCCTCGCCCAGCTCACTCCCTCGCCGGTGGTCGAACTCAATCGCGCCGTCGCGGTCGGGATGGCGTACGGACCCGAGGCAGGCCTGGAGCTGGCCGACAAGCTCGCCGCCGAAGACACGCTCGACGGCTATCACCTGCTGGCCAGCGTCCGCGCCGACCTGCTCGCCAAGCTGGGCCGCGCCGAGGAGGCGCGGGAGGAGTTCGGGCGCGTCCCGGCGATGACCGAGAACGCCCGCGAGCGCGACCTGCTGTTGGAGCGAGCGCGTATGGTCGGCACGTGACCGGCGCCGCCTACGATCGGATCGGGCTCGGCTACAGCGCCGTGCGCCGGCCCGAGCCGCAGATCGCGGCGCGGATCGAAGCGGCGCTGGGCGACGCGAAAAGCGTGCTCAACGTCGGCGCCGGAACCGGCTCCTACGAGCCGGCGGAGCGCGCGGTGACCGCGATCGAGCCCTCGCAGACGATGATCGCCCAGCGCCCACCGCAGTCGGCGCCCGCTATCCAGGGCGTCGCCGAGGATCTGCCCTTCGACGACGAAAGCTTCGACGCGGCGATGGCGATCATCACCGTCCAACATTGGAGCGACGTCGGCAAAGGACTGGCGGAGATGACCCGGGTGGCGCGCGAGCGGGTGGTCGTCCTCACCTTCGAGCCGGTGCCGGACGTCGAGCTCTGGATGCGCGACTACTTCCCCGCCGCGCTCGACTACCACGCCGACGCGATGCCGTCGATCGGCGAGCTGACCGCGATGCTTCCCGGCGCCTCGGTCGAGCCGGTGCCGATCCCGAGCGGCTGCGCCGACGGCTTTTTCCTCGGCATCTGGGACCGCCCTGAGATGCACCTGGACCCCGACGTCCGTCGCGCCAGCTCGGTCTGGCACCGGCTGGCGGAAGACGAGCTGGAACGCGGCCTGGAGAGCCTCAGGGCCGACCTGGAGAGCGGCCGTTGGGACGAGCTCCACGGCCACCTGCGCGACCAGGCGGCGCTCGACGTGGGACTACGCCTGATCGGCGCCCGCGCTCAAGCGGGGTGACCGCCGGCGTCGGTGCTGAGCGACTGCGTCTTGAAGCGCACCTGCCAGATCGCGACTGCGTCGTCGCTCCGTTGGCAGGCGACGGCGCCGTCCTGCCAGATTCCGTCGCTGTCGAACCACCGTGAGCCGACCGGGTCGCCCTGGTTCAGATGGACGTCGTGCACTCCATTGCCGCCGTCCTTGTAGCGCTCTCCATAGATGTAGATCCGCGCGGCTGAATCGAGGTAGGGCTGCAAAGCGTCGAGCGCGTTGTCGCCGCTCGAGTCGATCCAGGGAAAGGAGCGCCGGCGCATCGGGACCTTGCTGAGCAGGCGCTGGGATCTCTCCAGCGCCGAGTCGATCGGGTCGGGCGGGAAAGGGGGCTTGCCCCAGTCGCCGTCCTGGGGGCCGCCGGGAAGACCGAGATCCGGCGGTGGCGGCCTCCAGCCGCGCGGTGCGCCGCGCGAGAAGAACGTACTGCGGAGGGCACGCACAACCGGCCCGTCGCGCAGGACGGGGCTGCGGACGTAGTCGAGGGCGCCAGAGGACGGCGAGTGCGTCAGGGGGGTCCAGCCGGCCGGCAAGCCCGAGACCGGCCCGAGGTCGCCACTCGTCAGCCCGGTAACGAGGCGATAGGCCACGCCAACCGACTGCGGAGCATCGACGTCAAGCGCAGACTCCCACCGCACACCGTCCGCGTCCAACGTGACGTGACCGTGGTACCACGAACCGAAATTGTGCTGGGAGTCCCGCGTAAAGCTCACCAGCGAGCCGATGGCTACGCCATATCCGGGAAGTGGCATGCCGATCAGTGAACCAAACGGGCGTCAGGCCCGAGCGCCCGGTCGACACAAAAACGGAGGGGGTGGGATTCGAACCCACGAGCGCCTTGCGACGCCAACAGTTTTCGAGACTGCCCCGTTCAACCACTCCGGCACCCCTCCGAGGCACTGCAGAGCCAAATCCTATCGACGGGCTCGCGCTAGGGAACGGATTAGGGAACGAAACCTGAACTGAAATCCAAGGAGAACGACGCCGCTGCGAGCGCCATGATGAGTTCGCGCCGACGATAAGCCGCTTCTTCGGGATCATGATCGCGATGTTCTTCGACGATCACGGCTTCCCGCATTTCCGCGATCCGGTGAGACACTTCAAGAGATCGAGCCATTGCAACGAACAGCCTGACCCCCGACATAACCGCGGTCGCCATCGTCCACCACGGCATCCTCAAGCTGACTTTCGCCGACGGGCTGAGCGACGCGTGCTCGATCGCATGCGCGGGCCGGTCTTCGAGGACGCTCGCACTCCGGAGGGCTTTGCGAAAGTTGCAGTCGACCGAGAGACTGGAACCGTGGTCTGGCCCGGCGGCGCCGACCTCGCCCCCGACACGCTGTACGAGCGGGTGCGCTCAGGCGCCTGGCCAGACGCACAGGCCGCTGCGTAGCAAGACGGCTTCTCTAAGAGTGGGTCCTAGAGGCTCTAGCCTTACACTCGGCAGGCTTGGTGCTTTGAGGCACGTTAGCGCAGTATCGCTGTCAGGTTTGGGATGGATCAGGGCTCTACGCGGGAGTCGCGCCCGATTGCTCGCGCAGGACCGCCACGGCCGCGGCCACACCCGAGAGAGCAAACCCGGTCAGGTAGAAGCTCGTGCGCTTCGGTAGGTATCCGCCGCGCCTGGCGGCGACTCCGGCGAGAGTGTCAGCGCTGTCGCACACCAGACCAGCGAGCAGCCACTGGCGCTGAACCTCTCCGTCGGTTCCGAGAGCACCGCAGGCGAGAACAAGATCACGCACGGCCAGGATCCGAGCCAGGTAGACAGCCTGTGGATTCCCGCTCATATCGAGACCGACCGCGTTGCCGACGGGCCGTGGCGCCAGCCAGGCCGCAACGCCGAACGTCATCCGACCACAGATCAAGCCGTTGAGCGTCAGCTTGCTCACGAGGGCCCGATTCATGGCGACAATCGTATAGTCGCGCCGCTCCCCTCGCAAAGCAGCTGCCCGCCGATCCAGAAAGCCAGGGAGTCGGCCCTGAGAAGGCATGGCGCTACCGAGCGCCGAACATCGCCTCCAGTCGCACCACGAGCAGGACATCGCCCTCGACGCTGCAGCGACCAGCGACCATTACCGGGAGGGAATCCCGAAGGCCCGCGACCACGCGCACCCAGTCAGCGAGGCCGATGTGGATCGTTACCGCGGCGTCAAGCGGGGCCGGCTCGAGCAGGCGTGCGCGGCCGCCCTTCGAGTCGACCTCGATCGCCCAGCGCCAGGGTGCGTCGCGAGGCGGCTCGATCGCATATGGCTCCAGCTCGTAGGCGATGACGCCGTTGAAGCCGGCGGCGTGTCTCAAAACCCTCGCGCACGCCTGGCGGCGGCGGACACACTCGCGGTGCGGCGTCCTCAGTCGGCCAAATAGCGCTGCTATTCGGCCTCCCTGCGTCCTTGCTCCGCTCGGTCCGGCGCTCGCCAGTCGCACACGCCGGTTTTGAGACAGGGTTCTAAGGCGTCAAGCGTCGCTTTTCCGTCCACGACCGTTCGCGCGCAGCGACGCTCGGCCGGGGCACCGAGCAAAAAGCTGGTGCATACTGCGACCTCGTGACCAACGTCTTCGAGCCGCACTGGGATGAGGAGCAGGACCAGCCTCCGTTCACCTGGCGACGGGCCAGGCTCGGGAGACAGGCGGGCTCAGATCGACTAGGCGCCTCGCTTTTCGAGCTACCACCAGGCCGCTCGAGCTTTCCGCTTCACATCCACCATGCCAACGAGGAGCTGCTGGTCGTCGTCAGCGGCCGGCCCACCCTCCGCACGCTGGACGGTGAGCGCCAGCTCGAAGAGGGCGAGTTGGTTGCCTTCCCATCGGGCCGCAGCGGCGCGCACCGAATCGACAACCGTGGCGAGCAGCCCGCACGCATGTTGATCATCAGCACGATGCTTGCCCCGGAGATCAACGAGTACCCCGACTCGGGCAAGGTCTGGGTACGGACTTTCCCGCCCGGGTCCACCCGCCCAGACGAGGCGGTGGACATCCTGGTGCGCCCAGACGACGAGCGCCTCGGCTACCTCGACGGCGAACTCTGAACCGCGCCCTGCCAGGTCTTTATATTCCTGACAGCGGGATCGTTTTGCGTCGGTGCTCACGCACTTCCTCCTTCGATCATCTCGCGGTACCGCTCACCCCAGGAAGCTTGGGGTGACGGGCGCTAGGCCCTCGTCGAGTTCTACGCGGGAAATAGGTCGGGTCTGAGAGAGGGGCAAAGACCCCATCCCAGGCTTCGGTACTGAAGTCGATCTCGCCCTCGACTCCATCCTCAAAGCGCAGGCGAAGGTTCCTTGTTTCAAGCGCGCTGCCAGTTCTCCATCAGCTCGCTGCGATGCAGCTCGGCCCACTCCGACACCCCTCCGGAGACTCGATCCGGGCCAGGATTCTACGTAGGCCGGGCTTGCGGGGCTCAAGAGCACGCGGGACACCGCCGATGCAGCCCCGTGCAAGGCAGCGAGCAGACCCGTATCGGGCGGTATTTCGACCGCCATCCGCTGCCGCTGCGCGCTTTTGCGATCTGCGCGCTGGCTTGGGGTGTCGGTTACCTGACCTGGAGGATCGGCTGGAGCGGCAGGGGGGCGAGCCCGCTCGCCTTCGCGATGCTTCTGGTCACCGAGATCTACGGCCTCTGGGCGCTCGGCACGCTCGCCTGTTACTCGTGGTCGCGCCCACCCGCGGTGCGCCCTCCGGCAACGCCCGGACGCAAGGTCGACGTCTACGTCTGCACCTACGACGAGCCGATCGAGGTGGTCGCCGCGACCCTGGCCGGCTGCCGTGCCCTCAACTATCCACACACGACCTACCTGCTCGACGACGGCCGGCGCCCCGAGATGGAGGACCTGGCGCAGACGGCCGGCGCCCGCTACCTGACCCGCCCCGACAACTCCCACGCCAAGGCCGGCAACATCAACGCGGCCCTCACCCGTACCGAGGGCGAGTTGGTGCTGATGCTCGACGCCGACCACGTGCCGATGCCCGACGCGCTCGACGCGCTGGTCGGCTACTTCGACGACGAGCGCGTCGCCCTCGTACAGAGCCCACACGACTTCTTCAACCACGACTCGGTCCAGCACTACGTCGTCGGCCGTCACGAGCAGTCGCTCTTCTACCGGGTCGTCTGCCCCGGTAAGAATCGCCACGGCGCCGCCTACTGGTGCGGCTCGGCCGCGGTATTGCGGCGCCAGGCGCTGCTCGAGATCGGCGGGGTCGCGACCGAGACGATCGCCGAGGACTTCCACACGACGATCCGCATGCAGCGCCATGGTTGGACCAGCCACTACCACGACGAGGTTCTCGTGCAGGGTCTCGCCCCCCACGACCTCGACGGCTACCTGCTGCAGCGCGACCGCTGGGCGCGCGGCAACCTCGCCGTCTTCACCTTGCCCGAGTCCCCCCTGCGCGCACGCGAGCTGCAGCCGTTGCAACGGCTTTCCTACTTCGTCAGCCTCGCCGCCTATCTGGCGCCACCGATGCGACTGCTGCTGCTGGCGACGCTGGCGCTGGTGATGTGGACCGGCGAGCTGCCGATGAAGATCAGCGTCGTCGCCCTGGCGGCACTCTGGCTGCCGGCCGTCAGCCTCAACCTGCTCGCCGGTTCCGCCCTCACCCGCGGCTACATGAAGATCGGCGAGACCGCCCACTACGAGCTGATGACGATGGAGATCTACACGCGGGCGCTGCGCTGCATCTTCCGTCCCGGCCACACCGCCTTCAAGGTGACGCCGAAGCAGGGCGCCGACGGCGGCGGGATCGCCGCCGTGCGCAAGCTGCGCCTGGTGGTCCTCGCCGCGGTCGTGCTCGCCGCCGGCACGGCGATGCGCCTGCTCGACCTCGCCGGGGTTGGACCGCTACCCGACCTGCCCGGAATCGCGGCCGTTATCGTGCCGCTGCTCGGCCTGATCGAGCTGCGTCGCGTCATCCGCACCCTGCTCGCCGTCGGCCGCCGCCATCAGCGGCGCCAGGTCTACCGCTTCGAGGGAGAAGCCCCGGCGCACTGCTTCGCCGCCGGGGGCCATATCGGCGGTCAACTGATCGATGCCAGCGCAGCGGGGGTCGGGCTCGTGCTCGACGCACCGGTGCGCACCGGTGAGCGGCTGGCCATCCTGCTCGAGCTGGAGGATGCCGGCGGGGAGACGCACGAGGTGGCCGCTCAGGTCGAGATCCGCTCCTGTCGCGAGGCGGACAACCGTTATCTGGTGGGGGCGACGATCGAGGAGATGGACCCGTCCTCACGGATGCGCCTGATGGAGTGGTGCTACGTCGTCTGCAGCCACGAGCGCCTGCGCGGACGGCGCCCGGCCGTCCCGGCGCCGGCCCGAGAGGAGACGATCGTGATGCCGCTCGACGCAATGCCCGCCCCGAGCCGGCCGCGAGGTCGGCCGTTCAGCGTGCGATTCGGGGCTTGACGACGGGGATCGTGCTCAGCCCAACCCAGAACCGCCCCCCTCGACCGCCGCCGAGGCCCTGGGGTCTGGCAAGCGCACCATACGGAACGAGTTCAAGAGCCCGATCAGGGCGGCGAGGAGCGGGATGGCCAGAGCAACCTGGAGGGCGAGCGGTCTCGCGTCCGTGTTGATGCTGACGATCTCCTCGCGAACGTCCTTGGGCTGGTCGACGAGCAGTTCTTCGAGCTGTGAGTTGCTCATCACCTCGGCGTCGTCCTCCAGCGCATCGGCGACCCGCTGTTGCTCAGCCGGGGCGAGAACCTTGCTCGCTTCGGCCTTGTTGGTGAAGGCGATCGAGAGCGTGGCCAGCATGATCGCACCGGCGAACGCCAGACCGAACGACAGCCCGAACGATCCCCCCGCTGAGTTCACCCCAGCAGCCTCGCTGATCCGGTCCTCCGTGATCGGGGACAGGGTGTAGTTGTTGAGCTGAGAGACCAGAAGTCCCAACCCCGATCCCGCAATCGCGAGCGGGATCAGGAGGTACCAGCCCGAGTCGGCCCTCGGCACAATCGGGATCAGCATCACCAGTCCGACCGTGACGAGTGCGAATCCCACGCGGATGATCGTGCTCGGGCTCCGCCCGCCCGCCTTCCTCCCGGCGAGCAAGGCCGCCCCAAACGTCGTCAGCGAGAGAGGGGCGAGCGACAATCCTGCCTGCAGAGCGTTGTACTCAAACACCATCTGCAGATAGATCGGCAGCGCGATCATCATGCCGCCGAGAGCGATCTGCTGGAGCATCTGCCCGGTGACCCCGAGCCTGAAGACCTTGGACTTGAAGAGGTCGGGATCGAGCAGCGACGGCTTGCCCTGACGCTTACGCCGCCGCAGCCAGTAGACGAGCGACCCGAGCCCGATCACACCGACCGCCAGGATCGCGCCGACCGACTCGCCGCCCTCCTGCCAGACCAGGATGCCGAGGACAACCCCGCCCATGCCCAGTACCGAGAGTCCCGCGCCGAAGACATCGACGCCACGGGGACCCGTGTAGGGCACGTCGCGCACGAGGCCGATGCCGGAGAGGACGACCGCGATGACTACAGCCTCGAGCAGAAAGCCGACGCGCCATGACAGATAGGTGGTGATGAAGCCGCCGAGCAGTGGTCCAACCGCGGCGGCGACGGCGGCTGCAGCACCGACCATCGCGTAGACCTTTCGCTGTGCCTCTCCCTCGAAGTTGCCGTGAATGAGGGACTGCATGGAGGGCAGCAGGAGCGCGGCGCCGATCCCTCCCACCAATGCCCAGAAGACGATGATCGCGAGTAGGTCCTGGGCGAGCGTCATCGCCACCGCGCCGATCCCGTATCCGAGCAGGCCGAGCACGTAGGCTCGCTTGCGCCCGAAGAGGTCGCCGACCTTGCTTCCGATCAGAATGAAGGCGGCGGAGACCAATGCCTCCAGGGCGATCGCCGATTGCACGCCGCTGACAGTCGTGTCGAGATCCCGGACCACCGCCGAGATCGAGACGTTCATCAGCGACGTGTCGACGACGAGCACGAACATCGCCATCGCGAGCAGGAGGGCGAGTCGCTGGTCCCCCGTCTTCTGTCCCGCTGCTCCCCACATACCGCCAACCTACGACCATTGGAAGGGGAAGGTCACCCTCAGGCATCTTGATCTTGCTTTGAGCCGGGTTCCAACAGAGCTTCTCAGCGGGGATCATGGGACGGTATTCGAACCCGGAAGTCCGGGAACGGCTTAATCGGCTCTATTTGTCCGGGGACGGATGACCGGCCCTGAGCGGCTCGACCTGCCTCTTTCGTGCGGTAGTCCGACTCACGAGAACCTCCGCTCGCTGTCGAACGGTGACCGGGCTAGTTGGAGTCACCCGGGCCCGCATCGGGACCAGCCAGGTCCGTAGCGTCGAAGACGGTGTCGGGATCCGGCAGCTCAATGTCGGGCGAGATGCCGAAGTCGTAGAAGTCCATGGTCATCTCCACAGAGGTCGGGTCGCTCGGGCTCCCCTTGAGCCTCATTCGCCTCACGAACCCCTTGCCGTCGATCCACGTTTCGAACTCGAGGCCCGTGTCAAACGTGCCTCGATATCCGGTCGTCTTCACGCCACGGATCGTTTCTTTGTCAAGCGTTTCAAACTCGTCGCTCGCGCTTTTCAACAGGTCGAGTTCCGAGATTGGATCGGAGTTGGCGGGGAGGTCAGTGTCCGACTGGGCGTATTGGCTGAAATCGAGCCCCATCCATTCGTCGTTCCCAGGGAGTTCTGACTGAAATGCCTCCGACTTGAAATACACATGAGTCCCGCTCGCGACGCTTTGCATCTCGAAATCACCGGTTGGGCCGTGAGCGGTAATCGTCATCTCACTGCGGTTGGTCTGGCCGTTGAACGTGCCCCGGCCGCTCATCTCGATCGGACCAGACCCGGACTGTTTATGGCCGGTTGCATGGAGCAGGGTCCTTGCGCCCGGAGATTTCTGCGTTCGCACCGCCGCCTGCGCGATCGGGTTGAGCGAGGCCTCGTTTCCCCCTTGCGTCGAAGCAAAGGCGACTAA
>DASUZP010000086.1:0-16478 GCA_036376775.1 Solirubrobacterales bacterium | reverse complement strand
GCTGGCCGAGGAAGCCGAAGAGCGAGAACGAGCAGGCGAGCAGGGGGCCGCGGCGGATCAGCGCCGGCCGCTGTTCTCGTCCCTCGCCGCTGTCGGTCCACTCGGCCAGCACCTGTGCCTCGGCGGAGAGGGACCAGCGCTCGGCGTCCCAGCCGGGGGCGCGCCAGCGCTCCGCCTGCTCGACCCCGATCGGAACGCCCAGTTCGTCCCAGGCGAGGCCGTCGGCGCGGTCGACCGGCCTCGAGCGGGGGGGCTGGAGGTAGGTGTTCGACAGCGTCGAGGCGGCGGCGACGGCAGCCGCCAGCTCGGGATCGGTCGCCGCGACGACGCCCTCGCGGGAGGCGGGCTCGGCGGCGAGGATGCCGAGTCGGTCGTGCAGCGCGCGCGGCGGCAGCTCGGTCAGCAGCTGCGCTCTGCCGGAGCCGGCCAGGGCGACCGCCCGCGGCGTCCAGGATCCGCCCGGCAGGCGCGGCACCAGAATCGCCGCGTGCCGCTCCCAACTGCGCGGGTCGGCGAGCGCTGCCGGCGGCGCCGTCTCCAGCCCGAGGTAGCCGAGCTTCTCGAGCACCAGCGGCATCGCCTGGGCCCAGTCGGCCCTTCCCTCGCGCTCGTAGACCTCGCGGGCGAAATCCGCGCCGCCGTCGATCAGGAGGATGCTCGCCGTCACGCGCGCCGGCCCACCTACAGGTAGCCCTGGATCTTGCCGGGGAGGTCGTCGATCGGCTTGCCGTCGATGCTCAGCGCCGTCACCATGGTCGCGTCCTTGCTGTACGAGCGCAGCCTCGCGGTCCAGACCTCGTTCCGTTCGCGGTCGCCCGGATAGGTCCAGCCGAAGTGCGGCTCCTCGTGGCCGTGGACCATGTTGATCTCGGAGCCCTCGGTGAGGTCGATCAGCGCCGCCGCGGTTCCCCTGCCGGTGATGGCGATCCGGTTGCCGCCGTCGAGGGCCAGCTCGAGCCCGGGACCGAAGTGCAGGTGACGGATGTATTCGCGTTCTTTCGCCGAGTGCGCCTGATCCAGGATCAGCAGCGTCTTCCCCGGCCGGTAGAGGAAGACGCGGCGGTGGTCCACGCCCTGCCGGGCGAGCAGCGGGTTGCGGACGCCGATCACGTACCAGCTGTCGCCCTCGCCGGCTGCCTTGAGGCCGCTGCCGTAGGGCTCCGCGTTGCGCCAGTCGAAGTCGCGCCCGTCGACGGTGAGCACGTTGTGGGCCGCGGCGCTGCGCGCGTAGACGCGGTCGGGCTCCTCCTCGTAGTAGCCCCAGCGACCCGCGTCGCCGACCATCGTCTGCCCTCCCTCCACCAGCAGGAAGCCGGTGTCGTCGGCGTGCTTGTGGGCGGCGCTGTGGTAGGCGGCGGTGACCGCGAGGTAGCTGTCGCCCTCGCGTACGAACGCCTGGCCGGCCTCGCGCAGGAAGTGGATGCCGCGCAGATTGGAGGCCGTCTCGCGCGCCCACTGAGGCGCCGGCAGGTCGTCCGTGTCGCCGAGCTGGGCCATGCGGCCGGCCGGGGTCGTCTGCCAGGCGGCGGTGCGGCGCATGCGCTCGAGCAACCCGTTCAGCTCCGGCAGCTCGCTCACGTTCGAGGCGAGGCGCGCGACGAGATCGACGATGGCGAACTGGTACGCCGGCGAGTGCTCCAGGTGGGCGCCGTCGGCAAAGCTGACGCTGGCCTTCAACGTCGACTTCATCCGGCTCAGGGCCAGCTCCCGCCAGGCCGTCGCCGCCGGCATCGTCGGCAGCTGTCGCGCCAGCAGATACAGCCCCTCGTCCTGGAAGAGGCCGTGGTTGTTGCCGGCAGCGTAGTTGCCGCCGTCGGCCAGCTCGGCGCCGTGGCGTTCGGCCGCCTCCAGCAGCAGCTCGGCGTCGTCGTCCGCCAGGGTCTCCTCGGCCAGGCAGGCGCGCAGCACGTAGCCGATGTAGGGCGCGCGCAGCCCGACCGCCATGTCGTACCAGGCGAACTCGCTCTGCTCCTGCTTTGAGCGCAGGTGCGTGCGCGCCCAGTCGAGGACCAGGTCGCGCGCCACCGCCAGCGTCTCGACGTCGCCGCCCTCGGCGTGTCGCGCCAGCGCCTCCTTCAGCCAGGTGAGGGTGTGCAGCTCGTAGCGCCAGCTGCGACTCTCCTCCGGGTCCTGGCGCCAGTCGACCGGCGGCGCCAGCTTCGCCTCGCTTCCGTAGACGTAGAAGAGGTTGCCGAGCATCGCCTTGCGCGTCGGCCGCCTGCCTCGCCCGGGCCCGACCACCTGCGCCTCGGGAAAGCGCAGCCCACGCAGGTCGCAGCCCAGCCCCAAGCCGCGAAGCCGATCCAGCACCGCATCGCCGGCGGCAGCACCCATGGGGCAATCGTAGGGAATTCGGGACGCTGAAGTATGTCGGCGTACCCAACTCGGCTGGCGTGAACTCCCGCTGGGCCCTCAGCGGTACCTTATGTGGGACTTGGAGGGGAACAATGCGTGAGCGACCTCGAACTTGGCAACAGGCAGAGCGGCGGGCTCTGGTCGCCGATCTGGTCCGCACCCAGAACACCCTGCAGGCCCGCACCGAGCAGCTGCAGACGATCTTCGCCTCGCGCTGGTACCGGCTCGCGCGATTTGCCTGGCGGCTGCGCCGCGGGTCGATATTCCGCAAGGCCGGCCCTCCCAGGATGGCGGGCGAGGACTCCTTTGCCCGCCCGCTGGGTGGCGACATGCCGGCGGAGGAGGCCGAGGTGAGACTCGTCCCGGCGCCGAACGGCGACCATGTCGCGGTCGACCTGGAGCGCCGGCGCTGGCTCGCCGAAGCGCGGATGCCGGGGCTGGAAAAGCTGCGGGTGGCGGCGATCCTCGACGAGACGACGGAGGCCTGCCTCGCCCCCGAGTGCGAACTCGAGACCGGTTTCGGCGTCGCCGACTGGCGCGAACGGCTCGAGGCCCGACCCCCTCATCTGTTGCTGGTCGAGTCGGCCTGGGCGGGAAACGGCGGCGGTTGGCGAGGCGGCGTCGCGCCTCCTTCCGGTTCGCCCCAGGCGGGCCTGCCGGCGCTGCGCGAGCTCGTCTCGTGGTGTCGCGAGCGCGACATCCCGAGCGCCTTCTGGGCGACGCAGGACCCACTCGGGTTTGACCGCTTCGCCGCGGCGGCGTCGCTGTGCGACCACATCTTCACCGTCGACTCCGATCGCGTTCCCGCCTACCGGCAGCTGCCGGACAGCACCGCCCGCACGGTCACGACGCTGCCGTTTGCGGCACAGCCGTGCCTCCACAATCCGATCGCCGCGGAGGCGCCGCGATTCCCCGAAGTCGCCTACGCCGGCGCCTATGACGCGGCCTGGCCGGGCGAGCGCCAGGAGGAGCTCTTCGACCTGCTCGAAGCCGCCCAGCGCTTCGGGCTGGTCATCTACGAGCGCGGTACCGGCGAAGAAGGTCAGGGGCAGCGCTACCCGCCCCGATTCCTCGCCAACATCGAAGGCCGCCTCTCTTACGGCGAGACGATCGCCACCTACAAACGCCACCGCCTCTTCCTCGCCGCCAACTCGAGCGCCGATTCGCCGACCGCCTTCTCGCGGCAGGTGTTCGAGTTGCTCGCCTGCGGTACGCCGGTCCTCTCGACCCCGAATCCCGGCATCGAAGCGATCCTCGGCGACCTCGTGCCGACAGCGAGCGGCCAGGAGGAGGCCGGCGAACAGCTCGAGCTGCTGCTCGGCGACGACAGATACCGTCACGACCTCGCCAGGAGCGGTCGCCGCTACGTGCTCGGGGCGCACACCTACCACGACCGCCTGGCCGAGCTGGTGGCGACGGCGGGTTTCGACGTCCCGGCCGGCGCCGGCGAGGAAACCGCGGTGCTGATCGCGATGGGCGCGGAGGAGGAGCTCGACGAGTCGGTCGAGTCGCTGCTCGGCCAGAGCATGGCGCCCAACGAAGTGTTGGTCGGCCTGGCCGGCGGCGCGAGCGCCGAGCGCGAGCTCGACCGCCTGCGCGAGCGCTTTCCCGGAGCGCGGATCCGGACCCTCTCCCAGCGGCAGAAGGCGAAACGCTCCGAGCGCCTGCGCGAGCTGGCGCGGCTGGCAGCGGCACCCTGGGTGGTCCCGATCGCGCCGACCCTGCGCTACGGTCCGCACCACCTGCGCGACCTGGTCTCCTGCACGCGCTTCGCCGAGGCGCGGGTGATCGGCTTCGGAGCGACCGCGGGGACGGGCGGGGGGTCGCATTGCTACGTCGACGCCGTCCCTCCCCACGCGGCCCTCGCCGCACGCGCGGTGGTGGCCGAGCGCGGCTGGCCGCGCGACGAAGCCGCGATGCGCAGCTGGTTCGCCGAGGGCATCCGCATCTACGCCGGCGAGCCATACATCCCAGAGCCGGCGCCGGGCAGATGAGGAACGCGGCGCGGCTGCTGATCGCGGGTCACAGCCTCGCCTTCAGCGCGCCGATCGCACGGCGAGCGCGCCGCGCCGGCGCCGACGTCCGCGAGGACCGCTGGCAGACGCACCGCGCCCACGACGAGGAGGCGAGCGCGGCGGCGCTCGGCTGGGCCGATGTCGTCCTCTGCGAGTGGTGCCTCGGCAACGCGGTCTGGTACAGCCGCAACAAACGCCCAGGGCAGCGGCTGGTGGTGCGCTTCCACCGGATGGAGCTGGGCACCCCCTATCCCCGGGAGTTGGCGCTCGACCGCGTCGACGCGATGGTCTTCGTCGCCCGGCACGTGCTCGAGCAGGCCTGCGAGCGCTTCGGCTGGGACGCCGCCGACCCGCGCTTCTACGTCGTCGCCAACGGTGTCGAGCCGGAGGCGCTGCACCGCGAGAAGCTGCCCGGCGCCCGCTTCACGCTGGCGACGATCGGTTACGTGCCGCGGCTGAAGCGCCTCGACCGGGCGCTTGACGTGCTCGACCTGCTGCGTACCCGCGACGACCGTTACCGCCTGCTGGTCAAGGGGCGGGCGCCCTGGGAGTACGAGTGGATGGCGGGTCGCGCCGAGGAGCGCCGTTACTTCGCCGACCTCCTGCGGCGGGTAGAGCGTTCGCCGAACCTGCGCCGCGCGGTCAGCTTCGAACCGTTCGGCGACGACATCGCGACATTCCTCTGCCAGGCGGGCTGGATCCTCTCGACCAGCGAGGTCGAGGGGCACTCGCTGGCGCTTGCCGAGGGGATGACGTCCGGCGCGACCCCGGTGGTCATCGAGCGGCCCGGGGCGCGCGAGCAATACGAGGCGCACTGGGTGCACGCCGATGCCGGCGCCGCCGCGCAGGCGATTCTTGCCGCGCAGGAGCAGGGTGAGGGTCAGGAGGAGGGCGAAGCCGCCCGCCGCTTCGCCGGGCGCTGGGGCTGGGAGCGGGTCGGCCCCGCCTGGGATCGGCTGCTGCTGCGCGAGCCGGCGGCCGTGGCGGCGCACCTGACGACGGTCGCCTGAAGGGCGGGGCCCGATGCGAATCGACATGTTCGTCTACAACCGCTGCACCAGCGACGCGCGGGTGCTGAAGGAGGCGACGACGCTGACCGAGGCCGGCCACCGGGTGCGCATCGTCGCCGTGCTCGACGCGACGACTCCGCCGGAGGAAGAGTGCGACGGCTTCCGCATCGTGCGCATCGATCGCAATCCCGTCCACTACCGGGTGCTGAGTGCGGCGCGGACAGCGGGCCGGCTCTGGCGCCGACCGTTGGCGGCGGTCCGATGGGAGCAGCCGGCGGCGGCGCCAGGTCGCGCCGCCGGCCTCGCTCTCGCCCCGCTCGCGCTGCTGCGGATCGGCCTCCGGTTTGCCTGGCGGGTCGGCGCGGCGCTGGCGCGTCCCCTCAAGCGCGCCGGGCGCCGCCTGCTGCTGGTACCGCACAAGCCGCTGATGTTCCTCGACTACTACTGGCGCGCCTATCGCCTCGTCCGTGCCGACGCGCCCGACGCGCTGCACGCCCACGATCTCAACACGCTGCCCGTCGCGGCCGCCCTCGCCCGGCGGCTGCGGCTGCCGCTGACCTATGACGCACATGAGCTCTACCCCGAGATCTCGACCCTCTCCGGGCGCGAGGCGGCGACCTGGCGCCTGCTCGAGCGCCGTTTGGCCGGCCGCGCCGACCACGTGCTCACTGTCTGCGACTCGATCGCGGCCGAGATCGAACAGCGCTACGGAGTGCCGCGGCCCACGGTGCTGCTCAACTGCCCGGCAGCGGCAAACGGTGCCGGTCTGTCTGCCGGCCCTGGCCCTTTTGTCGGAAATAGTCCGACAAAAGCGCCAGGGGGGAACGAGCCGATCGTCCTCTACCAGGGTGGCTTCATCCCGCACCGCGGGCTCGAGACGCTCGTGCGGTCCGCCCACCGGCTCGAGCGGGGGACGATCGTGCTGATGGGCTGGGGACGATTGGAGGACGAGCTGCGCGCGCTGATCCGCCGCGAAGGCCTTGGTGGGCGGGTCGAGATCGCCGCACCGGTGCCGCCGCAGCAGGTCGTCGCGCGCGCCGCCGAAGCGACGGTCGGCGTCATCCCCTACGAGCCGGTCGGGCTCAACAACACTTACACCACGCCCAACAAGCTCTTCGACTACATGGCGGCCGGCCTGCCGGTGGTCGCCAGTCGCCTGCCGGAGCTGGTCCGCTTCGTCGAGCAGGGGGAGATCGGCCTCACCTTTGCCCCCGGCGATGCCGCCGCCCTGGCCGCCGCCCTGAACGAGATCCTCGCCGACCCAGAGCGCTATCGAGAGATGCGCGAGCGCGCCCGAGGAGCCGCCCGCCGCTACACCTGGGAGCGGGAGAGCCGCAAGCTGCTGGCGCTGTACGACGGCGCTTGAGCCGGCGCAGACGCCTGAGGTACGCACGCGGCCTCGTCTGGGGCCGTCCCAGACATTGACGTTCCCGACGCAGTCGGCTTCGCTTGATCGAAGCTTTTTCCAGCCTATAGAGGGGAAAAAGCTTCATCGACGGGAGGTGCCTCAGGAGAGACACCGCCGAGATGCCGACTCACACCCACCGGACCGCTCGCAGCGCCCTTGCCGCAGCCGCCCTCTCGTTGGCCGCGGCGATCCTCGTTTCCGCGGGCCCCCAGATCGCCGCTCCTCCACTGACAGTCGCCAAGGCCTCGCCTGGCCCTTCCGGTGCGCCTTATGCCCATATAGGCGACATAAGGCGCACCGGAAGCGAATCCGCGGTCGGCTTCGCGCTCCCGCCGCAGGGCCTGTACGAGGGTTGCGCCCCCGGGGCACCCGGCGACGCCTGCATCGAACACCTCGAGGCGATTAGCGCCGCCGGCTTCCGCTACGTCCTCGACTACTCCGCCTGGTACGGCTCGCCGGCCGAGGTGCTGCGCTACGCGAACGCCGCGGCGGCTCTCGGCCTACAGCTGATCTGGCCGCTCAACAACCCCGCCTGGCGCGGGCTCGGCGATCTCGGCGCGACATACCCGAGCCTCGTGGAAGGCCGCGCCGGGATCGCCGATCGGGAATTCGCCTCGTTCGCGATCGGGCTCGTCGCCGACCATCCCGCCACCTGGGGCTTCTACATCGGCGACGAGCTGCCGGCGGCGGAAGTGCCGCGCGTGCGTGCGCTCAGCGCGACCGTGCGCCGGCTCGCCCCCGGGGGCCAGCAGCTCTACGTGGCGCGGCCGGGCATCGGTCGGCTCGAACCGTTTGCCCCGTTCGCCGATCTCGCCGGTGCCGACGCCTACCCGCTCGGCTCCGGCGACCCCCCGGTCGGCAAAGCGGCCCAGTCGGCCCGTGCAGCCGCCTCCGCGGCCGGCGCCCGCACGGCGATGGTCCTGCAGGCTTTCTCCTGGTCGCAGTACGCGCCCGGCACCCGCCCGCCGCGCTACCCGAGCGCACGTAGCCTGCAGACAACCCGGGACGCCGCAATCCGCCACGCCCACCCGGCGATGATCCTCTGGTACAGCTACCAGGACATCCTCCGCTCCGACCATCCTCGGCGGCGCTGGCGCGAACTGGTCCTCGCCGCCTTCTCAGTAGTTGACGCTCGCCGCGACTTGGCGCGCACCGCCAACACGTCGAAGCGATCACGCCCCAGTCAACACCCGCGCCGCCTGAGTGAGGCGCCATCGGTTGCCTACGGCAGTCCCTGCCCCGTGGCCCGCACGGGGGCGGACGTGGCTTCCCAGAGGGCGGCCGTCGCATGTGCGGCCGTGTCGGACAGCCGCTGTATGTGCTCCATCAGGAACTGCGGCGAGTGCAGCCGGCCCCATTCGCGGCGCAACGCAGGCGTCGCCTCCAACAGTTCGGCCGAGGCGAGGATGCCGATCCCGGCGCCGCCGCGGACGATGCGCAGCTCCGCCGGCGCCTCGCTTTCCTCGAGGAAGTCCTCGACGGCGGTGAGGACACCGTTGCGAGGGCCACCTTCCTCGATCGCGTTGGCCAGGCGGGAGTTGATGCCTCCGCCCTCCTCGTCGAGCGAGCTTCTTCCCCACCTGATTCCGCGCCGGTCCCATGGCTTTCGCCACTGCTTGGGTATCGCCTCCAGGTCGTAGTACATGTCGCGTCGCCCGTAGGGCCACTCGACGTCGTGGAGGATGACCAGTGGGAAGGGGCGGCCGGCGGCGAGGGCGGCCTCCCGCAGCCGCTTCAGCTCGCCGTTCACCGTGTACCAGTTGTGGTCGCCGTCGAGGATCGCCGCGGCCGCCGGCCCGATCCGGTGCAGCGCGTCGTGACTTCGTTCTCGGTGGAAGCAGAAGTGTGCGCCGAAGCGCTGCTCGACTTGCGCCACGTCGAACTGGTGATCGGGGTCGACCGTATGCAGGACGGTTTCTGTTTCGACGGCGAGCTCGGCCAGCCTGACCGTGGTCTCCCCCGCGGCCGCCCCGATCTCGATTGTCGGCCCCGCGTCCAGCGCAGTCAGGAAAGGCCGAAGTACGGCATCCCAGTAGGGAAGCATCGGGCAACAATAGTCGCGGGGGCCCCGGGTACGATCCGGTGCTCGGGCCTGCTCGGCCGTCCTTGGATCGGTCCCCGATCATCCTGCCTGGGGTTGTTTTTTTGCGAAAGCGTCGATGCGTTCCCTTACGACGCGGCGGTTGTCCGAGCCGCAGAATGGACCGGCGTTGCTCGCGCAATAGGCGATAACTCCGTCCGCGTAGAGCCACGCGAATTCGTTGCCGTTTGAGTTGTAGATGTCCCGGGCGCTCCTATGACGGCAGTTCCGCAGCTGATCCTTGGACTGCGCCATGTATAGACAGTAGAGCCCGACAAACCGGATCTTCGAAGCGCTGGTGGTCAGGGGGAACCCGTGCGTTCCCCCTGATTCTTCTTCCATTAATTCGTAGTCGGACTTCCCCTCGCCTTCGTATCGTTCGCCGAGCTTCACGGTTCCGAAGACGATGCCCGCCACCAGGCAGATACCGATCAATGCCCACATCCCTCGCCTCATCTCAGACAGAATAGTGCGCTGAATTCAGGGGTCCGTCGTGACGCAGCGACCGCCCGACCGTAGTGTTTTGTAGAGAATGGCCTGGAAGCCCCCATTTGTCGCCCTGCTCGCCCTTGCGAGCGCTGCGACCCTTTCTGCCTGTGCGAACTCCGGCGCGAGTTCCACTTCGCCGGATCAGGCGCAAGCTCTACCTGCGAGCTGTTCAAAAAAGGTCCTCGATGAAGGGGCCGAGGCTGCGACGAATCGGAATGCCCGAAGCCACGACTCGCTGGTCCCGAGTGGACCCGATGAACTCCTGCTCTGCCGTTACTACGGCTTCGGGGTAAATCAAACGCCGAGGACGCAGGCCAGGGCCGGCAAGCTCGAGGCCGAACGCTTGCTGTCCAGTCGGAGCATTGCTCATTCCGTCGGCAGGGAATTCGACCACCTACCACGGCTTTCCGGGCATGGCGCAATCAGCTGCCCTGCGGACGAAGGAGCAAGGCTCTACGCGATCTTCCACTACGCGAACGAGCCCCCGGTTCCGATCGAAGTCAACCTGAGCGGGTGCCGATTTGCAAGGAACGGTCGGGGCCTGGGGGTCTCAATGAGCTCTCGACTGCTGTACCGGCTTGAGGGCCTGACCCAACCCGACCTCTGACCGAAAACCCTGCCTAGAACCCAAGTGCGAACTTGGCGTCCTCGGTCATCATCTCGGGGGACCAGGGGGGGTCGAAGACCATCTTCGGGTGGACGGCGCTGACACCGGGGAGGTCGCCGACGAACTCTTTCATCTGCTCGGAGACCTGGGGGCCGATCGGGCAGGCCGGGGTCGTCAGGGTGAAGGTGACGTAGACGTCCTCCTTCTCGATCTCGACGTCGTAGACGAGCCCTAGCGAGACGAAGTCAAGCCCCAGCTCGGGATCGATCACCTCCTCGAGCGCCTCGATCACGTCGTCTTCGGTCAGCACGTCCGTCTGGTTCTCAGGCATCGGCCAATGGTACCCGGGCTAGGACTCGGGCTCGGGCGGCAGCGGCTCGGCCGGTCGCCCTTCGCCCGGCGCCGCCAGCTCGAGCTGCCACCAGCCGACGTCGCGCCAAGCGCCGTCCTTCCAGCCGATCCGCCGGTAGACGCCGACCGAGACGAAGCCGACGCTCTCGTGCAGGGCGATGCTGGCCTCGTTGGGCAGGGTTATCCCGGCGCAGGCGACGTGGAAGCCCTGCCCGCGCAGCCGCTCGATCAGCTCCGCGTAGAGCGCCCGTCCGCAACCGCGGCGCCACCGCTCCGCCGCCACATACACCGAGACCTCCACGGCCCAGCGGTAGGCCGGTCGCGAACGGTGCGGGCAGGCGTAGGCGTAGCCGACCACGTCCCCTTCATGCTCGGCGACGAGCCAGGGGTACCTCGCCGCCGTGGCGCCGATCCGCTCGGCGAACTCGACCGGACCGGGAGGCTCTTGCTCGAAGGAGGTCGCACCCGATTCCACGTAGGGCGCGTAGATCGCGAGGCAGGCGGCGGCGTCGCGGTCGGGATCGGCGGTACGGACTGTCGTCGGCTTCAATGCTGACGGGGAGAATAAGCTGCCGCGGGATGAGCGAGAACAGCGGACAGACGCTGCGGCGGTCGATCGGGATCGTCTTCTCCGACGGTGGCCTGCTGGCGCTGAGCGCAGCGCGAGGCCCGGAGTCGAGCGAGCACGGCGAAGAGCAGGTGACGGCGGTCATCTGCGACCCCGACGGCGCCCCGGTCGAGGTCTCCGAGACGCTGCTCTCGACCGAGTACGGACCCGACGGCGTGCAGCGGCGAGCGACCCTGGAGTTGTGGACCGACGGCGAAGAGGGGCAACCGCTGCGCGGCGCCGGGACGCTGATCAGCGTCGCCAAGGTGCGCCGACCGGGGATCGAGTCCGACATCGCCTTCTTCCGCTGGTCGGTCGAGGGTCGCGAGGGGCTCGGTCACTACGAGCTGGCGCGTGAAGATGCCTGATCCGGCGGACAAGATCGTCGCGGTGATCTCCGACTTCGGCGGCGTGCTGACCACGCCGCTGGTGGAGTCGTTCATGGCTTTTCAGGACAAGACCGGGATCACCACCGAGGTCCTCGGCAAAGGGATGCAGGCGGCAACCGAGGCAAACGGCGACAACCCGCTGTTCGAAATGGAGCGCGGCGAGATCACCGAGGTCGCCTTCCTGGAGAAGCTCACCGACAGCCTCGAACCGCTGCTCGGACACCGTCCGGAGATGCATCGCTTCAAAGAGATCTACTTCGAGGCGCTGCAGCCGAACCCGGCGATGATCGAGCTGATGCGGGAGCTGAAGGAGGCCGGCTACCGGATGGCGATGCTGACCAACAACGTGCGCGAGTGGGAGCCGCTGTGGCGGCCGATGCTGCCCGTCGACGAGATCTTCGAGACCGTCGTCGACTCCGGCTTCGTCGGCTGTCGCAAGCCCGAATCGAAGATCTACGCGATCGCGCTCAAGCGGATCGGGCTGGCCGCCGAGGCCTGCCTCTTCGTCGACGACGTCAAGATCAACTGCGAAGGCGCCGAAAAGGCCGGCATGACCGCCGTCCACTTTCAGGACAGCGAGCAGGCGATCGCCGATGTGCGCGCGGCGCTCGCGCTCGCGTAGTCGCCGCGCCGGCAGCCCTTAGTGGGCTTGGGCCTGAGATTGAGGACTGTCGTCCTCGTCGGTATCCAGGTGGGGCAGATTGCTGAGCAGGAGTTTCCGGCGATAGCGCCGTGCGACACGAGACTGCTCCAGCTCCTGTATCGCCGAGAACTTCCCAGATGCAATCTTGTCGAGCGCCTGGACAGCCTCGTCAACCGACTCTTGCGGGGTCGTCTTCATGCATCAATAGTAGCCAATCGGGGGGTCGTGTCAGCATTTTTCGGATAGCTCCTCCACGGCAGCATCGAGTTGATGCATTCGCTCATTCAAGGCTTGAATCCCCTGTGAGGCTTTTGCCGAGGTCTCCTCGACCTGTTCCACCAATGCCGACCTGACCAGATCGAGTTCCTCTTCCACGTCTTCGGTCGCCGCCCTGGAGCTGGCCAGCTCCTTTTCCGGGTAGCGCGCGCCTTTGGTCGTCAGCTCAATCGGCAGTTCCCCATCCGAAATCGCGCGAGCAACCGGAACCACGACCAGGAGCAGGCCATAGAAGAACAGCAACGCGAGCTGGACCGCGAGGACGACGTGACTGCCAAAAGCGAAGCCGGGGATTTCCGATTTCGACAGGTCGTAAGAGACGCGGATCGCGGCGTAACACGCCAGTGCGAGTAGCGCCGGAATGCCGACGCGAACAGCCGCTCGCTCCACTGAATGCAACTTTTCTTCCCGTTTGCCACTGAGTACCGGCCACGCGGCATTGAGCAGACACCCGACCATGCAGATGAGCGGAACGATCAAGACGAGGGCAAGTCCGAAGACCACCCACCCCATCGCCCCGTCTACCTGCATGACCAGGTAGATGGCCGCGGCCCCGACGACCAGGCCCGCAAGCCCCTGGGCGACTCTTTCGGACCTTGGCGCTTTTTCACTGCGGATCAGCGCACAGCTCATTCCCGCTATCGCGCCAAGCGCTATGAGGGCAAGCGTCAGCAGGGTCCCCCCGGGGTGCACCAACAACACGAACAACCCGACGCCTATGAACAATGGCAATGGCAGAGCCACCGGCTGATCATTTCACGATGATCGAGTGAAAGCCGAGGAGATGAACCCCTCGCGCCGATCGCCTGGCCTGAGCCGAAGACGGCTATCAGTTGTCGCTGCCGGCGCGGTCCCAGACGTAGAGCTCGACGGCCTCTACCGCCAGCTCCATCAGGCGCGGCCGGGAGAGCAGCTCCAAGACCAACTCCAGGGCGTCGTCTTCGGTGACGCCGGCGTCAACCGCCTCCTCGCCGCGGAAACCGGCGGCCAGCTTCAGCGCCTCGCGGCGGTTCTCGCCGAGCGAGCCGAAGGCGCCCATGAGGAAGTCCCGGTTGGGGACCGGCTGGCCGAGCTCCAGCGAACCGTGCCAGGCGGCGAGCATCGAGAGGTCGTGCTCGTCGAGCTCGGAGAGCGCTTTCGCGTAGTGGACCTCGAGCTCGTCGTCGGGAATCTCGTCGACCCAGGAGCGCACGGCCTCGCCGAGGAGCTGGCGGCGAGCCTCGCGGCCGATCGAGTCGGAGATCGCGCGGATCGCGTCGGCTGGGTCTACGAAGCAGAGGGACATTTGCTGCGCTTAATTTAGAGGGGGCGGAAGACGTCAAAGCCGGGGTCGGAATTGCGCCATTTGCGGCTTCCCGAAGCGGCTCGCGGGCCTCCAAGGAGCGCGCCGGAGGCCTACCTATGCTGGGTCGCTTCCGCCGATGCCGCTGAAACTGATCCAGGGACCCCCGAACTCCGGTCGCGCCGACCGGATCCAGGCGCTTTTCCGCGAGGCGCTCGACCGCAATCCGGTCCTCGTCCTGCCGACGCTCGACGACGTCTTTCGCTTCGAGCGCATCCTCTGCGGGTCGGGCGCCGTCCTCGGCGGCTCGGCGATGACCTTCGGCGACCTCTTCCGCGAGGTGGGACGATCGACCGGCGCACCGCCGGCCGCGGAGCTGACCCCGGCCCAGCGGCTGGCGGCGGTCTCTGTCGGGATCGGCGCCCGCCGGAGCAGCCTGGGGCCGCTGCGGCGTTCGGCGGCGCGAGCCGGCTTCGCGATCCCCTTCGAGCGCCTGCTCGACGAGCTGCAGGGCGCCGGCCTCGAGCCAGCGTCGCTCGGCTCGGGCGCGCAGACGCTCGAGTCATCTGCCTACTTCGGCGACCTGACCGCGCTGTTCGCCGCTTACGCCGAGCTGCGAGATCGACTCGACCGGCTCGATGTGCACGGCGTCGCCCTGGCGGCGATCGAGTCGCTGCGGGCGAGGCCGGCCGCCTGGGGCGGCCGGCCGGTCTTCATCTACGAGCCGGGCGACCTCACCCCGAACCAGAGCCGGCTGATCGAGGCGCTCAGCGCAGCCGCCGAGGTCACCGTCGCTCTGCCATACGAAGAGGACAACGCCGCGCTTGCCGCGCGCGCCTCGCTGCCGCGCGGCCTGGCCGAGGTCGCGACGACCGGCGAGGTCCTCCACGCTCCGGCGGAGCCGGCGCCGTTCGGCATCGACCCGCTGCTTGTCCACCTGCAGCGCGAGTTCGGCAGCACCGAACCGACCCGACGGCCGGCGGACGGGGCGCTGGTCTGGCTGCGCTCGGCCGGCGAGCGCGGCGAGGCGGAGGCGATCGGCGCGGAGGCGGCCAGACTGATCGCCGGCGGGGTCGATCCCACCACGATCGCGATCGCCGTCCGCGATCCGGTGCGGCGCGGGCCGCTGCTCGCCGCGGTGCTCGAGTCCTATGGCATCGGCGTGGCGCTGGAGGCGGAGATCCCGGTCGCCGGAAGCTCCGTCGGCGGCGCGCTGATCGCCCTGCTCGAGGCCGAGTTCGGCAGCGGTCGCACCGCGGACCTACTGCGCTTCCTGCGCGGGCCCTCCGGGTTGCGCGCCGCACAGGTGGACTGGTTCGAGCGCGCCGTCAGGCGCCGCCGCCTGCAGAGCGCAGCCGCCGCCCTCGAGCTATGGGAGGAGCGTTACGAGCGGCTGCCCCGCGACCTCGAGCGACTCAGGCAGGCGGCGGACACCGGGCCCGTCGCTGTGGCGGCCGAGGTCGCCCGCCTCGCCGCGACGATGGCCTCGCGCCCGCTGCGCGGCGGCGCAGACGGCCCGGCGCCGGAGCGCGGGGACGGGCTCGAGCTGCGCGCCGCCGCCGCCGTCTCCACCGCCTGCGGCGATCTGGCCGAGCTCCCGGAGCTGGCGCCGCCCCCCGCCGAGCTGGTCGCGACGCTGCGCGATCTCCGCTTCCGCGCCTGGAGCGGGCCGGTCGAGGGACGGGTGCGGATCGCCAGCCCCTACCGCCTGCGCGCCTCGCGCTTCGAGTACGCCTTCGTCGCCTCGCTCCAGGACGGTGAGTTCCCGCGCCGCGATCGCAGCGAGGATCCGTTCCTCTCCGAGCCGCAGCGAATCGCCCTGGGCCTCGAGCCCCGACGCGACCCCGACGCCGAGGAGCGCTACCTCTTTCACGCCTGCCTGGCGCTGCCGAGCCGGCGGCTCTTCCTCTCCTACCGCGACAGCGACGAGAACGGCGTCGCCGAGCCGCGCTCGCCCTTCCTCGACGACATCCGCCGTCTGCTCGAGCCGCCGCCGGGTGACCCGGAGACCGACCCGGTCGGAGCCGGACTGACGGTCGGCCGCGACCTGGCCCGGGTCGTCCATCCCCCGAGCGAGGCACCGTCGGAGACCGAGCTGGCGCGCTCGATCGCCGCCCGCGGTCCCGCTGCCGATGCCGAGGCGCTGCTGGCGGCCGCCGGCGTGAAAGCTGACGCCGGCGAGCGGATCGCACTGCGGTTGGCGAGCGCACGGCGGGCCGAGGCGGCCGCCCGCGCCCCCGGTCCACTCTCCAACCCGGCGGTGCTCGAGGCCCTCGGCGCCGTGCCGGCCTACGGCGGTACGACCCTGGAGGGATTCGACGTCTGCTCCTACCGCTGGTTCGTCTCGCACGAGCTCGACCCCCAACCGCTCGACCCGCCCCCCGACCCGCTCGTCCAGGGCGGGCTCATGCATGCCGTGCTCGACTGCCTCTACCGCGAGCGCCCGGGCGGCGACCCCCTCCCCCGCCCCGCCTCGCTCGCCGCCTGGCTCGAGCGGGCAAGGCAACTCGTCGACCAGGTCGTGGCCGAACGCAAGCTGGGAGCGCACCCGGCGGAGCGGGCGATCGCCCGCCGCGTCGAGGGACTCCTGGCCCGCTTCCTCGTCGACGAGGCGGGCCGCGAGACGGGTGGATTCGAGCCCTGGCTGATGGAGGCCCGCTTCGGCGAGGAGGCCGAGCGGCCGGTGCTCGAGATCGACGGCTGGGGCCTGCACGGGGCGATCGACCGGGTCGACCGCGATGCCGGCGGCCGCGCGCTCGTCCTCGACTACAAGCTCTCGCGCGCGGTCACCCCGCTGGCGAAGTTCGAGGAGCAGGCGAAGCTGCAGCTGCAGCTCTACCTGATCGCCGTCGCCGAACACTGGGGCGCGGAGGCGGTCGGCGGTCTCTACCACCCGCTGCGCGGGACCTCGTCGCGGCGTCCCCGCGGCGCCGTGCGCGAGGACGCCGCCGCCGAGCTCGGCTCGT
>DASUZP010000085.1:0-12028 GCA_036376775.1 Solirubrobacterales bacterium | reverse complement strand
TGCGGCGATCGCGGTCACGGCGCCGAGACCGACCCGGAAAAGGGTTCCGACGCCGCGATCCTCAACGCGGCACTCACCCGGGAGCTGACGATCCTCGACGCCTACTCGCGTGGACGAGGGCTATTGCGTGGTCCGCGCGGTGCGCTTGGGCGGCAGCTGCGCGCACAAGAGCAGGAATACGCCGATGCCCTGACCAAGTCGATTCGGGGGCTCGGCGGCGACACCGAAGCCGAAGCCGAAGAGCTCGATCTCACCGCAGTGAAGGATCGGGCGGATCTCCTCGAGTTCGTCTACGAACTGGAGAGCGCGGCCCTCGACTTCTACGTGGACAAGGCGGCTCAGCTCTACACGGCCGAGCCGCGCACGCTGGATGCCTCGCTGGCGGCAGGCCACGCCCAGCATCTGGTTGTGTTGCGGCAGGGGCTTGGAGCGAGCCCGGTCGCCTCTGTGCCCGAGGCCTTCGACGGCGGCGAAGTCCCGCCCCCGACTGGCAACAGTCCGGGTGGTGAGGGATGATCCCCGCGTGACCAGACCCCTGTACGCGATCGGTCGTTTTTGCTCGCGGCACCACTGGCCGACGATCGCCGTCTGGGTGATCGTCGCGGTCGTGCTCGTGGTCGTCGGCCAGGCCTCCGGCGACAAGACCAACGACAACCTGACCCTGCCCGGCACCGGCTCGACCAACGCGACCGAACTGTTGGAAGACAACCTGCCCGAACAGGCCTACGGCAGCAACCCGCTCGCCTTCGAATCGAAGGCCGGTCCGCTGACCGAACCGAAATACGCGAAGGCGATCGAAGAAACCGCCAAGCGGCTGGCGGCCATGCACGAGGTCAACTCGGCGATCAGCCCGCTCAGCAAGGAGGGTGCCGAAGCCGGCCTGCTGAGCAAAGACAAGACCGTCGCCTATATCCCTGTGGTCCTCGGCGTCGGCCCGGGCGAACTGACCGAAGAGCAGGCCCAGGCCGTGCTCAACGCAGCCGACCCCGCCGAGAAGGTGGGGCTCGAAACCTCGGTCGGCGCCTACGTCGGCCAGCAGCTCTCCAAGCCCGACACCGGGATCAGCGACGCGATCGGGATCGCCGCCGCGATCGTCATCCTGCTCTTCGCCTTCGGCACGGCGACGGCGATGGTGATGCCGATCGGTTCGGCGATCGTCGGCCTGGCGATCTCGCTCTCGGTCATCCGGTTGTTGGAGAACGCGATCGAAGTCCCAAGTGTCGCCGCGACCCTGGCGACGATGATCGGTCTCGGGGTCGGGATCGATTACGCGCTGTTCATCGTCACCCGCCACAAACTGCAGCTCGCCGAAGGGATGGATCTGCGCGAGTCGATCGCCCGCGCAACCGCGACCGCCGGCGGCGCCGTCGTCTTCGCCGGCTTCACCGTCGTGATCGCGCTCTGCTCCCTTTCGTTCGCCGGCATCCCCTTGGTCAGCACCCTCGGCTTTACCGCGGCGATCGCGGTTGTCGTCGCCGTCTGTGCCGCGGCGACCCTGCTGCCGGCGATGCTGGGCGCGCTCGGCCCGCACATCAACTCGATGCGCGTGCCCGGGACCAGCGCCGACCCGGACGACAGCGAGCCGCACGGCTGGCGGAAATGGGCGCGCGGCGTCGCCCGGCGGCCCTGGCGTTCGGCCCTGGCGGCGTTGGCCGTGCTGATCGTCTTGGCGCTGCCGATCTTCCAGCTCGAGCTCGGCCAGAACGACCTCAGCGCCCTGCCCAAGTCGACCACCGCCCGCCAGAACTACGACCAGCTGACCAAGGGCTTTGGCCCGGGCCTCAACGGCCCGCTCCTCGTCACGGCGAAGTTCAAGACGCCGGCGGAAGCCCAGGAGGTCATGCCCGGCCTGGAGAAACAGGTGGGCGCGGCGGCCGACGTCGCCGCGGTAACCGAGCCGAGCTTCGACGAAGCGGGGACGGTGGGGGTCTTTACGGTGATCTCCAAATCGGCGCCCTGGGCGGATGAGACCGTCAGCCTGGTCGAAGCGCTGCGCGACACGACGATCCCGGCGGCGCTGCGCGGCACCGGCACCGTTGCCTACGTCGGCGGCCAGACCGCCGGCTACATCGACCTCGCCACCCAGATCGCCGACAAGCTGCCGCTGATGATCGCGATCGTCGTCGGGCTCAGCTTCATCGTCCTCCTGCTTGCCTTCCGCTCGCTGCTCGTCCCGGTCAAGGCGGCGGCGATGAACCTGCTCTCCGTCGCCGCTGCCTACGGGGTGGTGACGGCGGTCTTCCAGCTCGGCTGGGGCGCCTCGCTGATCGGGCTCGACCACTCGATCCCGATCGTCAGCTTCGTGCCGCTGCTGATGTTCGCGATCCTCTTCGGGCTCTCGATGGACTACGAGGTCTTCCTCCTGACCCAGATGCGCGAGCACTACCGCCAGAACGAAGACGAGAAGGAGGCGGTGATCGAAGGGCTGGCCAACACCGGGCGGGTGATCACCTCGGCGGCGGCGATCATGGTCTGTGTCTTCACCAGCTTCGTCCTCAACGGCAACCCGATCGTGAAGGAGTTCGGCGTCGGCCTCGCGGTGGCTATCGCGATCGACTCGACCCTGGTCCGCTGCCTGCTGGTCCCCGCCGTGATGGTCCTGCTCGGCCGCTGGGCCTGGTGGATGCCGCGCTGGCTCGACCGAGTCGTCCCCCACATCAGCATCGAGGGCGAGGACTTCTTCGCCAAGCGCGACGCCGCGGCCGCTGCAGAGGCCGATTGAGCGGTGTTCCCGCTCAACCTGCCCAACGCGCTCACCCTGCTCCGCATCCTCGCCGTGCCGGTCGTCGTCGTCGCCCTGCTTGGCGAGACGCCGAACGGCGACGAGCTGGCCGCTGCCGTCTTCGCCCTCGCGGCCCTCACGGACGGTCTCGATGGCTACTTCGCCCGCTCGCGCGATGCGGTCACCACCTTCGGCAAATTGATGGACCCGCTCGCCGACAAGCTCCTGATCACCGCCGCGCTGGTCTCGCTGGTCTCGCTCAACCGGCTACAAGCATGGGTGGCGATGGTGATCATCGCCCGCGAGATCGCCGTCACCGGACTGCGGGCGATCGCCGCCGAGCGCGGCGTCGTCATCGCCGCCAGCTGGATGGGCAAGCTGAAGACCGTGCTGCAGATTGCCGCGATATTCGCCCTGATCGCCGCCAACCCGGCCCCGACCTGGGTCAATGTGCTCGTCTATGTCGCCGTCGCCGCGACGTTGATCAGCGGCGCCGACTACTTCTTCGGCCTGCGCAAGCGCCTCAACTCGCCGGAGCCTCCAGCCACTCGCGCATAGTCGTGTGGCGGCGCTGGTGCTCGCCACTGTCGAGCTCTGCTCGCAGGTCGTCGAGCGTGCCGTAGCGCTCGGCGACCACATTGTGACGGTGGATCGTCTCCAAATTCTCCTGGCGTGCCATCACGAAAGTGCCGCCGGGTAGGTCGGGGTAGTCGGCGGTGACGCGGCGCACCATCTCGCGCACGCAGTCCTCGACAAAGCGCGGCTGCGCGTGCGCCTTGGCGACGACCGCCAACTCGTCTGGCCGCTTCATCAGCTCGTAGATCTCCGAGCTCATCGATTGCTCGACGATGCGCAGCAGCTCCGGAGCGTCGATCCAGGCCGGGCCGCCCTCGGGGCAACCGATGTGGAGGGTGCCGACGCCGCGCTGGTTATGGGTGGCGATCGGCACCGCCTCGATCGCCGCCTCGATCTGCTCGGCCTCGAAGCCGGCCTCGGCGAGGCGTTCGCGGGCGAGGCCGCCGACCATCTCCTGCGCGCATGGGCAGGCGGTCATCCCCTGCGCCTGGACGCCGGTCAGCGTTCGCGTGCCGCGCTGCGAATCGACCGCGGTGCCGAAGAGGCCGTAGATCTCCTGGGTGCGGATGCCGCTGGCCGGAGTGGTGACCGTCTCCGGGTAGCGAGCGGTGACCGAGACCTCGGCCCGCAGCCCACCCTGGCGCTCCCGCACCCTCTGGGCGATGTGGGCGGCCAACACCTCGGCGCGGAACGCCTCGCCAAGCACGACCTCGTCGATCGCCTCGCCGACCACTTCCTCGAAGCGCGACATGTGGACACCTGCCTGGCGCGGCTCGAGGTCGACGAAGCACTCGAATTCGGCGTGGTAGAGGTTCTCGGTTCCGTCGGCATTGACCCGGATCACCTTCTCGACGCCGGTCACGCCGACCCGCGAGAGGCTCACCCTGGTTGCCGGCGTCCCCGACTGCACGTCGGGCGCCGTCGGGGAGACCGGAATAGTGGAACGGGTTGCCATCGGAAGAGAAGCGTAGGCGATTTGCTCCCTATACTTCCGGAGGTCGGAGCGATGGGGCCGACCCCCGGGAGGGGAACAGGGTTGCAGTGGAGGCAGTGATATCGAGCCGTTGGAGACGGTCCCGCGGGGCCTGAATCAGGATTCGAGCGAGCAGCCGACGGGGCCACAGGAGCTCCAGGCGCTGGTCGCGCTTGGACGCGAGCGCGGCTACCTCACCTTCGAGCAGATCGCTTCCACACTGGAGGAGGTCGAGGTAACCAAGGAGCAGGTCGCCGGACTGCACGCGCACCTGGTCGAACACGGCGTCGAAGTAATCGCCGAGGACGGCGTCAGCGCTTACAAGGAGCAGCGCGCCGAGTCGGCCAACGGCCAGCCGCGCAAACAGGAGTTGGATCTGACGGTCGAACCCAGCCTCGACTCTTTGCGCCTCTACCTGCGCTCGATCGGGCGGGTCGACCTGCTCACCGCCGGACAGGAGGTCGAACTGGCGAAACGAATCGAGCGCGGGGACATGATCGCCAAGCGGCAGATGGTGGAGGCCAACCTGCGCCTCGTCGTCTCGATCGCGAAAGGGTACTTGGGACGCGGCCTCAGCTTTCTCGACCTGATCCAAGAGGGCTCTCTGGGGTTGATCCGGGCGGTAGAGAAGTTCGACTACCGCCGCGGCTACAAGTTCTCCACCTACGCGACCTGGTGGATCCGACAGGCGGTGACCCGGGCGATCGCCGACAAGGCGCGCACGATCCGCATCCCCGTGCACATGGTCGAGAAGCTGAACCGGGTCGCCCACGTCGAGCGACAGCTGGTGCAGAAATTCGGCCGTGAGCCGGAGCCGGCGGAGATCGCCGAGGAGCTGCGCTGGCCGCTGGGCGAAGTGCGTGAGATCCTCCGCGTCGCGCAGCTGCCGGTATCGCTCGAGAAACCGGTCGGCGACGAGGACGACTCCGAGCTCGGCGACTTCGTCGCCGACGACACCGTGGCGGAGCCCTTCGAAGAGGCCAGCGAACACATGCAGAAGGAGGGTGTGCGCAAGGCGCTCTCGGCGCTGCCCGAGCGCGAGCGTCAGGTGATCGAGCTCCGCTACGGACTGACCGGGTTGGAGCCGCTCACGCTGGAGGAAGTCGGCAATACCTTCGGCGTCACCCGCGAGCGGATCCGCCAGATCGAGAACAACACGCTGAAGAAACTCCAGCATCTGCCAGAGGCACAGATGCTCCGCGAAGCTGGCTGACGGAGAGGCCGTCATGCGGTGTCCTCGGTCGCTCGCGTGCAGAGCACGCCACGCTCCCTGCGTCCTTGCCTGACGGCCTCTCCGTCAGCCAGTGCGGGATACTTGCGTCGTGCCCTCCGGCGACAAGTTCTACTCGCGTGCTTCGCAGATGATGGGTGCGACCGGCCTGCGCTGGACCGGCAAGCTCAATATTCCGCTCTACCGGATATCCGGCGGGCGTATCGGAGGGAAGATCAACGAGGCTCCGGTGCTGCTGCTGACGACTACCGGTCGCAAATCCGGACAGCAGCGCACTGCCCCGGTCGTCTATCTCGCCGACGGGGACAGCCTGGTCGTGATCGGCTCCAACGCCGGCCACAGTCGGACGCCGGCCTGGTCCCTCAACCTGAAAGCGAACCCGGACGCCGAGGTCGAGGTCGGGCGCGAGCGTCGCCGTGTGCGGGCGCGCATCGCCGGGGGCGAGGAGCGGGCAGAGCTCTGGCGCAAGCACAACGTGCAGTACTCCGGCTTCGACGAATACGAGGCGCGGACCGACCGCGACATCGCCCTCTTCGTCCTCGAACCTCGCTGATGGGGCGACTTACTCGTCCTGTGGACCACTAAGTCGCCCCGAGTAGGGTGTGTGCATGGGCGCGCCGCATTCATTCCGCCTTGCCGTCGAGGCCAAGGATCTCGAGGCGATGACGGCGACGCTGCGCGAGGACGTCGTACTGCACAGCCCGATCCTCTTCCGGGGTTTCGAGGGCCGTGAGATCGTCGTCCAGGTCCTGACCCACGTCGCCGCCACGCTGGAGGACTTCCGCTACAGCGACGAGCTCTCCGGGGACGGCACGGTCGTTCTGCGCTTCAAAGCCCGCGTCGGCGAGCGCGAGCTGGAGGGCATCGACTTCCTCGAGCTCGACGAAGAGGGCCTGGTGCGCGAGCTGACCGTCTTCATGCGCCCGCTCTCGGCGATCACGGCCTTCAACGAGCAGATGGCCGCCCGCCTCGGCGTCGAGACGTGACCTGCCGATAAACTCGATCACCCTCTGGGGGAGTGCCCGAGTGGTTAAAGGGGACTGGCTGTAAACCAGTTGGCTCTGCCTACACAGGTTCGAATCCTGTCTCCCCCATATGAGCAGTCCCGGAGCCGCTTTCGACGGCCGTGTCTTCGCCATCGCCGGCATCGGCGGCGGTTTGGGGCCGGTCGTAGCCGAGCGGCTGGCCGCCGCGGGAGCGACGGTGGCGGGAGCCGAGCGCGATCGGGCGCGGCTCGATGAGATCGGCGCCGGGTTGGAGTTGCCGGCGGAGCGTTGGGACGGGCGCGCGGTCGATCTGCTCGACGAGGACGCGGCGCGAGGGTGGTGTGCGGCGCTGCTCGAGCGCTTCGGCCGGGTCGACGGCCTGCTGCACCTGGTCGGCGGTTGGCGCGGCGGTCAGCCGCTGCACGAGGCGCCGCTCGCGGACTGGGCTCTCCTTCACGAGTTGCTGATCCGCACCGTTCAGCACACGAGTCGCGCTTTCCATGACGCGCTTCTTGCCGCCGCGCACGGTCGCTTTGTCCTCATCTCCGCCAAGCAGGCGCAGGCGCCGTCGAACTCCAATGCCGCCTATGCCGCCGCCAAGGCTGCGGCCGAGGCGTGGACTCTCGCGCTCGCCGATGGATTCGTCGGCAGCGGCGCGACGGCGAACATCGTAGTCGTCGACGCGATCCTCACCAGGCAGATGCGCGAGCAGGACCCCGATGGGGACTTCTCCACCTTCACCCCCAGCGAGCACATCGCCGACGCGGTCGCCTTCCTCTGTTCCGACTCCGCGCAGGAGATGAACGGTCAGCGCCTGCAGCTTGCCGGCTGACGGGCCATCCGTCTCGGCCAAATACTATGAGGTGAGATGAGCAGTAAGGCCGGCAAGCCCGTAGAAGGGGACATGACGATCCACCAGCTGGCGGAGCGGACCGGAATGACGGTACGCAACATCCGCGCCCACCAGACGCGTGGGTTGTTGCCGCCGCCCACCGTCCGCGGCCGCACCGGTTACTACGGCGAGGAGCATGTCGCCCGGATCGAGCTGACCCGCGAGATGCAGGCGGACGGGCTCAACCTCGAGGCGATCCGGCGCGTCCTCGACAGTGGCGACGGCTCGGCCTCGGCGATCTTCGACTTCACCCGGGCGCTGCGCGCTCCCTTCGAAGACGAGGCGCCGGAGATCGTCGACGCCGACGAGTTGGCGGCGATCTGGGGCGAGGCGGCAAACGCCAAACTGATGCGCCGAGCCGAAAAACTCGGCATCTTTCGCTCCCTGCCCGACGGGCGGATCGAGGTGATCAGCCCGCTCCTGCTGCGCACTGCGGCTGAGCTGGCCCAGCTCGGGATAGGCGCCGAGGGCGCCTTGATCGCCGCTGAAAAACTACGCCGCTACTCTGACGGCGTCGCCCGCACTTTTGTCGACCTCTTCGTCAAGGAGATCTGGCAGCCCTTTGACCGGGCCGGCCGACCCGAGCGCGACTGGCCGAGGATGAGCGAGGCGCTCGAACGGATGCGTCCTCTGGCTTCCGGCGCTCTCCAGGCAACCTTCCAGATCGCGATGGGCGAGGCGGTCGAGAAGGAGAGCGAGCGAACTCTGCGGCTCGCCGCCCGACCGGGGAAGCGATCCGGCAAGCGCCGCAAACGCTCGCCTTAGGAAGCTCTCAGGCGAGAGCCGCGTCGTCCAGCTCGTCCCCGGCGGCCTCCCGGCCGGCGTAGGCGAGGACGGCGAAATACATCAGCGAGGGGAGGAGCGTGTCGAGATCCTCGGTCTCGCCTCTCTGCAGGCGTGCGTAGAGGACCGATTCGATTCCTCCCGCAACGCCGGCGGCGGCAATTGCCGTCGGGGGCTCGTCGAGGTCGTCCCTGACCAGAGCATCGATGCAATCGGCGAAGCGATCGAGCAACTCGTCGCGCCGTCGCAGCCCCGCCGGGCTGGAGGCGCGTGCCTCGACGATTACCGTCCGTGCCTCTTCCGGCTCGTCGGCGATGAACCGCAGCAGCTCGGCGATGCCGCTGCGCAGCTGGTCGCGCCAGGTCGGCCCCGCCTCGGTGACGGCCGCTTCGACGCGCCCGCGTAGCCGCGCTGCAGAGGAGTCGAAGGCGGCGAGGAAGCAGTCCTCCTTGTCCTCGAACTGCTCGTAGAAAGTGGGCCGCGAGATCCCGGCTCGGGTGAGCACGTTCTGGACCGTGAGTGTGTTGTAGCCGATTTCGGTGACCGCCCCGACCATGGCCGCGAGCAAGCGCTCGCGCTGGACCGCCTTGACCAGGTCCGCCGGTAGGGTTCGCACCCCCGCTGGGAAACGACCGTCCGCCCGGGTCAGCAGCGCGACTGCCTCGTTGAGTTCCGCATCGGACCAGCGGTCCCCAACTGCGTCTGCCAACTTCTCCCTGCTGAGCATCACTCTCTCCGGTGGCATAAGGAACCTACGCGTTTCTTTTAGAAATTGTGCAGGCCTTCAAAGGGTATCAGAAAAGTCACTGGCGTGCGTCGAAATTTGCCCATCACGGGTATCCTTGACCGATGCCGCCACGGGTAAAAGGGGGAACACAGGCACGCCAGGCACCGAAACAACAAATGGCCCCGTCGCCCCGCCCCGCGCTTCCTCGCGAGTTCATCGCCCAGCACAAGCAGCGCCGCATCATGGACGCGCTGGCCGAGCTGACCGCCGAACAGGGCTACGAGGCGACCAAGATCTCCGACATCGTCAAGCGCGCCGGCGTCGCCCGCAAAACGCTGTACGACAACTTCGAAGGCAAGGAGGAGGTCTTCCTTGCCGCTTTCGATTCCGCCCGCGACGAGGTCATGCGCCGTGTTGAGGAAGGCAGTGTCGACGCGGATGGCGATTGGCAGGAGCGGATCGAAGGTGGGCTTGCGGCCTTCCTCGGTTTTGTCGCCGAGCAGCCGACCTTGGCGCGGATGTGCATGATCGAGGCCCTCTCGGCGACGCCGACCACAACGAAGCGCTACGAGGACGCGCTCGAGGCCTTCGTCGAGCTGACACGGCGTGCTCTGCCGCAGGACGATCGGTTGCCCGACACGGTTGCCGAGACGGTGGTCGGCGGCGTCGCCTGGATCGTGTACCAGCAGATTCGCCGCGGCGAGGCCACCCAGGCCGAGGATCTGCTGCCGGAATTGACGGAGTTCATGACAGCTCCGTACCTTGAATCCGCCTGAAGCAGCCGGGCCAGCGGACGAGATGCGCTTAGCAGTGGCAGACTTTAGTACTACATGGAGCCGCTTCCCCGTGGCCGCCACGGTCTCCCCCGCGAGTTCATCGCTGCGAATCAGCGTGGACGGCTGATCGTCGCGATCGCCGAGGCACTCGACGAGCAGGGCTACGACGGCACGACCGTGGCCGAGGTCGCCACCCGAGCAGGCGTATCCAAGAGCGACTTCTACGCTCATTTCGCCAGCAAAGACCAGTGTTTCTCCGCCGCCTACGATGCGGCATCCGAGCGCCTGCGCAACGAGGTGCTCGCCGCCTGCCCGGAGCGGCGCGAGTGGGCCGAGGGGGTCTGCGCCGGACTGGGCGCGGGGCTGGCCGCACTCACCGCGGAGCCCGCGCAGGCGAACCTGCTGCTGGTCGAGGGGCTACGCGCTGGGTCGAGCGTCTGCGCGCGCTTTCAGGCAGCGGTGGAGAGCTTCGTCCGCTATTTGCGCGATGGCGCACCGACGACCACCGGAGCGGCCCGCCCGCCCGAGGCCGACGAGGCCGTCGTCGGCGGCATCGCCTCGCTGCTCGGGCAGCGTGTGCTGGCGGGAGAAACCGACCGTCTCGACCGATTCTTCCCGGAACTTGCCGAGTTTGCGCTGGCCCCTTACCTCGGCGTCGCCGAGGCGCGCCGCATAATCTCAACTCGATGACGAGCGACGCGACTGCAGCCGCGGCGGATGCGGCGTCTGGGCCGTGGAGCGCGGCAACCGCCGGGGTGCTGCCCTCGCAGGCCTTGAGCGAGGCGATCGACGCCGAGTGGATCGGCTCGGGCGACTACCGGATCCGCCCCGAGGCGATTCAACCGGCGAGCATCGATCTGCGCCTTGGGGATTTCGCCTGGGCGCTGCGCTGCAGCTTCCTCCCCGACGTCGATTCGACGGTCGAAGAGAAGATCGAGGGCCTCGCCTTCCAGAAGGTCGACCTGCGGGACGGCGCCGTGCTGGAGCGCGACCGCCCCTATTTGGTGCCGCTGATCGAGGAGTTGGCGCTGCCCGAGGACGTGCGGGCCAAGGCGAACCCGAAGAGCTCGACCGGACGGCTCGACGTCTTCACCCGCGTGCTCACCGATCGCCACCATCGCTTCGACGAGATCCGCGCCGGCTACAGCGGCCGTCTCTACCTGGAGGTGGTGCCGCGCTCCTTCGCGATCCAGGTGCAGAGCGGGCTCTCGCTCAACCAGCTGCGGCTTGCACGCGGCGACGTGCGGCTCTCCGATGTGGAGATCCGCGCCCTGCAGGATGAGTTCCCGCTGCTATACCTCGACTCGCACGCGCTGCGCGAGTCCGAGCTGGCGCTGGCCGAGGGGCTCTTCCTCAGCGTCGACCTCTCCGGGCCCAGCGATCGCATCGTCGGATACCGGGCGAAGAAGAACAGCCTGCCGATCGATCTCTCGCGCATCCGTGCCTACCGCTGGACCGACTACTGGGATCCCGTCTACCCCGAGCCGGGGGGGCGGATCGTGCTCGAGCCGGAGATCTTCTACCTGCTGCTCTCGGCCGAGGGGGTCTGCATCCCGCCACAGATCGCCGCCGAGATGATGGCCTACGACCCAACCGCGGGGGAGCTGCGCACTCACTACGCCGGTTTTTTCGATCCTGGCTTCGGCTACGACCCGGCGGGCGGTCGCCACGGCAGCCGTGCCGCGCTCGAGGTGCGGGCGCGCGACGTCTCCTTCATGGTCGAGCACCGCCAGCCGGTCTGCAAGCTGGCGCTGGAGCGGACCAGTGCCCCCGCCGAGCGCCTCTACGGCGAGCAGCTGGGCTCCAACTACCAGGGTCAGGTGACGATGCTGAGCAAGCACTTCGAGGAGCAGACGCTAGGTGGTTAGTGGTGACCGGCAGCGTCGCCGATCACCACTGGAGACACACTGGAGACAGGGCCGGACTGGAGCCGGCCCTGTCTCACATCGCGGTCTTGGCTTTGGCAAGGAGCCGCCTATGAGTCGGTGATTTCGATGTTGTTGGCTTTGCCGTCTTTGTCTGTCCCTTTGAATGTGATGTTGACGTCGAGTTTGCCTACTTTGGTGTCTTCTGCGCCACACATGCCGCTTTTCGAGGCGGCAATGTTTTCGGGACCTGTTTCGAGCGTGAACGTGCCGGTTGTTTTACCGCCCGCGTCGGTCTCGTTTGTGACCTTGGCTCCTTTGAGGCCTTTCTGTTCTTTGATTGTGTATTTGCATTCCGGTTCGAGCTCGTTGTTCATACCCACGTATTTGTGTATTTCAACGTCTTTACCCGAGGGGCAGAGCAGGTCGACGGTGACGTAGTAGTTGTCTTTGTATTTAGTTGTTGTTTTGCCGATGTTGAGCTGATAGTCGCAGCC
>DASUZP010000084.1:0-4533 GCA_036376775.1 Solirubrobacterales bacterium | reverse complement strand
CTCCGGCTCGGCCCTGTTCGGCGCCCGCTTCCGCGAGAACGCCTCGCGCTCGCTGCTGATCCCGCGTGCCTACCCGGGCAAGCGCACGCCGCTTTGGCAGCAGCGGCTGAAGTCGCAGAGCCTGCTCGAGGTGGCGCGCGATTTTCCCCGCTTCCCGGTCATCCTCGAGACCTACCGCGAGTGCCTGCGCGACGTGCTCGACCTGCCCTCGCTGCGCCAGATCCTCGCCGACCTGCACTCGCGCAAGCTCGGCCTGGTCGAGGTCGAGACGCCGACCGCCTCGCCCTTCGCCTCCTCGCTGCTCTTCGACTACGTCGCCACCTATATGTACGAGGGGGACACGCCGAATGCGGAGCGCCGCGCCGCCGCCCTCTCCCTCGACCGCGACCTGCTGCGCGAGCTGCTCGGCCAGGAGGAGCTGCGCGAGCTGATCGACCCCGAGGCGCTGGTCGAGGTCGAGGCACAGCTGCAGCACCGCACCGAGGCGGGTCGCGCCGCCGACCGCGACGCACTGCAGCAGGTGTTGCGCAACATCGGCGACCTCAGCGGCGAGGAATGCGCCGAGCGCGTCGGCGAGGGCTACTCGGCCGCATCGATGCTGGAGAAGCTGGTCGCAGAGCGCCGCGTCGCGCTGGTCCGGATCGCCGGCGAGGAGCGCTACATCGCCGGCGAGGACGCCGGTCTCTACCGCGATGCGCTCGGCGTGCCGCCGCCTCCGGGCCTGCCCGAGACCTTTCTCGACGACCATCCCGACGCGATGCGCGCGCTGGTGCGGCGCTACGCACGCACGCACGGGCCGTTCCCGACCGCGCAGCTCGCCGACCGCTACGGCATCGACCCGGCGCCGGCGCTGCGCGAGCTGGAGCGCGAAGGTGCGCTCGTCCGCGGCGAGCTGGCGCCGGGGGGAAGCGAGCGCGAGTGGTGCGACTCCGACGTGCTGCGGCGGGTGCGGCGAGCAAGCCTCGCCCACCTGCGGCGCGAAGTCGAGCCCGCCGCCCGCGACCGCTTTGCCCGCTTCCTGCCCAGCTGGCAGAACGTCGACGCCCATCGCGCCGCCGGCGCCGGGCCCGACCGACTGCGCGACGCGCTGGTGCCACTGCAGGGCGTCGCGCTCTCGCCCAAGGTCTGGGAGGGCGAGGTGTTGCCGCGCCGACTCGGCGCCTACTCGCCGGTCTGGCTCGACGAGCTCTGCACCAGCGGCGAACTGGTCTGGATCGGCGCCGGCTCGCGCGGCCGCAGCGACGGCCGGGTTGCGCTCTATTTCCGCGATGACGTCCGTCTCGCCGGCCCGCCGCCGGCAAACGCCAAGCTGGAGCAAGCCGAGGGGGCGCCGCAGGAGGCGATCCGCGAGCGCCTTGCCGCCGGTCCCTCGTTCTGGCTCGACCTGCTCGCCGACCTCGACTTTCCCGCCGAGGAGCTGCACAACGCCCTCTGGGATCTGGCCTGGTCGGGCGAGGTGACCAACGACGCCTTCGCCCCGCTGCGGGCACCGCGGCTGCGCTCGGTTCCCGCGCACGAGCGCGGCGGGCGGCGCTTCGCCCGTCGCCGTTCCGGCGCCGGCGCTGCCGTGCAGGGGCGTTGGTCGCTGACCGCGCCGCTCTTCGCCGACGCGCCAGGGCCGGGGGCGAAGCTCCGCGCCCAGGCCGAGTTGATGCTGGAGCGCTACGGGATCGTCACCCGCGAGACGGTGCTCGCCGAGGGTGTGCCGGGCGGCTTCTCCACCCTTTATGCCGAGCTCGGCAACCTCGAGCTGCTCGGGACCGCCCGCCGCGGCTACTTCGTCGAGGGCCTCGGCGGGGCCCAGTTCGCCCTTCCCGGCGCCGTCGAGCGCCTGCGCTCGCTGCCCGAACCCGATGGTTCCTTCCAGGTGCTGGCGGCGACCGATCCCGCCAACCCCTACGGGTCCGCTCTGCCCTGGCCCAAGCCGCCATCGGGCCGCCGTCCCGCCCGCGCCCCCGGCGCCCACGTCCTGCTGCGCGACGGCGAGCCCCTCGTCTACGTCGAGCGTGGCGGTCGCAGCATCCTCCGCTTGGCCGAGCTGGACGATGCCGACCTGGTCGCCGCCATGCAGGCCCTTGCGGATGCGGTCTCCGCCGGCCGCCTGCCGAAGCTCGGGATCGAGAAGCTCGACGGCGAGCCGGTGATCGGCTCCGGCCACGAGGAGGCCCTGCTCAGTGCCGGCTTCAGCCGTGGCCCGCGCAAGCTGACCGCTACGGCCGGCTGACAGGTGCTGAAACATTCCAGCCGGCCCTCAGCGGATCGTCGCCCGAGCCGATCAACCGTCCATGCCCTCTCTAAGACATACGTCCAAGCCCGCAAAAGCCCCCTTCGTCCTTCTCGCCATGCTCGTCACCCTGCTGGCGGTGATCGCAGTCCGCCCGGCGGCCGGCCTCGCTGCGCCGCTCGAACCGAGCGAACCCGAACCGCCGCAGCTCTCCTTCGACCCCGACAGCTATGACTTCGGTCTGCAGTCCGTCAACTCCGGTGCCAGCACCGGAATCCAGCTGCGCAATACGGGATCCGAAGCGGTCCAGGTCAACTCGGTGGAAATCACCGGCCCCGGCTCTGGGGTCTTCGGGACCAACACGGGTTGTCCCGGCATGATGCTGCAGCCCGGCAACAGCTGCTTCATCCAGGTGTATTTCAACCCCCATGAAGCGGTCGAATACTCCGCGCAGCTACGGGCGAGCGCCGGCTCACACTCGTTCAGCGCCGACCTCAGCGGCACCGGCGGCCGGGCGATCCTGGAACCTGACTCGAACCCCACCGATTTCGGCGTCGCCAAGGTCGGTTCTTCCGGCACGACCCGCGAGATCGAAATCGTCAACGTCGGCAACATGGACGGCGGCGTCTTCATCGCCGTCATCTCCGGGGGCGCGGTCGGCAGCTATCAGCTGCTGGACGAGGATTGCACCGGCTACAGGATCGCTCCCGCGGCCACCTGCACCGTGCAGGTTCGCTTCCGACCGCTCAGCGAAGGCGTCAAGAAAGCGACGCTGAGCCTCTTCGGCGAAAGCGACGGCGGGACGCAGATCGTGCTCACGGGCGTCGGCACGGCCTCCGACCAACCCGACTCCGCGCCCTCCGGCGCAGCCTCATCGGGCGGCACCGGCCCAGCGGCGGGTGCTACGGCGGCGCCGTCGTCGGTCACCGTCGAACCTGGCCTGTCGAGCGCCCGCAAGGGCAAGCCGAAGGTCAATCGCAGGCATCGTCGCCACCTCAGGGCCGACATCCACAAAGCCCGCTTGGCTCTGCGTCGCTAGCTTCAGCGCCAAGTGGCTTCGCCGGCCGCCGGCTGTCTATGACGGTCGGCGGCCTTCCTTTTGCGACTGTCGCGCGATAATCCAGCGATGGTCGATGCGGAGGAGGGTCAGAGCCCGGTCGAGCTGCTGCGCAGCGTGCCGCTTTTTGCCGACCTCGAGCCGGCAGAGCTGGAGAGCTTCTCGCACGTCGCCGTGCCGCGCTCCTTCCCCGCGGCGACGCGGGTCTTTCACGAGGGCGACCACTCCGACGCCTGCTACATCGTCCGCTCCGGCAGCTTCCGCGTCACCCGCGAGCACTCCGACGGGCGCGCGATCACTCTGGCCACGCTGGGATCGGGAGATATCTTCGGCGAGCTGGCAATGCTCGACGGCGAGGTGCGCTCGGCCAGCGTCGAAGCGCTCAGCGACGGCGAGCTCCTGGCCCTGCCCGCAGGCGAGGTGCGGGCGTTGCTGTCGCGGCATCCGGAGATCACCGTAAAGCTGATCGCGGCCCTGGTGCGGCGGCTGCGTGCCGCCAACGAGCGGATCTCGCGCCAGTCCTTTCAGACGGTGCCCAGCCGCGTCGCCGGCGTCCTCTCCCAGCTCGTCGCCGAAGAGGGACCGCGAACAGCCGAGGGCGGCGAGATCACGATCCGCATGAACCAGTCCGACCTGGCCCAACTCGCTGGCACCTCGCGCGAGAGCGTCAGCCGCTTTCTCGCCGACCTCGAGCGCGCCGGCATCGTCCGTCCCGGTCGCGGCCGGGTCACCGTCTTGGCTCCCGCCAAATTGCGCAACTACATCTTCTGAGGCGCTGGTCGCGGCCGACTTCGACACCCTGCGCGCGCGAATGGTCGAGCGGCAGCTGCGCCGCCGGGGGATTTCCGACGAGCGTGTGTTGGTGGCGATGGGGGCGGTGCCGCGGGAGGCATTCGTGCCGGAGCGCAGCCGCAGCCGCGCCTACTTGGACTCGGCGCTGCCGATCGGCGAGGGACAGACGATCTCCCAGCCCTGGATCGTCGCAGCGATCTGCCAGGCACTCGAGCTGAACGGCTCTGAGCGGGTGCTGGAGGTCGGCTCCGGCTCGGGCTATTCGGCCGCGGTCCTCGCCCGCCTTGCCGCAGAGGTGCTCGGGGTCGAGCGGCACGAGTTGCTGGCCGACGGCGCGCGCCTTGTCCTCGCTTCGCTCGGAATCGGCAATGTCGAGCTGCGCGTAGGCGACGGTAGCCGCGGCGTGCCCGAGCGTGCGCCCTTTGAGGCGATAGCCGTTCACGCCACCGCGCCGGCACCC
>DASUZP010000083.1:0-14923 GCA_036376775.1 Solirubrobacterales bacterium | reverse complement strand
TCTTCGCCGAGGCACTCGCGCGCCATCGCGCAGAGGACCGGATCGGGTCCGAGCTCGAGGTAGGCGCTCGTGCCCTGTGCCTGCAGGGTCGCGATCGCGTCGGCGAAGCGCACCGGCTCGCGCACGTGGGAGACCCAGTAGGCGGGGTCGGTGGCCTGCTCTTGGCCGAGGACTTCGCCCGTGACGTCGGAGACAATCGGGGTCTGGGGCTCGCTGTATGCGAGGGACTCGGCCACCTCTGCGAACTCCTCGAGCATCGGCTCGATCAGCGGCGAGTGGAAGGCGTGGGAGACGGCGAGGCGTTTGGTCTTTCGTCCCTGCTCCTTCCAATAGCTGCGGATCGCTTCGACCGCTTCCTCTGCGCCTGAGATCACGGTCGACCTGGGTCCGTTTATCGCGGCGATCGACAGCTCCGCCTCCTTGCCGGCGATCGACTCGGAGACCTCTTCCTCGCTCGCCTCGATCGCCGCCATCGCCCCGCCGGCAGGAAGCGCTCCCATCAGGCGGCCCCTGGCGGCGACCAGCTTTGCCGCGTCGGCCAGGTCGAAGACGCCGGCTACGTGCGCTGCGGCGAGCTCACCGATCGAGTGGCCGGCGAGCAGGTCGGGCTTCAAGCCTCGCTCGGCAAGCGCCTCATGAAGAGCGACCTCGATCGCGAAGAGAGCGGGCTGGGCGTAGGTCGTGTCCTCGAGCTTTGCCGCCGCTTTTTTGCCCTTGGCGAAGATGAGCTCTTTCAGCGGCGTCTCCAGATGCGGGTCGAGCTGCTCGCAGACGGCGTCGAAGGCCTTGGCGAAGACCTCGTCTGTCTCGTGAAGCTCTTTGCCCATGCCAAGCCGCTGGGAGCCCTGGCCGGTGAAGAGGTAGGCGAGCTTGCCGTCTTTTGCCCGCCCGCTGAGAACGTCGGCGGATGGCGTGCCCTCGGCCAGGGCGGTGAGCGAGGCCAGCAGCCCCTCGCGGTCTTTGCCCAACACCACCGCTCTGTGTTCGAAGGCGGAGCGGGTTGTGACGAGCGAGTAGGCGATGTCGGTGGGGTCTAGGTCCGGGTCGGCCTGCAGGTGGGTTGCGAGGCGCTCGGCCGCTTCGGCCAGGGCCGGCTCGGCTTTGGCCGAGAGGGCGAGTGGGATCGGGCCGGGGAGGGGCTCGGTGGGCGGATCCGCAGCGGCCGGCTCGGCCGCGGGCGCCTGCTCGAGCACCAGGTGGCAGTTCGTCCCACCCATGCCGAAGGAGCTGACCCCGGCGATCAGGGGGCGATCCTCGTGCGGCCAGGCGCCATGACTGTCCTGGACGCGGACGCCAAGCGCCTCGAGCGGGATCTCGGAGTTCGGCTGCCTGAAGTTGAGGCTGGCCGGGATCTGCCGGTGCTCGATCGCGAGCAGCGCCTTGAGCAGCCCGACGATCCCGGCCGCGCCCTCCAGATGGCCGACGTTGGTCTTCGCCGAGCCGACCGGCAGCGGATCGCCGTCCGGCCTCGCCTCTCCCAGGGCCCCGCCCAGCGCCGCGGCCTCGATCGGATCGCCCACCGCGGTCCCGGTGCCGTGCAGCTCGACGTACTGCACCTCCGAGCGCTCCAGGCCGGCACGCTCGTAGGCGCTGCGTATGACGCTCTCCTGCGCCGCCCGACTGGGCACGGTCAAGCCCTCGCTCGGCCCGTCGTTGTTGACGGCGCTGCCGCGGATGACGCCGTAGATGCGGTCCCCGTCCGCCTCCGCCGAAGCCAGCAGCTTCAGCGCGACGACGCCACCGCCCTCCCCCCTGACATAGCCGTTGGCCCGCGAGTCGAAGACGAAGCAGCGCCCGTCGGGCGAGAGTCCGCCGAATCTGGAAGCGCCGAGCGCCACGCGCGGGTCGAGATTCAGGTGAACGCCACCGGCGAGCGCGAGTGTCGCCTCGCCCCTGTGCAGCGCCTCGCAGGCCAGATGCACGGCGACCAGCGAGGACGACTGGGCCGCGTCGACGGTCAGGCTCGGCCCGGTCAGGCCGAGCGTGTAGGAGACCCGGTTGGCGATGATGCTGCGGTGCAGCCCGGTCACGGTGTGGCGACCGATCGCATCCGGACCGCTTCGGTGAGTTAGAATTGAATAATCATTGGCGATTGAGCCGAGGAAGACACCTGCCCCCTCGCCGCGGATCCGCTCGGGAACGATCCGGGCGTCCTCGAGCGCCTCCCAGGCCAGCTCGAGGACCAGGCGCTGCTGGGGATCCATCGCCGCCGCCTCGCGCGGTGAGATGCCGAAGAAGGCGGGGTCGAAGCGATCGACCCGGTCGAGGAAGGCGCCGAACCGGACCCCCGGCTCCCCCGCTGGGAGCGCCTCGCCGGGGCGCTGACCGGCGGCCGACAGACGCTCGGCCGGCGTCTCGCCGATCGCATGCTGCCCAGCGGCGAGCAGTCGCCAGAAAGCCTTCAGATCGGGCGCGCGGGGCAGGCGACAGGCGACGCCGACCACCGCTACCCGAGGATCCCCTACAACGGTCAAATCTCTCCCCGATTTCCCTGGAACTAAGGAACGAGAGGAGAGATAAACACTACGGTGCGCAAAAGGCAAAAACGCACTCCGGAGACTGTCTCTTCGTCGGGCGAATTACCCGGTCCGGGTGGCCGCCGGTGCGATTGCCGCCATCACCAGGCCCTCGGCAGCCAACCAGCTGCCGCGGAAGCTGCGCAGCTCGTGCCCGTCGACAACCGGGCCTGGAACCAGCACGTGGGCCGAAAAGCTCTGCCGCTCCCAGCTGATCGAGACGACCGCGTCTTCGAAGCCGAGCCAGCGTTCGGCCAGCGGGAACCAGGCCTTGTAGATCGACTCCTTGATGCTGAACAGCAGCCGGTCCCAATGCGTCCCCGGCGCCTGCCGGGCGAGCTCGCGCAGCAGCAGGCGCTCCTCGGGCAGAGCGATATCGCCGAGCAGGCCATCCGGCAGAGGCAGATCGGGCTCGGCGTCGACGCCGATCGTCAGCAGGTCGCAGGCGGGGGCGACGGCGCAGGCCCGGTAGCCGTCGCAGTGGGTGATGCTGCCGACGATTCCCGATGGCCAGAGCGGCTCGCCGTGCGGCCCTGAGAGGATCGGCCTGGGCGGCTGTCCGAGCTGCGCCAGCGCCTCGCGGGCACAGGCGCGCGCCGTGACGAACTCGCGGCGGCGCTTCTCGACCGCCCGCTCGATCGCCGCCTCCTCCTCCGGAAACAGCTCGGTGTCCAGATCCTCCCGAGTCGCCCGCACCGTGGCGGTGACCGGCAGGATCCGCTCAAGCACGCGCGGGCTCCGGCAGGATCCGGCGCGGCGCGTACTGCCGGCGGCGGTGACGACGCTCGCGTGGATAGCCCAGCGAGACCTCCTCGAAGCGCACCCCGTCGTGCCATGTCGTGCGCGGTATGTGCAGGTGCCCGTAGACGACGGCGGCGGCGCGAAAGCGGCGATGCCAGTCGGCGGTGCGCATCGTCCCGCACCACTGGGCGAACTCCGGGTGGCGGAGAACGCGGGTCGGCTCGTCGAGCAGGGGGAAGTGGTTGATCAGAACCATCGGCAGACTCGGGTCGCTGGTCGCCAGGCGCCGCTCCGCCTCCTTCACCCGGGCCTGGCACCAGGCCTGCCGGCTCGGGTATGGATCGGGGTGGAGCAGGAACTCGTCGACGCAGACCACGCCGGCGTCGTAGGCGCGCTGCAGCGACTCCTCCCGGGTCGCGCCGACGTTGCGCCCGAAGCTGTAGTCGTAGAGGAGGAAGAGCGGCGCGATCTGGGCGGGCCCGCCTTCGCCGTCCCAGATCGGGAAAGGGTCCTCGGGGGTGGTGACGCCGATCCGCGCGCAACGCTCGACCAGATGCAGGTAACGCTGCTCGCCGCGCAACCCGGGTGGGTCGTCGCGATTCGCCAGCAGCTCGTGGTTGCCCGGCGTCCAGATCACCCGCTCAAAGCGTTCGCGCAGAATCCCCAGCGCCCACTCGACCTCGTCGGGCGAGTCGGCGACGTCGCCGCAGACGATCAGCCAGTCGCCGTCCAGGCGCGGTCGCAGCCCGTCGACGACGTCGCGGTTCTCGGGGTGGTCAACGTGCAGGTCGCTGACCGCGAATAGCATCCGGTTGGTCAAGGTCGGAGCTGGAATCTCACCGGTCACGACCCGCCAGCGCCGCGAGCGCCCCGGCCACCCGGGCACGCGTCTCATGTGGCTCGATCACCTCGTCGACGAACCCCCCGGCCGCTGCGACGTCGGCCCCGAGGTGCTCCTGGGCGTAGGCCGCCGAGAGCGCGTCCTGGCGGGCGTCGGGATCGTCGGCGGCGGCGAGCTCGCGCCGGTGGATGATCCCGGTCGCGGGGTGGGCGCCCATCACGCCGATCTCCGCCCGCGGCCAGGCAAAGACCAGATCGGCCCCGAGGCCGCGCGAGTTCATCGCGATGAAGGCGCCGCCGAAGGCCTTGCGCAGGACGACTGTCACCCGCGGCACGGTGGCTGCGGCAAAGGCGCGCACCAGCGAAGCGCCGAAGCGGATCACGCCGGCGCGCTCCTGCTGCACCCCGGGCATGAAGCCGGGTGTGTCGACGAGCACCAGCAGGGGTAGACCGAAGGCATCGCAACTGGAGACGAAGCGCGCGGCCTTCTGCGAAGACTCGGTGTCGAGCACACCGCCGAGGTAGCGCGGCTGGTTCGCAATCAGGCCGACCGGCCGACCTTCGATCCGCGCGAGTCCGGTGACGACGTTGCGCGCCCAGCGCGGCGCCACCTCCAGCAGCGAGCCTGCGTCGACGATGCCGTCGCTGACCGCGCGCACGTCGTACACGCGACGCGGCGAGTGCGGCACGCACTCGCCCGGGTCGCTCAACTGCGGGGCGGCAGCCGCTGCCTGCGGCAGCTCGCCGCCGGCGTATTGCGGCAGGTACCCGAGCAGCTCGCGCGCGAGGTCCACGGCAGAGTTCTCGCTGGGCATGACGAAATCGCAGACACCGTTGCGCTCGTGGACCCAGCGCCCTCCCAGCTCCTGCATGCCGACCTCCTCGCCGGCGACGTCGCGGACGACGGCGGGCCCGGTGAGGAACATCGCCGCGCCCTCGGTCATCACCACGAAGTCGGTCAAGGCGGGCGAGTAGCAACCGCCCCCGGCGGCGAGTCCGGCGATCACGGAGATCTGGGGCACCTTGCCCGAGAGCAGCACGTTCTGACGGAAGATCCGCCCGTAGCCGTAGAGCGCCGCCGTCCCCTCCTGCATGCGGGCGCCGCCCGACTCGATGATGCTCACCACCGGCAAGTGCGAGCGCCCGGCAAGCTGCAGCAGCCGATCGATCGTCTCGGCGTGAGCCGCGCCGAGCGAGCCGCCGAGGAACTTCGCGTCCTGCGCGTAGCAGGCCACCGGTCGGCCGTCGATGCGACCGATCCCGGCGGTCACCCCGTCGCCGGGCTGGGCGAGCGCCCCGACCCGGGTCGACATGACCGACGAGCGGATCACCTCCAGCGAGCCTGCGTCGCAGAGCCGCTCGAGCCGCCCCAGGGGGGTGCAGGCATCCTCCGTCCGGTCGGTCAAGGTCCCCGCGATCCCCGTTGCGCTGCTCATCTCCCCCACCCCCGCCCACCGCTGGGCTACGTGATTGCGATCGAAAGCAAATTCAAGGCGAGCGCAGCGAGTGCCCGCAATGCGGGCAGACTGCAGTCTCGTTACTGTCCCGCGTCGCCACCGCGGCGCCCTGGGACGACTTCTCCTCGCCGTCGCGCAAGGCGCGCAGCTCGAGCCTCAGGTCGGCGACCGAGAGTCTCTGCTCGCTCGCTCGCCGCAGCCATTGCACCTGTTCGGCGGTCTCCAACGGCGCCAGGAGGACATGGTGACTCCAGGTCAATTTGTCATTACGTAGTGACAAACCGAATCGCGACGCGACCCATGCCATGTTCCTCAGACTTGCGACGTCATAGCCTGTGACCCGGGCGGCCTCGGCGTATTTCTCCCCCCACCTGGCGGTTCCGTAGCGAACCCAGTCGCCGATCCACCACTGACTGCAGCGACCGATCGCTCCCAGCCGGCGCCCCGCCGCCAGCCAGTCGGAGTGGCCCAGATCGCGCTGCGGGACCCAGGCGATTTTCGACAGAGCGCTGGACGAACGGCCCGCTTTCGGCCCCGTCGGCGCCAACGACTGGCCCGCTCGCTCTCCTGAGGAGAGTTGAGACGGGGGAGTTTTGACGGCATTGGGTGACCCAGTCATAGGCATCTCGAGACCAGCGGATTGAGGATGTTTTGGCTACTAGACGCGTCGCCCAGTGGGGCACTTATAGGCGTCTCCCCTGACGGGCACTCATATGTATCACTGAGGGTTCAACCGCCAGTACCCCAATGTGGCGCGTGCGCCGACCCTGGCTAGGCCATCTTGTCGCGCCGGGTCCCCCGGCGGCTCCTCAGACCTCGGCGACAGGCCGACTGGAGGCTGGGTCCGCATCCACTTCGAGTTCCTCCAGGCTCAGCGCCACCACCAGCTCGGTGTGGCAGTCCGGAAGCAGCCGGCCAAGCGCCTCCTCGACTTTGCGCAGGCGACGCTGGACCGTGTGGCGATCGACTGCCAGCGCAGCCGCCGCAGTGGCCGCATTGAGTCCGGCCGAGAAGTAGGCCCGCAGGGTTTCGCGCAGGACCGCGCCGGAATCGCCATGGCCCTCGAGCGGCGCCAGGTAGGTCTCGAACAGCGACCTGGTGAGGGCATCGTCGCGCAGCACGGCGGCGAGTAGGATCACGTCGCGGGCGCGGGTCAGCCGCTGCGGCTTACGCAGCATCACCTCCTGCGCCGCCTGCGCCTCGCGGTGGGTCAATCGCCAGCCGTCGAGCCCACTGCGCGGCTCGCCGACCGCGAGCGACGAATCCCCGGCGAGGTCGTCGGAGAGCAGGCGCTCGACCTCGGGAACTTCCATCGGCCGGCGGGCGCCGAGCCACGCCCAGACGATCCCACTGCCCCGGGGTACGATCAGGACCTGGCTGTCGAGCCCCGCCGCCAGGGAGCGCACGCAGGCCTCGGCCGTGGTGCCCTTGACGATCATGCCGAGGTGCCAGGCCTCAAAGGTGTACTCGAGGCTGCCGACGTCGGTGAGGCTCTCGCCGCCGACCAGGCGCTGGACCCGTTCGGCCAGGCGCTGGGTCGGCGAGCGTCTCATCCGCGCGACCTCGTCCATGTACTCGGTCGCCACGGCGGCCATCAGTCGATCGACCTGGGGCCCATGCGCGCGCAGCACCGCGCGCAGCTCCTGGCTTGGAAAGCGGTCGGCTTCGTCCATGATGAAGTCGCCGAGCAGCCGGTCGCCGGCGGCGTAGCGGCGCAGGACCGTGTCCAGCCTCACGCCGGCGCGCGCCGAGCGCCGCGCCTGCTCGGCGGCGGTGGAGGGAATCGGGCCCATCCACTCCTCCCCTTTCTCGATGTGGGCGAGGGCGAATTCCACCGATTCGCTGACCGTCGCCCGCAGCCCCGCCACATACTCGGCGTCTTCCACCCCCACCGACTCCGAGAGGGTGCGCGCGCGGGCGAAAATCGCGTCTTCGATCTCCGCCAACCGCTCTCGCAGGCGCTCGACCAGCTCAACCCGGATCGTCGCCAACGACTTGGTATGGCCATCCCCCAAGCGGCTCACCAGGCACCGCGCCGTGGCGGGCCGAACTCAAAACACGATGACGGAGACTCCCCTGTGGTCATCCTCAACCTCCCGTACACACGCTAGTACCCAGCCCTCGGGGCGTCAACTGTGGCAGTTCCAGCCGGCCCTCGCGTGCGCTTGTACGAGATGTACAAGACGGGGGAAACTGATTGCCCATTCGCGGCTCAAGTTCCGGCGGGAGCGCGCCGATGTCCCGACACCGCGGAGCACCCGCTCCGACGACCCACGAGAGAGGAAAGCAATGTCCCGGACCATCAAGAGGCGCGCGTCGATAGCGCTCGGCTGCACCTGCGCGCTGGCAGTCGCCGGTGTCGCGCTGGCATATTTCACGTCGTCCGGCTCAGGGACCGGGACCGCGACGGTCGGCTCGAGCTCTGCCGTAACTCTCCACGCGACCGTGTCCTCGAATCTCTATCCGGGGACTTCTTCGCCGGTCAGCTTCACCGTCGACAACCCCTCCTCGGGATCGCAGCGGGTCGGCACGATCACTCTGAGCAGCATCACCGTCGACGCCGGCCACTCGACCTGCAGCACGACGATCGGCGGCGGCAATCCTGACTTCTCGATGCCCGCGGTGACCGTCAACCATGTCTTCGCGACCGGCAACGGCCAGAGCGTCACCCCGACGGGGACCCTGACGATGAACGAAACCGGGGTCAGCCAGGACGCCTGCCAAGGGGCGACGGTGACGCTGCACCTGACCAATAACTAGTCCCCGGGTGAGGCGATCTCGGTATGGGCCGTGGCGGCCGTGACAGCATCAGGGCGCTGGTCGTGGCGACCGCGATCGGCGGCTGTTTCGCCGCGGTCGCCTACGCGACGACACGGACACAGCCCGCGTCCGGTGGAGTAGATCGCGCTGGGCCACGTCCACCCAAGCCACGGATCACCAAGGGTCCCAAAGCCCAGGCGACCTCGATCGGCGCCCGCTTCGGCTTCACCGACCGCCAGCCGGGCGTGCGTTTCGAGTGCCGCCTGGATCGCACCGCCTGGAAGATCTGCCGCTCGCCGATCTCCTTCGCGAGGGTCGGTGTCGGTCGCCATTCGTTCTCGGTCCGCGCCGTGGATCGCCGCGACCGCCGCAGCGCGACTACCAGGTTCCGCTGGACGATCCTTGAAACCAAGGACTTCTCGATCGTGCCGGACCTGTCGGGATTGACCGCGCTCTTCCCCGGCGCGGATCCCGTCGCCCTGCCACTGACTGTGCAGAATCCCAATCCGGTGCCGATATTCGTCACCCGGTTGGAGGTCTCGGTCGCGGCCGACCCGCCGGGATGCGCCAGCACCGACAACCTCGCGATCGACCAATCCAACGCATCGCGCTCGGCGCCGCTCGCAGTGCCGCCGCAGGGCGCGATCAGACTGCCGGCGCGCGGCGTCCTGCCACCGATGCTGCAGTTGCGTGACCTCCCGGTCAACCAGGACGCCTGCCAGGGGGCGCAATTTCCCCTCGAGTTCAAGGGAAGCGCCCGCGGATGAGACGGCTCCTACCTGCCGGCGTTACCGCAGTATTGGTTGCCGTCAGCCTCGTCGGCGGCACCGCCCTCGCCTACTTTTCGACCAGCGGAGCCGGTGACGCAAACGCGGGGGTATCGAAACTCTCCGCCCCGTCGATCTCCTCGGCGACTCCGGCGGTGGGCGGGACCGTGGCTCTGACCTGGAGTGCAGTCACCCCGCCTGGATCGGGCACGGTCAGCTATTCGGTCTCCCGCGATGGGGACAAACCAGAAGGCAACTGTCCAAGTGTCTCCTCGCCGGCGAGCGTGACCAGCTGCACCGACAGCGCGGTCGGGGTCGGCACCCACACCTACACGGTGACGGCGAAGTGGCGCTCCTGGAACGCGACCAGCGGATCCACCCAGGCAAAAGTGACCGTTGGCGCAGCGACACGGCTGAGCCTCAGCGCGGCGTCCTCGACTCCGGCGGTAGGTGTCGCCGACAACTTGACGATCGCGGCGCTGGACGAAAAAGGCAGTACGGTGACGACCTACACCGGCTCCCACAGCCTCACCTTTTCGGGGGCCTCCGCCAGCCCCGGCGGCACCAACCCCACTGTCGCCAACAGTTCGGGTACGGCCGTCGCCTTCGGCAGCGCGACGGCGATCTCCTTCACCCTGGGAGTCGCGACCGTCTCGTCATCGAAAAACGGCGCGATGAAGCTCTACCGCGCCGGCGCGACCAGCATCTCGGTCAGCGACGGATCGATCGCCAGCGAAACGGGACTCGCGGTTACAGTGACCCCCGGCCCCGCGACGAAACTTTCGCTGAGCGCCGCCTCGACCACCCCGATTGCCGGCAGCTCCGACGATCTGACGACGACGGCCCTCGATACCTACGGCAACACGGCGACGACCTACACCGGCTCCCACAGCCTCACCTTCTCGGGTGCGTCTGCAAGTCCCAGTGGCGAAATACCCACTGTCACCGACAGCTCCGGCGTCGCCACCGCCTTCGGCAGCGCGACGGCGATCTCCTTCAGCGCCGGGATCGCGAGTGTCGTCGGGGGCGGCAACGGCACGATGATGCTCTACAAGAGCGGTTCGACCAGCCTCAAAGTCAGCGATGGCTCGCTGACGAGCGCGGCGAGCGCGGTCACCGTGGTCGCCGCCAACGCCTCCAAGCTCTCGCTCAGCGCCGCCTCGACGACGCCGACGGCAGGGGCTACCGACAACCTCACCACCACCGCTCTCGATGCCTTCGGCAACACCGCGACGGCCTACACCGGTTCGCACAACATCACCTTCTCCGGGGCAGCGGCAAGCCCCAGCGGAACCGCCCCGACGGTGGTCAACTCCAGCGGCACGGCGACCGCCTTCGGTACCGCGACTGCGCTCACCTTCAGCTCGGGGATCGCCGCGGTCGCGTCGTCGAAAAACGGGGTGATGAAACTCAACAAGGCAGAAACGGCAAGTATCGCGGCTACCGACGGCTCGATCTCCACCTCGGCGGGTCTAACGGTCACGGTGAAAACTGCCGCCGCGGCGAAGCTTGCGCTTACCAACGTGACGATCAGCGCCGGCAGCATCGGCGCGGGCTGTCTCTTCACCTGCACCGTCACGGCCTTGGGCAACAACGGCACGGTCAAAGCCAACGTCGCCGTCACCGACAGCCTCGGCAACACGATCGCCGCCCTGGGCAGCGGCCACGCGGTCAAAGTCACCGCCAGCGGCGGCACTGTCACCGGCAGTCCCCTGGCGATCGGCGGCGCCGGCGCCGCCGAATCCAGCACCCAGTTCACCTACACATCGAGAGCGAGCGGTGCCTACACCGACACGATCACCGCCGCGACCTCCGAAGGCACCACCTACACCAACGCCACGGCGACCGCCAGCCGCTAGAAACTAAGGGCAGGCCTGGCTCGCCTTCAACCGAGCAACGCGCAGTTCATTGCCCACCCGTCGCGCCCGGTGTCGCAGGCGGCGTCGAGCCCTGCCGCGGGCAAAGCTCGCGTTCCTCTTCACTCGCTTGAACTGCCTGGCCAGAGACTGTGCGTGCCGCGTAGCCAGCGTGCAGGCAGAGACCGCGGGGACCGCGATATTGGACTTGGCGACCATGGCCTGAAGATCGGGGCTCGTGACAGCCTGGTACTCGGCATCCGCCGGATGGGAAACGACAAACTTCGCCTGCTTGCCCTGGGCGGTTTCGGGGAGCGCGAGCTGGAAGCCGATCGTGCCGCCGCTGCTGGTCCCGGTGTAGCTCGCGCTGCCACCGCCGGACCAGGTCACGTTGAGATTGAAGCCAAGACCGTCGGGCGCGGGCGAGCCGTTGGCGAGATTGGCGGTGGCGTAGAGGGCGCCGTTCGCGGCAACGCGCTGCACCGGGCGCAGAGCAAGACCCAGGTAGTGGTGGATCGGTTCGACGGTGAAGTCGTAGGGATAGGTTTCGAGCGAGGTAGGGGTTTCGCGGTTGGCGTAGGAGGTGAACTCGAGGTACGAAGAGGTCGCATTCGTTTCCTGCACCGTGATCGACGTCTGCGCGGTGCCGCTGCCAGAGAGCGAATACACGGGGCCTTCCTGGTAGCAGCTGCGGTATCCCACCGTTTCGCCCGCGACGGTTCCCCAGTTGTAGTCGTCGATCCCCTGGGCGAGGTAGAGACAGACCGGGAACGAACCGCTGTCGTTCGTGAACGGCACGCTGTGCCAGTTGACGGTGACGACGTCGCGGGTGGTCAGCGGCGGCAGGCGCCAGATTGCTACCTCCCGGTTGCCGCCGAAATTGGCATCGTTCGCGTGATTGTTCAGCTGACCCACGTAGTGCTGGCCGATCGCGATCAGGGGAGCTTCGCTCGGTTTGCGGCCGCCCCCTTCGAAAGCATTTGCGGGGGAAGCGATCCCCAAGGCGAGTGAAATCGCCGTCAAGACAGCAATGACGTTTCGCATGTGCTTCCCCTCCACCTGGTCGACTTGGTCAGCGGCCGAACCGTTGCCTAGACGTTTCCTGATCGCTCGGACGAGCACCCTATCATCGTGCGCCGAGCTCGATCACGCTGCGGATCCCGTCCTGGGCCTCCATCAACTCGAAGCCCCGATTGACCTCGTCGAGGGTCAGGCGGTGGGAGATGAAGGGCGCGACGTCGATCTCGCCGGCCATGTAGCGGTCGATCAGGAGGGGAACCTGGTCACGCCCCTTGACGCCGCCGAACGAGGAACCGGCGATGCGGCGGCCGGTGATCAGGAGGCGAGGGATCACGTCCAGGGTCTCCCCCTTGCCGGCCACTCCGGCGACGGTGCACAATCCCCACCCCATGCGCGCGGATTCGACTGCCTGGCGCATCACGGCGACGTTGCCGGTCGCCTCGAAGGTGTAGTCAGCGCCGAAGCCGCCGGTCATCTCGAGGATCTCCTCGACCGCGTCTACACCGCCCTCGATCGTCTCCGTCGCCCCCTGGCCGCGGGCCAGCTCGAGCCGATCGACGGAGAGGTCGACGCAGACGATGCGCTCGGCGCCCTGCAGCCGACAGCCGGCGACGGCCCCCAGGCCGACCATTCCCGCGCCGAAGACGACGCAGGTGCTGCCCGGACGTACGGCGGCGGTGTTGATTGCCGCCCCGAGGCCGGTCGAGAGGCCGCAGGCGAAGAGGCAGGCGTGCTCGAACGGCGCCTCGGGGTTGACCTTGGCCAGGGCGATCTCCGGCATCACGGTGTACTCGGCGAAGGTCGAACAGCCCATGAAATGACGGACGCCGTCCCCGTCGCGTGAGATGCGGGTGGTGCCGTCGGGGAGGAAGCCCTTGTTCTGCTGCTCGCGGATCGCCAGGCAGAGGTTGGTGCGCGGATCGAGGCAGTGGACGCACTCGCCGCACTGTGGCGAGAAGAGGGTGACGACATGGTCGCCGGCGGAAAGCGAGGTCACGTCCGGGCCGACCCGCTCGACCACGCCGGCTCCCTCGTGACCGAGCACCGTCGGCGCGTATCCGGACGGATCGGCGCCCGAAGCGGTGTAGAGATCGGTGTGGCAGACGCCGCAGGCGACGAGGCGGACGAGAGCCTCGCCGGCGCGCGGCTCGGCAAGCTCGACCTCCTGGACCCCGAGTGGCTTGCCGAACTCCTCGAGCACCGCGGCGCGCATCTTCATCGCCGCAAAGTATCCCGAACTGCTCAATCACAACCCGACCGAATAGGCTTTCGCCGGTATCGCCCGGCAGCTGGGAAAGGGGAGAGCGTGAAGCTGGTGATCGGCATCGTCCGACCGGAGAAGGCAAACGACGTCCTGGAGGCGCTGTTCCGAGCCGACGTGCGCGGGGTCTCGATGAGCCGCGTGCAGGGCCACGGGGGTGAGCTGGAGCGGGTCGAGACCTACCGTGGCACGACGGTTCAGATGGGCCTCTCCGAGAAGGTCAGGCTGGAGATCGCGGTCTCAGACGAGTTCGTCCAGCCGACGGTCGATGCCCTCTGCGAGGGCGCCCGCACCGGCGAAGTCGGCGACGGCAAGATCTTCGTCGTGCCGCTCGATCGGGCGGTGCGCATCCGCACCGGCGATACCGACATGGGCGCCGTCACCCCGGTGGACAAGCGATGACGGCGGCGATCGTCACCGCGGCCGCGGGGATCGACACCGGCGACACCGCCTGGATGCTGGTCGCAACCGCGCTGGTGCTGATGATGACCCCGGCGCTGGGACTCTTCTACGCGGGTCTCGTGCGCTCGAAGAACACGCTCAACACCTTCATGATGTGTGCTGCGGCGATCGCCGTCGCAACCGTCACCTGGGCCGCGGTCGGCTACTCGATCGCCTTCGACGGCGACGGCAGCATCGTCGGCGGCTTCGGCAACGCCTTCCTCAACGGGGTCGACTTCCTCCCGCGCGACGGAACGACGATCCCCGAGCTCGTCTTCATGGCCTTTCAGGCGACCTTCTGCATCATCACCGTCGCCCTCGTCTCCGGCGCGGTGGTCGAGCGCATGCGCTTCAGCGCGTTCCTCGTCTTCGCCGCCCTCTGGTCGGTGCTGGTCTACGCCGTGCTCGCCCACTGGGCATTCGGCGGCGGTTGGTTGCAGGCCGGCGGCACCCTCGACTTCGCCGGCGGCGTCCCGGTGGAGATGGGCTCGGGCTTCTCAGCCCTGGCGGCGGCACTGGTCGTCGGCGCCCGCAAGGACTACGGGCGCCAGGCGCTCCTCCCCCATAACGCGGTGTACGTGCTGCTCGGCGCGGGTCTGCTCTGGTTCGGCTGGTTCGGCTTCAACGGCGGCAGCGGCTTCTCGACCGGCGACGCCAGCGTGCTCGCCTTCACCAACACCCTGCTCTGCCCCGCCTGCACGCTCGTCGTCTGGTTCGCTCTCGATCTGATCCGCGGGCGCAAAGTGACGGCGATCGGGGCAGCGACGGCGATCATCGTCGGCTGCGTCGCGATCACCCCGGCCGGCGGTTTCATCAGCCCCGGCTGGGCGATGGCGCTCGGCGCCCTCGCGGCCCTGCCCAGCTACGCGATCATCGTCTGGCGGACGCGGACGCGGGTCGATGAGACCCTCGACGTCCTCGCCGCGCACGGCATAGCGGGGTTCTTCGGCATCCTCTTCATCGGCTTCTTCGCCGAGCTCGCCTGGAACGGCGTCTCCGACGGTCTCTTCTATGGCAACGCGGCTCAGCTCGGCGACCAGGCGCTGGCGGCACTGGCGGCCCCCGTCTACGCCTTCACCGCCACCTTCGTCCTGCTGAAGCTGATCGGGCTGGCGATGCCGCTGCGGGCCACCGAGCACCAGGAGGCGCTCGGTATGGACGTGGTCCAGCACGGCGAGGAGGCCTACGCGACCGGCGAGGGGGCGATTCTGATCACCCCGGAGGCCGGCGTCGAGGCGGAGCTGCCGGTCGCCGACCCGGCCTA
>DASUZP010000082.1:0-6475 GCA_036376775.1 Solirubrobacterales bacterium | reverse complement strand
ATCGGCGACACGATCCGGATCAGCCTCTCGACCTTCCACGCCGAGGAGGAGGTCAAGGTCGCCTGGGAGATCCTCAAGGCGCTGCAGCTGCGCGAGCGCGGCCCGGTGCTGATCGCCTGCCCGACCTGCGGCCGCCTGCAGTTCGACATGGACTCGGTCGTCGCCGAAATCGAGCAGCGGCTGGAAAGCTACGCCGAGCCGGTCGAGGTGGCGGTTCTGGGCTGCGCCGTCAACGGCATCGGCGAGGCCTCACACGCGGATTTCGGCATTGCGGGAGCCAAGAACGAGGGCTTGATCTTCGCCGGGGGCAAGCCTTTGCGCAAGGTGCCTCAAGCTCAGTTGGTCGACACCCTTTTTGAGGAGATCGACAAGTCGCTCGACCGCGGCGAGGTTGAGTTCGACGAGGCCGAGTCCCAGGAGGGCGCCGAGTGGGTTGCCCGCATCGAGCGGGAAAATGCCGGTGACCTCACCCCGGAGAAGATCGCGAAGCTCGAGCACGAAGCAGCTCAGAAGGGCGAGTCGGACCGCGTTCTCCTAGACGAGCAAGCTTCCCCCACGGCAGGACGGCGGTTCACCCGCGCATAGCGCTCCTCGGGCGGGTGGCGTCGGGTGGGGGTGTCCTTCGCCGTGCGGAGTCTGCGGAGGGCAAGGTCACATCCAACTTGGGCATTGTCCCTCTGCCCGGCGCAGATCGCAGCACAAGAAGGGCACCCCCACCCGACGACAGGACCCGCCCGCTGGGGGGTAAACGTCCTGTCGGCCACCATCCGCCTTACTAGTGGATAGGTTTCCCGTAGTGACTCGCTTGAGCCAGACGTTCCTGCCGACGCTGAAGGACCCGCCTTCCGATGCGGAGGCCGTGTCGCACAAGCTGATGGTGCGGGCGGGACTCATCCGCCAGCTGGGGGCCGGGCTCTGGACTTATCTGCCCGCCGGCTGGCGGGTCGTGCGCAAAGTCGAAGCGATCCTGCGCGAGGAGATGGAGGGGATCGGCTGCCAGGAGATGCTGATGCCCGTCCTGCAACCCGCCGAGCCGTGGAAGACGACCGGGCGCTACGCGATCGACGAGCTGTTCAAGCTCGAGGACCGCAAGGGCGCGCCGATGGTGCTGGCGATGACGCACGAGGAGTGCATCACCCACCATGTCGCCCGCGAGGTGCGCTCGTACCGCGACCTGCCGCTGATGCTGTTCCACATCCAGACCAAGGAGCGCGACGAGCCGCGCCCTCGCGCCGGCGTCCTGCGCACGCGCGAGTTCACGATGAAGGACGCCTACTCCTTCGATCGCGACGAGGAGGGGCTGGCGCGCTCCTACGAGCTGCAGAGCGAGGCCTACGCGCGGATCTTCGACCGCTGTGGGTTGCGCTGGCACCGGGTCGAGTCCGACGTCGGGATGATGGGCGGCTCCGGCGCCCACGAGTACATGGCACCCTGTCCGGCGGGCGAGAACGAGGTCGCCCTTGCGCCCGGCTACGCGGCAAACGTCGAGGTCGCCTCGGCCGATGCGCAGGCGGTCGAACTGCCGCCGGTGCTGGATGCCCCCGAGGCCGTTGCGACGCCCGGCCAGGCGACGATCGAGGAGGTCTCAGGCGGGCTTGAGCTTCCGCCTGGGGCGCTGATCAAGTCACTGCCGGTCGTGGTCGAGGGCCGCGGCATGGTGCTCGTGCTGATCCGCGGCGATCATCGCCTCAACGAGATCAAGCTGCGCAATGCGCTCGGGGCCGACTTCCGACAGGCGAGCGTCGAGGAGATCGAGGCGGAGCTGGGCCCCGTTGGCTTCGTCGGCCCGGTCGGCGCCACGCTGCCGGTGATCAAGGATGCGGCAATCCTTGGTGGCTCCTTCGTCACCGGCGCCAACCAGCCCGACACCCACCTGCGTGGGATCCAGCCCGGCCGCGACTTCGAGTTCGAGGAGATGGACGTGCGCTCGGTCGAGGCGGGCGACACCGCCCCCGGCGGCGGCACGATCGAGATCGAACCGGCGATCGAGATCGGCAACATCTTCAAGCTCGGCACGCGCTACTCCGAGCCGCTGGGGGCGACCTACCTCGACGAGAGCGGCGTCGAGCGACCTATCGCGATGGGCTCGTACGGGATCGGCCCGGCGCGGATCGTCGCTGCGGCGATCGAGCAGGGGGCGGACGAGCGCGGCATCGTTTGGCCGGCCGGCCTCGCCCCCTGGCAGGTGCAGCTGGTCTCGCTCGCCAAGGCGGGGGAGCCGGAGCGTGAGGCGGCCGACAGCCTCTACGGCTCCTTGCGCGAGGGCGGGGCGGAGGTCCTCTACGACGACCGCGACGCCGGCCCGGGGGAGAAGCTCACCGACGCCGAGCTGCTCGGCTGCCCGCTGCGGGTGGTGGTCGGCCGCCGCGGCCTCGCCAAAGGCATCGTCGAGGCGAGCGAGCGCGCCGGCGGTGCCGAGCACGAGTTGCCGGTGAGCGAGGCCGGCGAGCGCGCCCTCGCCCTGCTGCAGGGCGAGGATGCCTGAGGCAGCCCCCTTCGGGCGCGGCCGTATCCGCCGCCTCTTCGGCCTCGACCGCAGCGGGCCGCCACCACGACAGACGCGCGAGGGCGAACCGCTCAACCCCTGGACGCTGCCCAACCTGGTCGGCTATCTGCGCCTGGCCGGGCTGCCGGTCTTCCTCTACCTCGCCTTCGAATCGGGCGACGGCCGCAGCGTCGCCTCGGCGGCGCTCTTCTGGTTGATCGCCGCGGGCGACTACGTCGACGGCTTCCTCGCCCGGGTGACCGGCCAGTACAGCCGTCTCGGGGCGCTGCTCGACCCGCTGATCGACCGGCTGACGATCCTCTCCGGCGCCGTCGTCTGCTGGCACTTCGAGCTGCTGCCGCGCTGGGCTCTGGCCCTGCTCGTCGCGCGCGAGCTGGCGATGCTCCTGATCGCCCAGTACGGCCTGCGCCACGGCGTCGAGATCTCCGTCAACTGGCCCGGCCGGATCTCGGTCTTCCCGATCATGGGCGGCATCTTCTTCGCCCTCGTCTTCGCCGGCTGGGTACCCGCGGCGCTGCTGATCGTCGGCGTCGCGCTGGCGATCCTGGCCACGGTCCTCTACGCCCGGACGGGGCTGCGGACCGTGAGCGAACGCAGGGCGCAAGGAACCTCTCAGGCTCCATAACCTTCAACCTGCAGTTGAACCTTGGGCCGGGCAACCTATAATCCGCGTAGCGGCCAACGGAGGCGAAAACCTCCCAATCCAAGGAGCGATATGGAGGACACCTTTCCCGATCTCGGTTCGCTCAGCGACGAAGAGCTGAAGGACCTGATCGACAAGCTCACGACCGAGGAGAACGAGATCTCCTACAAACGCCGGGTCCTGCACGGCAAGATCGACATCCTGCGAGCCGAGCTGGTCAACCGGCTGCGACACAAACGCGAAAGCGGCGACTCGCTGATCTCGGGAGACGACGTCGCCCAGCTGACCGACATCCTCGCCGGCAAGGCACAGCAGAGCCCGCCGGAGGACGACGCGGCCGCCTGAGGCCGGAGCCGATTCGATGGCGATCCACTGTCCGGAGTGCGGCTTCGTCAACCCCGAGGGGGCCAACTACTGCCAGAAGTGCGGCGCCTACCTGGGCGGTCCCAAAGACGAGGCCGACGAGCCGACGACGATGACCTACACCGTCGACGACACCGGTGAGATGCAGCCGATCGACATCGACCAGGTTCTCGAGACCAGCGGCGCGGCGCTGGTCATCCGCTCCGGCGGCGGCCGGGCGGGGGAGAGTTTCACGGTCACCGAGGATCGGGTCAGCATCGGCCGCAGCCCCGACGCGGGCGTCTTCCTCGACGACGTCACCGTCTCCCGCAACCACGCCCTGCTGGTGCGGCGGCGCGACGGTTTCTACATCGACGACCTCGGCTCGCTCAACGGCACCTACGTCAACCGGCGCCGGATCGAGTCGCACCGCCTCGCCGACGGCGACGAGATTCAGGTCGGCAAGTACAAGCTGAGCTACCTGGAGAAGTAAGGGAGCGACGATGGCAGTGTCCGAACAGCAGGTCCGCCAGCGCGACTCGCGACCGCGGAAGGCGCTGACGATCGGCGCCGTCTGCAAGATCCTGCAGAACGAGTTCGACGACATCTCGATCTCGAAGATCCGCTATCTCGAGGACCAGAAGCTGCTGACGCCGCGCCGCACGCAGGGCGGCTACCGCCTCTACAGCCAGTCCGACGTCGAGCGGCTGCGCACGATCCTGCGCCTGCAGCGCGACGAGTTCCTGCCGCTGCGGGTGATCCGCCAGGAGCTCGCCGCCGGCGGCGACATCGACCTCGGCGGGGGCGGCGGCGACCGGCGTCCGGCCGCGGGCGCGGTGCGGCGGGCGATCCTCGTCAACACCTCCAGCGCCTACCTGACGCTGGAGGAGGTGATCGAGGAGACCGGCGCCCGCTCCGAGCTGATCGCCGAGCTGGAGAACTTCGGCATCGTCCAGCCCGAGAAGCGCGACGGAAAGACCGTCTACGACGAGACCGACCGCGAGATCGTCCGCGCCGCAAACGAGCTCTCCAGGGTCGGTGTCGGTGCCCGCAACCTGCGCGTCTTCCGTTCCTCCGCCGACCGCGAGGCAAATCTGCTCGAAGCGCTGCTGGGGCCGTCGCTGCGCTCGCGCAATCCGGAGCGACGCAAAGAGGCCCTGGAGAGCTTGGAGAACCTGGCAGCGACCGTCAGCCACCTCAAGCATCTGCTGCTGGTGCGCGACCTGCGCCGCCTGGCGGGCGACTGACGGTCAACCGGTGCCGCGCGTAACCCGTCGACGCACGATCGCGGCTCCCCTGGGCGAGGTCTGGGATCTCGTCTCCGATCCTTACAGCCTGCCGCGCTGGTGGCCGCGGACGAGTCGCGTCGAGAGCGTCGACCGCAAGCCCGAGGGCAGGCGCAGCCAGTGGACCAAGGTGCTGGAGACGGCCGAGGGGCGCGGCGTCCGCGCCGATTACCGCTGCCTCAGCTCAGCCGAGGGCGAGCGCTATGTCTGGGAGCAGCAGCTCGAGGGCAGCCCGTTCGAGCGACACCTGCGCCGCTCGCTGGTCGAGATCGGACTGCGAGCGGACGCCGACGGCACCGAGGTCAGCATCTGCTCCGAGCAGCGGCTGCGCGGCATGTCCCGCCTCGGTTCGCCGCTGATGCGCGGCGGCCAAGGCAAGATCCTCGAGCAGGCGCTTGACGGGCTCGAAGCGGCGCTTGGGGGCTCGCCGTGAAGTCCGTGAGGCCTATTCCGGCAGGGGTTCCACTTCACTTTTTCGGTGGATCGCGATCGGGCTGGCGCCCGGCGGGCCCCCGACGAAAAAGTACAAGACGTTTCAGCCCTACCGGGAGGAGTCGATGAGCCAGCCGCGTCGAGACTCGAAGTGGTGGGGGTGGGGCGATCCCGCTGTCGCGCCGGAGCTTGACAGCGAGGCGCTGGGGGTGCTGCGTGAGCGGGTTGGCGAGCTGGAAGCTTGGCCGCTGGCGGCGGAGCTCGATCGCTTTGAGCTACCTCCGCCGGAGCCGTTGCCGGCGAGCCTGATCGATGCCGTCGGCGAGGCGAGCGTCTTCGCGTCGACCGAGGATCGCCTGCGACATGCGACCGGCTGCGGCTACGCCGACCTCGCCAGGCTGCGTGGCGGGCGCCTCGACGCCGCCCCTGACGCGGTCCTGCTGCCTGCCGATGTGGAGACGGTGCAACGGGTGCTGGAGATCTGCGCTGCCGGGGGGATCGCCGTCGTCCCCTACGGCGGTGGGACCAGCGTGGTTGGCGGGGTTGCGCCGCTGCGCGGCCCCCACGAGCGCCTGGTCAGCCTCGACCTCGGGCGGCTGCGCGACGTCGAGGTCGACCGGCGCTCGCTCACCGCCCGTCTCGGCGCCGGGCTGCGCGGGCCGGAGGCCGAAGCCGCGCTCAACGCCCAGGGAGTCGTCCTCGGCCACTACCCGCAATCTTTCGAGTACGCCACGATCGGTGGCTTCGCCGCGACCCGCTCGGCCGGGCAGGCTTCGAGTGGCTACGGTCGCTTCGACGCGCTGGTCAGCTCTGTCCGCCTGATCGCGCCCGCCGGCGAGCTGAGCACCTTGGAGACCCCCCACACGGCGGCCGGTCCCTCGTTGCGCGAGCTCGTCGTCGGCTCGGAGGGCACCTTCGGCGTCATCCCCGATGTGACCGTCCGGGCCCGGCCACAGCCGCGCCGGCGTCGCTACGAGGCCTGGATCGCCGACAGCTTCGAGACCGGAGCCGAGATCGTGCGGACCCTTGCCCAGGGTCCCGGCCTGCCCGATGTGATCCGCGTCTCCGACGAGGAGGAGACCGAGGTCTCGTTGGCCCTGTCGGGCCCGCGCGGCCTGACCGGCAGCCTCTTTGGCGGTTACCTGGGCCTGCGTCGCAAGCGCGGCGGCTGTCTGATCGTCGTCGGCCTCGAGGGCGAGGAGGAGTCGGTGGCCCGGCGCCGCGCCCTCGTGGTGCGGGCGCTCCGTCGCGGCGGTGCCGCCTATC